>NZ_NASY01000009.1:0-30826 GCF_002075365.1 Anoxybacillus sp. UARK-01 | reverse complement strand
TGACGAGGTAGATAGGTCCGAGGTGGAAGCGTGGCGACACGTGCAGCTGACGGATACTAATCGATCGAGGACTTAACCAATACGAAAAGGGGAGCAAGACATCAAGAAAAGCACCGCCTATCCTTTCTTTTCTGATCTGTTATCTAGTTTTGAAGGAACCATCCTTCGAATAGTCTAGTGACGATGGCGGAGAGGTCACACCCGTTCCCATCCCGAACACGGAAGTTAAGCTCTCCAGCGCCGATGGTAGTTGGGGCTAACGCCCCTGCAAGAGTAGGACGTTGCTAGGCGGACAGAAGCTAGAGAACTGGTCAATCCGTTCTCTAATTTTTTTGTCCAATTAGATTTTGCGTTTTTATTAACGCCATTAAAATCCTCTCCCCCATAAAAAAGCACCGTGGAAAATAGGTGCCAAAATGAAGAAAAAGCGGCTAACCTTTTATAATGAAGAGGTTAGTCGCTTTTTTTATTCAGTCTTTTTTATGTCAATTCTCCTTTTTCGAACATCAGGAATTAAGCGATGCAGATGAATGATTAACAGTCCGTGATGATAGGTTGCCTCGATTCTCTCCTCTTTTATTGGGAAAGGAAGAGGAATCGTCTTTTCCCATGTTCCTTGAAAAATCCCTTCCTCCACGAGCTCAAACCCTTGAAAATGTAAATTAATCGTTGCTTTAATTTCTAATGCTCTATAATACGTATATAATTCGACATGCTCTATATCTTCTAAACCAGGCAAACAAACCACAATGAGTAGCTCATTCTCTGCTTTTTTGTATATATTCACTCCTGTCGTGTTCGTTGATTTTTCTGTAGCAGGGAGAAAAGATTGGAAACTCCCCCAAAAATCTTCGTTAAAAAAATTTTCCCAATGCTTCGTCCAGTCTGGAGGAAATGAACCGAATGGGCTTGTTTTCATGTTGTTTCTCCTTTCTTCTCCCTGTTTACTTAAGACTAAACAGAATTTTGTCTGGTGCCTTTCTTGCGTTCTTCTTAAATAGAAAAACCAGGAATCGTCACTTTTGCTATTTTATCATATGTCTCGGCTATAAATTGGTGAAACAAATAGAGAATCCGAACATTATTTTTTATTTTAAAAAAAACGTTCGATTCTGTGTTGACATCGTTACAAAAACATTGATAAGATAGTGGTAACTTGATAACATTCCCTCATATAATCTTGGGAATATGGCCCAAAAGTCTCTACCCAATAACCGTAAATTATTGGACTATGAGGGAAAGGATCGAATGGCTTTTTCGCCTTTTTTATGGCCGAATTATGCCCAGAACGGTGCTTTCCCTCAAATAAGGAACACGCGTTCTGGGTTTTTCTATGGTAAAAACTAATGAGGTGAGAGCAAATGAACCCGCTTGTTGGTGTCATTATGGGAAGTCAATCGGATTGGGATACAATGAAGCATGCTTGTGATATATTATCGGAATTACACATTCCGTTTGAAAAAAAAGTGGTTTCTGCACACCGAACCCCTGACTACATGTTTGAGTATGCAGAATCTGCGGAAAAGAGAGGCATTAAAGTCATTATTGCCGGAGCCGGGGGAGCCGCACATCTACCTGGGATGGTAGCCGCAAAAACAACGTTGCCTGTTATCGGTGTGCCCATTCAATCAAAAACGTTAAATGGTTTAGATTCTCTTTTATCGATCGTACAAATGCCAGGAGGTGTGCCTGTTGCGACTGTTGCTATTGGAAAGGCAGGAGCGACGAATGCAGGCCTTTTAGCCGCGGCCATTCTTGGGATTTTCGATTCCGAATATATGAATGCTTTAAAAGCGAGAAGAGAGCAAATTCGTAAAGAAGTATTAGAAAGCAGTGATGATCTTGAATAACCAGATGATCGTACCTGGACAAACCATTGGGATTATTGGAGGCGGACAGCTTGGTCGAATGATGGCTATTGCCGCTAAAGAAATGGGGTTCCGCATTGCCGTGCTTGACCCGATCGCCGATTCTCCGTGCAGTCAAGTAGCAGATATCGAAATTACGGGAGAATATAGCGATTTAAGTGCCATTCAAAAGCTGGCTGAGGTAAGCGATGTGATTACGTATGAATTTGAAAACATTGATGCGGCAGCGCTCGATTGGCTTGTCAGCCACTCCTATGTTCCACAAGGAAGCAAGCTGCTCATGATCACTCAAGATCGAGCTACAGAAAAACAAGCGATTGTGACAGCAGGACTTCCAGTTGCCCCTTATCAGGAGGTGCAAACAAAAGAAGAATTAGTGACGGCCGTTGATGCGATTGGCCTGCCGTGTGTGCTGAAAACATGCCGAGGCGGTTATGATGGCAAAGGGCAATTTGTGATTCGTTCCAAAAAGGATGTCCAAGCGGCTAGTTTGTTGCTGCAATCAGGCCATTGTGTGTTAGAAGGATGGGTTTCCTTTGAAAAAGAAGTCTCTGTCATTGTATCAAGAAATGGACTAGGAGATATGAAAGTATTTCCTGTTGCAGAAAATATCCATCTTGATAATATTTTGCACCAAACGATCGTTCCCGCACGAATGGCTGAACACATCGCCCAAAAAGCCATCGCTTATGCAGAAAGACTTGCGACGTATTTTGAATTAGTCGGAACACTGGCAGTGGAAATGTTTTTAACCAGTGAAGGAGATATTTATATTAATGAGCTTGCCCCTAGACCGCACAACTCAGGTCATTATACAATTAATGCTTGTGTGACCTCTCAATTTCAGCAACATATTCGTGCCATCTGCAATTGGCCTTTAAGCGGTACAGAATTATTGAAGCCGGCTGTGATGGTCAATATTTTAGGCGAGCATCTCCAGCCAGTAATAGACTGCATTGCCGAAATGGCCGATATGCACCTTCATTTATATGGGAAAAAAGAGGCGAAGCACAAACGGAAGATGGGACATGTTACGCTGCTTGCTGAAAATGTAGATGCCGCACTGCAACGTATCGATGATTTGAAAATTTGGATGAAATGACAGATGTTTGAGTGCAGAAGGAGGAAAAAAAATGATCGAACGGTATACAAGACCGGAGATGGGAGCGATTTGGACGGAAGAAAATCGCTTTAAAGCGTGGCTGGAAGTAGAAATTTTAGCTTGTGAGGCTTGGGCGGAGCTGGGAGTCATTCCAAAGGAAGACGTGGCGAAAATTCGCCAAAACGCTTCGTTCGATATCCAGCGCATTAAAGAAATTGAGGAAGAAACTCGTCACGATGTGGTTGCCTTTACCCGTGCGGTCTCCGAAACATTAGGAGAAGAACGAAAATGGGTGCATTATGGATTAACATCGACGGACGTTGTCGATACCGCTTTATCGTATTTGCTGAAGCAGGCAAATGAAATTTTGCTTAAAGATTTAGAGTACTTTATTCAAGTATTAAAGGAAAAAGCACAAGAGCATAAATATACGGTCATGATGGGACGGACGCATGGGGTTCATGCAGAGCCGACAACGTTTGGGTTGAAATTAGCTCTTTGGTATGAGGAAATGAAGCGAAACTTAGAACGTTTCAAACAGGCTGCTGAAACGGTTCGAGTTGGGAAAATTTCCGGAGCTGTCGGAACGTATGCGAATATTGATCCTTTTGTTGAAAAGTATGTATGCGAAAAGCTTGGATTAGAGCCAGCACCTATTTCCACTCAGACTCTTCAGCGTGATCGCCATGCCCATTATATGGCGACATTGGCGCTCATTGCAACGTCCATCGAAAAATTTGCTGTTGAAATTCGTGGTTTGCAAAAGAGTGAAACACGTGAAGTGGAGGAGTTTTTTGCTAAGGGACAAAAGGGATCTTCTGCAATGCCGCATAAACGCAATCCAATCGGCTCTGAAAATATGACAGGGATGGCGCGTGTCATTCGCGGATATATGCTAACGGCTTACGAAAATGTGCCGCTTTGGCATGAACGCGATATTTCCCATTCATCAGCTGAACGCATTATTTTGCCTGATGCCACCATCGCGTTGAACTATATGCTCAATCGCTTTGCTAATATTGTAAAAAACTTGACAGTATTCCCAGAAAATATGAAACGCAATATGGATCGCACGCTTGGATTGATTTATTCTCAACGCGTTTTGTTAGCGTTAATTGATAAAGGCATGGTACGTGAGGAAGCGTATGACTTAGTTCAGCCAAAAGCAATGGACGCATGGGAGAAACAAGTTCCGTTCCGTTCGTTGGTTGAGGCAGACGAAGCGATCACACAGCGATTGACGAAAGAGGAAATCGATGATTGCTTTGATTACCATTATCATCTCAAGCACGTTGATACGATTTTTACGCGTCTCGGATTATAAGCAAAGCAGGTAAGGTTTTCCCTTACCTGCCCACAAGCCAAAAAATTCCTAATATTCTGTTTTGGGAGGCTTCTACCCATGGTCAAAAAATTAGAGCAGCTTTATGAAGGAAAAGCAAAAAAAGTGTATCGCACAGATGAAGAAGCGGTGTTTTGGATTGAATATAAGGATAGCGCCACGGCATTTAACGGAGAGAAAAAGGCAACTATTGCTGGAAAAGGACGTTTAAATAATGAAATTACCAGCTTATTATTTGCCAAATTGCATGAAGCCGGCGTCAATAATCATTTTATTCGTAAACTTTCGGAAACAGAGCAGCTTGTTAAAAAAGTAACGATTATTCCCCTTGAAGTTGTTGTCCGCAATTATGTCGCTGGAAGCCTTGCAAAGCGGCTTGGCATTGCCGAAGGAACAAGTTTGGAAAAACCGCTGATTGAGTTTTATTACAAAAATGATGAGCTTGGCGACCCTCTGTTGTTGGAAGACCATATTGCTATTTTAAAGCTAGCGACCTCAGAACAAATCGCCATATTAAAGGAGCAGGCTTTAAAGATCAATGAGATCCTCACCCGCCATTTTCACAGCTGTCAGGTTCGATTAATTGATTTTAAATTAGAGTTTGGTTTTGATGCGGAAGGAAACATAATATTGGCGGATGAAATTTCGCCAGATACTTGTCGTCTATGGGATATGGAAACCAATGAAAAATTTGATAAAGATGTATTTCGACGCGATTTAGGAAACTTAACGGATGCCTATGAAGTGATTTTACAAAGATTAGGGGGACAAACAAAATGTACAAAGTAAAAGTATATGTCACATTGCGAGAAAACGTGCTAGATCCACAAGGAAGTGCGGTAAAAGGAGCGCTTCACAGCTTATCTTACCAAGAAGTACAAGATGTGCGGATTGGCAAGTTTATGGAGCTTATGATTGAAAAAAACGATCGCGATATTGAAGAAATTGTGCGCGATATGTGTGAAAAGCTATTAGCCAATACAGTGATTGAAGACTACCGGTATGAGATTGAGGAGGTAGTGGCGCAGTGAAATTTGCAGTGATTGTATTTCCGGGCTCCAACTGTGATGTTGATATGTACCATGCGATTAAGGATGAATTGGGAGAAGAAGTCGAGTATGTATGGCATGATGCCGACCATCTTGATGAGTTTGATGGAATTTTACTTCCGGGAGGCTTTTCATACGGAGACTATCTTCGTTCAGGGGCGATTGCCCGCTTTTCCAACGTGATGAAGGCGATCCAACAAGCGGCAGAAGCAGGGAAACCGATTTTAGGCGTATGTAATGGATTTCAAATTTTGTTGGAAGCCGGGCTTTTGCCAGGAGCAATGCGCCGCAATCACAGTCTAAAATTTATGTGCCGTCCAGTAGAGCTTCGCGTAGAAAATCATGAAACAATGTTTACTTCAATGTACGAGAAGGATGAAATGATTACGATCCCGATCGCCCATGGCGAAGGCAACTATTACTGCGATGAAGAGACGTTAAAGCAGCTGATCGATAATCGCCAAATTGTTTTTCGATACTACGGGGAAAATCCGAACGGCAGTTTAGCTGACATTGCCGGTATTATCAATGAAAAAGGCAATGTTCTAGGGATGATGCCTCATCCGGAGCGTGCAGTGGATGAGCTGCTCGGCAGCGCTGATGGTTTGAAGTTGTTTCAGTCAATTGTGAAATATTGGAGGGAAGCACATGTCGTTACTTCTTGAGCCAAGTCCGACAATGATTAAAGAAGAAAAATTATATCGTGAAATGGGATTAACAGATGAAGAGTTTGCAATGGTAGAACGCATTCTTGGGCGTTTGCCTAACTACACGGAAACCGGCATTTTTTCCGTGATGTGGTCGGAGCATTGCAGCTATAAAAACTCCAAGCCCGTTTTAAAAAAATTCCCGACTGAAGGCGATCATGTTTTGCAAGGGCCTGGTGAAGGGGCAGGGATTGTCGATATTGGTGACGGATTAGCCGTTGCGTTTAAAATTGAAAGCCATAACCATCCTTCTGCGATTGAACCGTACCAAGGCGCAGCAACTGGGGTTGGAGGAATTATTCGCGATGTCTTTTCCATGGGAGCTCGGCCGATCGCCTTGCTGAATTCATTGCGTTTTGGGGAGTTAACTTCTCCTCGTGTCAAATATTTATTTGAACATGTTGTCGCTGGCATTGCCGGATATGGAAACTGTGTTGGCATTCCGACCGTCGGCGGCGAGGTGCAATTTGACCGTGCTTACGACGGCAATCCGCTCGTCAATGCTATGTGTGTGGGATTGATCCGTCATGAGGATATTCAGCGCGGTGTAGCATCGGGTGTCGGCAACACGGTGATGTATGTTGGAGCTAAAACAGGACGCGACGGCATTCATGGGGCCACCTTTGCTTCTGAAGAACTGACCGAAGAGTCTGAAGCAAAGCGCCCAGCGGTTCAAGTCGGTGATCCCTTTATGGAAAAATTGTTGCTGGAAGCTTGCTTAGAAGTCGTTCAGTCTGATGCGCTCGTTGGCATCCAAGACATGGGCGCTGCCGGGCTTACTAGTTCTTCTGCTGAAATGGCCAGCAAAGCCGGCTTTGGCATTGAGATGAATTTAGATCTTGTGCCACAGCGCGAAACAGGGATGACTCCGTACGAAATGATGCTTTCAGAATCGCAGGAACGGATGCTTCTTGTTGTGAAAAAGGGCCGCGAGCAAGAAATTTATGATTTGTTTGCTAAATACGGGCTTGAGGCCACTGCGATCGGAAAAGTAACGGATGACAAAATGCTTCGTCTTTATTTCCATGGCGAAGTGGTCGCTGAGGTTCCAGTCGATGCTTTAGCGAAAGATGCACCCGTGTATCATAAGCCGTCCAAAGAACCGGATTATTATCAAGAATTTCAACAAATCGATTATCTTCCGACGGTAGAGAACTATGAGGAAACACTGCTTTCATTGTTAGCGCAACCGACGATTGCGAGCAAGGAATGGGTATATGATCAATATGATTATATGGTGCGAACGAATACGGTAGTCGCGCCGGGATCAGATGCGGCGGTTGTGCGTATTCGCGGGACAAAAAAAGCATTGGCGATGACGACGGACTGCAACTCACGCTACATTTATTTAGATCCAGAGACAGGAGGAAAAATCGCCGTTGCGGAAGCGGCCCGGAATATTGTCTGCTCAGGCGCTAAGCCGCTAGCGATTACAGATTGTCTTAATTTTGGAAATCCTGAAAAACCAGAAATTTTTTGGCAGATTGAAAAAGCGGTCGATGGAATGAGCGAGGCGTGCCGTTTATTAAATGCACCGGTCATTAGCGGCAATGTATCGCTTTACAACGAAACGAATGGTGAAGCGGTGTACCCAACCCCGGTTGTCGGAATGGTCGGGCTCGTTGATGAATTGAGCCATATCACGACGCAAGCGTTCAAACAGTCTGGCGATTTCATTTATGTGATTGGAAAAGCAAAGCAGGAATTTGGCGGCAGTGAATTACAAAAATTATTAGAAGGCCGCATTTTCGGCAAAGCGCCAAGCATTGACTTGCATGTGGAGGCCGAGCGCCAGCAAGCGCTTTTAGCGGCGATTCGCGCCGGATTGGTTGCTTCCGCTCACGATGTATCTGAAGGCGGTTTGTCCGTAGCGTTAGCTGAATGTTTAATGAATGCGGATGGATTAGGAGCAAAGGTAAAGATTAGCGGCGATGCGGTTGCCGAATTATTCAGCGAAACACAATCGCGTTTTATTGTGTCCGTGAAAAAGGAACATCAGGCGGCCTTTGAACAGTTCATAGAAGCGACTTTGCTTGGAGAAGTCACTAGTGATGGGATGCTTCATATCGAGGCAGAAAGCGGTAAAACAGTTGTCCAGCTTTCGGTTACACAAATGAGAAGCGTGTGGAAAGGAGCTATTCCATGCTTGCTGAAATCAAAGGATTAAACGAAGAATGTGGAATTTTTGGGATTTGGGGACACGAGGAAGCGGCACAAGTCACTTATTATGGATTGCACAGCTTACAGCATCGCGGCCAAGAAGGGGCAGGGATTGTCGTTTCCGATGGTGAAACATTGAAGGGACATAAAGGTCTCGGGCTTGTGACGGAAGTATTTAGCGATGGCCAGCTACAGCAATTAAACGGAGCGGCAGCGATTGGGCATGTGCGCTATGCAACAGCAGGAGGCGGAGGCTACGAAAATGTTCAGCCTCTGCTATTCCGCTCGCAAAGCGGAAGCATTGCTTTGGCCCATAACGGCAATTTAGTCAACGCGGCTGAGCTTAAGCTCCGTCTTGAACAGCAAGGAAGCATTTTTCAAACGACTTCGGATACGGAAGTATTTGCTCATTTAATTCGTCGTAGCATGGCGCCAACGTTAAAGGAGCAAATCAAGGTGGCCCTCAACTATCTCGAAGGAGCATTCGCCTTCCTTTTGTTGACGGAAACAGAAATGTACATCGCTCTTGATCCGCAAGGATTCCGTCCGCTTTCTATCGGCCGTCTTGGCAATGCTTATGTCGTCGCTTCGGAAACGTGTGCGTTTGATGTAGTGGGAGCTGTATACGAGCGCGAAGTAGAGCCTGGAGAACTGATTATCATTAACAAACACGGCATTTATGCAGAACGTTATGCGGAAAAACGCCCGCGCTCGATTTGCAGTATGGAATACATTTATTTTGCCCGTCCTGACAGCAATGTCGATGGGATCAATGTTCATACAGCCCGCAAAAATTTAGGAAAACGCTTGGCGCTTGAAGCGCCAGTCGATGCAGATGTTGTGACAGGTGTGCCTGATTCCAGCATTTCTGTCGCGATTGGTTATGCAGAGGTGACAGGAATTCCATATGAGCTAGGATTAATTAAAAATCGTTATGTAGGGCGGACGTTTATTCAACCGTCGCAGGCATTGCGTGAACAAGGCGTGAAAATGAAGTTATCTCCTGTCCGGGGAGTCGTAGCTGGCAAGCGGGTCGTCATGGTTGATGACTCGATTGTGCGCGGAACGACAAGCAGACGAATCGTCAACATGCTTCGAGAAGCTGGGGCGAAAGAGGTCCATGTTCGCATTAGCTCACCGCCTATTACTCATCCTTGTTTTTATGGAATTGATACGCCAACAAAAGAGGAACTCATTGCTTCCGCCCATTCGGTTGAAGAGATGCGGCAGATGATTGGCGCCGATTCGTTAGCATTTTTAAGCCATGAAGGATTGCTGGAAGCGATTGGGCGTTCGGCGAACGGTTCTCTGTTTCGCGGTCAATGCATGGCATGTTTTACCGGAGAATACCCAACTAATACATGCAGCCAGTTATTAGAGCAAACAGTTAAGCAATAAAGGAGGACTTAAAATGGCGGAGTCGTATAAGCGAGCGGGTGTCGACATTGAGGCTGGATATCAAGCGGTTTCGCTGATGAAAAAGCACGTACAAAAAACGAATCGGAAAGAAGTATTGGGCGGACTAGGCGGTTTTGGCGGCATGTTTGACCTATCGCAGCTCGGATATCGTGAACCTGTTCTTGTATCGGGAACAGATGGGGTTGGCACGAAATTAATGCTAGCTTTTATGATGGATGAGCATGATACCATTGGAATCGACTGTGTGGCAATGTGTGTCAATGATATTGTCGTTCAAGGCGCAGAACCGCTGTTTTTCCTTGACTATATCGCGTGCGGAAAAGCGGTGCCTGAAAAAATTGCGCAAATTGTTAAAGGTATTTCCGATGGCTGTGTGCAAGCGGGATGCGCCCTCATTGGCGGCGAAACAGCAGAAATGCCTGGAATGTATGGCGAAGAAGAATATGATGTGGCTGGATTTGTGGTGGGAGTAGCGGAGAAATCCAAACTTATCACGGGAGCAAACATTCAAGAAGGCGATGCGCTTATTGGGCTTGCTTCAAGCGGCATTCATAGCAACGGCTATTCGCTTGTGCGGAAGATTGTGCTTGAAGAAGCCCAACTTGACCTTCATAAAACGTATGAGGGATTCGCTGCTCCACTAGGTAAAGAGCTGCTAAAACCGACGCGCATTTATGTGAAGCCGTTGCTGGCAGTGATGAAAGAATTTGCGATCAAAGGCATGGCCCATATTACTGGGGGCGGCTTTGTTGAAAATATCCCTCGCATGCTGCCAAGCGGTTTTTGTGCCGAAATTGATTATGGCTCTTGGCCGATTCCGCCGATTTTCGATTTGCTTCAGGAGAAGGGACATCTGATGCGCCAGGAGATGTTCAATATTTTCAACATGGGGATCGGTCTAGTCATGGCGGTAGATAGCGAAATGATTCAACCGCTATTGGAACGTTTAGAACAGCTCGGAGAGAAGGCGTATCTGATCGGACGGGTGAAAAAAGGAGAAGGAGTTGTCTTTGCTGGAGGGAAAATGGAATGAAACGAATCGCTATTTTTGCATCTGGCAGCGGAACGAATTTTCAAGCGATTGTCGAGGCTGTCAAACAAAAAAGACTGCAAGCTGACATTGCTTTGCTTGTATGCGATCGCCCGGGAGCAAAGGTGATTGAGAGAGCGAAGAAAGAAGGGATCGCTACCTTTGTTTTTCATCCAAAAGATTATGCAGAAAAGGCCGAGTTTGAACGCGATATTTTAATGCGCTTAAAAGAAAAAGGGATTGAGTGGATCGTTTTAGCCGGTTATATGCGCCTAATTGGGCCAACGCTTTTATCGGCTTACGAGGGAAAAATGGTGAATATTCATCCTTCGCTTCTGCCTGCCTTCCCTGGAAAAGACGCAATCGGACAAGCGTATCGCGCCGGTGTGAAGGCAACGGGAGTGACGATTCATTATGTGGACGAAGGAATGGATACAGGACCGATTATTGAACAACGTGCCATTCCTATTTATGAAGGAGAATCGTTGAAGCAATTAGAAGCGAGAATTCATGAGCTGGAGCATCAGCTATATCCCGAAGTATTACAAACATTGTTTGAACATTGAGAGAAAGGATCGAACATGCATGAAAGCTCAACGTGCTTTAATAAGTGTTTCGAATAAAGAAGGTATCATTGCTTTCGCTAAGCGCTTGTCAGAATTGGGAATCGAAATCATTTCAACAGGTGGAACGAAGAAAGCTCTAGAGCAAGAAGGGATTCCGGTGATCAGCATTTCTGAGGTCACAGGATTTCCGGAAATTTTAGATGGGCGTGTGAAGACGCTGCACCCAATGATCCATGGCGGACTTTTAGCGATTCGCGATGATGAGCGCCATAGCAAGCAGCTTGATGAGCACCATATTCGACCAATTGACTTAGTCGTTGTGAATTTATATCCGTTCCAGCAAACGATCGCCAAGCCAGACGTTACATTTGCCGAGGCGATTGAAAATATCGACATTGGCGGTCCGACCATGCTTCGGGCGGCGGCGAAAAATCATCAATATGTAACGGTTGTTGTTGATCCGGCTGATTATGAAATCGTATTGCAGCAGCTCGAGGAAAATGGGGCGGTTTCTCATGATACGAATTTAAAATTGGCGGCGAAAGTATTCCGTCATACGGCCGCTTACGATGCCATGATTGCTGAGTATTTAACAAATTTCGCGGGGGAACGCTATCCAGAATCCTTGACCATGACCTTTACGAAAAAACAAGATTTACGCTATGGCGAAAATCCGCATCAACAAGCTGCTTTTTATCAAAAGCCGCTTGGCTCTATCTTTTCCATTGCGGCGGCTAAACAGCTGCATGGCAAGGAGCTATCCTATAACAATATTAATGATGCGAATGCGGCATTGCAAATTGTCAAAGAATTTGCTGAACCGGCCGCCGTTGCGGTTAAGCATATGAATCCGTGCGGAGTAGGAATCGGCGATACGATTTTGGCCGCTTTTACAAGAGCGTATGAAGCGGATCCAACTTCAATCTTTGGCGGAATTGTCGCCTTGAACCGAGAAGTGGACCGCGATACGGCATTAAAAATGCATGAAATTTTTCTTGAAATTATTATCGCTCCATCCTTCAGTGAAGAAGCCGTTGAAATTTTAACGCAGAAGAAAAATCTTCGCTTATTAACCATTGATTTTGCAGCGCAGCACAAAAATGAACCGTTTTTCGTGTCCGTGCATGGCGGCCTGCTTGTACAAGATGAAGATCGATACACATTGGACGATGCCGAGATAAAAATTGTCACGAAACGGCAGCCGACCGAAACGGAATGGGAAGATTTAAAGTTGGCATGGAAGGTGGTCAAGCATGTCAAGTCCAATGCGATTGTGCTCGCGAAAGACCATATGACAATCGGGGTCGGAGCAGGGCAAATGAATCGCGTGGGCGCAGCTAAAATTGCGATTGAACAAGCGGGTCATAAAGCGCAAGGAGCCGCTTTAGCCTCTGATGCATTTTTCCCGATGGATGATACAGTGGAAGCAGCAGCCAAAGCAGGAATCACCGCGATCATTCAGCCGGGCGGATCGATCCGCGATGAGGATTCCATCAAAAAGGCAGATGAATACGGCATTGCCATGGTCTTTACTGGCGTGCGCCATTTTAAGCATTAAGGAGTGAAGTAAATGAAAGTACTCGTAATCGGCCGTGGGGGACGGGAGCATGCGATCGTTTGGAAAGCGGCGCAAAGTCCGCTTGTGCAAAAGCTGTATGCCGCACCGGGGAATCCGGGAATGGCTCAGGCAGCCCAACTGATTCCCATCGATGAACAGGATATCGAAGGGCTTGTGCATTTTGCTAAAAACGAAAGAATCGATTTGACCATTGTCGGTCCAGAAGCACCGTTATTGAATGGAATTGTCGATCGCTTTGAAGAAGAAGGGTTACGCATTTTTGGACCGAAAAAGAAAGCCGCACTGATCGAGGGAAGTAAGGCGTTTGCAAAGGAATTGATGCAAAAATATGGCGTACCGACAGCGGAGTATCGCTCCTTTACTTCATATGAAGAGGCCAAAGCGTATGTGGAGGAAAAGGGAGCGCCGATTGTCATCAAAGCGGATGGACTGGCGGCTGGAAAAGGTGTTACTGTGGCGATGACGGAACAAGAGGCCTTAGCCGCTTTATATGATATGATGATCGAAAAGAAATTTGGGGCAGCAAGTGCGCAAGTCGTGGTTGAAGAGTTTTTAGAGGGGGAAGAGTTTTCGTTGATGGCTTTTGTCAACGGTGAAAAAGCTTACCCAATGGCGATCGCCCAGGATCATAAACGCGCCTTTGATAACGATGAGGGTCCGAATACAGGAGGAATGGGAGCGTACTCTCCTGTGCCGCAGATTTCTGCAGAAGTCGTGGAGCAAGCCATTGAGCAAATCATTCATCCCATCGCAAAAGCGCTTGTCGCAGAAGGAAATCCATTTACAGGCGTTTTGTATGCAGGGCTAATCGCAACCCCTCAAGGACCAAAAGTCATTGAATTCAATGCCCGTTTCGGTGATCCGGAGGCGCAAGTGGTGCTGCCCCGTTTAGAAACAGATTTGGTTGAGCTGCTGGTCGATTTACTGGAAGGGAAAGAGGCGAAGCCGAAGTGGTCTAATGAAGCGGTTGTTGGCGTCGTTTTAGCTTCTAAAGGCTATCCCGATGCATACGAAAAAGGAGCGCCGATTATCGGGCTAGACGCGTTGAAAGAAGACACACTTGTATTTCATGCTGGAACGAAGGTTGAAAATGGCATCGTATGCATAAATGGCGGCCGTGTGCTGCTCGTTGCGGCAAAAGGTGAGACGTTGCCGGCTGCGCAGCAAGAAGTGTATACGGAAATTTCTCATATCCAATGTGATCAATTATTTTATCGAAGCGATATTGGTCGCAAAGCTACCGCACGCGCTTTTTCTTCACATAAACAAAAGTAAGAGCGACAATGCTCCCGATTAAGGTAGCAAGCACAAATGACATATCGGTCATATATTCAAGCAGCATTATGAATTCTCTCCTTATCATGCATAGATTAGAGGGCTGGCTTATGAAAGTCAGCCCCGTTTTTATCATTAAGTTGGGTTGTTTGCTGTTTCCTTTGTTTGTTCTTGCTTCCGGCATTTTTCGTACAATGCTGTGAGCGGACAGAAGCGTGTAATGCCCTCTGCCACTTTCATAGCGGCTAACCAAGCAATCACCATATAGGAATCGCGCCAAGGATGCTTGACCATTTTGGAAGTGGCCCAGGCAAGCATGGTTAATCCGCATGTTATTCGAATGAAGGCATTCAGGATGCCAATATTTACTTTGACCATATATTTCCTCCTCTTTTTTTGTTTGTGTAAATGACTTTAATACGGTAAAATGATCATATGGTACAATTTTGGAAAAAAAGGAACGGGGATGTATATATGGCCGAACAACGCTATCAGTGGAACACCGAGCAACTTCGCGAACAAATGGCGATCATTGATGGAAAGCGATCACCAGCAAAGTTGCTTACCAATGCGACGTATTTGCATTCATATTTACGTAAATGGGTAAGAGGGAATATTTGGATAAAACATGATCGCATTGTTTATGCGGGCGAGCGTTTGCCAAGCGATCTGGAACAGTGCGAAGTGATTGATTGCAGCGACTACTATTTAGTCCCTGGCTATATCGAACCACACGCCCATCCTTTTCAGTTATATAATCCCCAAACGTTTGCCGAATATGCAGCAAAGTTTGGTACGACAACGATCATCAATGATAACTTATTCCTTGTTTTGCAGCTCGCAAAAAAGAAAGCGTTTTCTTTTCTGAGGGATATGGAATCGTTACCGGCAACGATCTATTGGTGGTGCCGTTTGGATGGGCAGACAGAACTCGCTAAAGAAGATGATACTTTTTCTTATGCCATCATTAAAGAATGGCTTAAGCAAAAATCGGTCATACAGGCTGGCGAGTTAACAGGCTGGCCGAAGCTTCTTGCCGGAGATGATACGATGCTTCATTGGATTCAAGAGGCTAAAAGCATGAAAAAGCGAATTGAGGGACATTTTCCGGGAGCTTCAGAGAAAACGCTTACAAAAATGATGCTGGCTGGCACGGACTGCGACCATGAAGCCATGACAGGCAAAGAGGTATACCATAGGCTTTTGCACGGGTATACGGTTTCATTACGGTATTCATCGATTCGTCCGGATTTGCCGAAGCTGCTTGAAGAGATGAAAGAATTAGGGATTGAGCAATATGATCACATCATTTTTACAACAGATGGTTCACCGCCTTCATTTTATGAACACGGCATTATTGATCAGATGATTCGCATCGCGATCCAAAAAGGGGTTCCTGTCATTGATGCGTATCATATGGCAACACTCAATGTGGCGCGCCATTATCATATGGAACATTTACACGGTACGATCACGACAGGACGGTTCGCCAATATTAACTTTTTGCGCGATAAGGAAGACCCGACGCCTGTAAGTGTGCTTTCAAAAGGGCAATGGATGCTGCGAGACGGAGATTTTGAAACGTGGGATCACGGTATCGACTGGCGAACGTATGGTATAGGTCCACTTCAATTGACTTGGCAATTGTCAATGGATGATTTACAATTTTCCATGCCTCTTGGAATGTATATGGAGAATTCGGTGATTATGCGCCCATATTCTGTATTAATTGACACTGCGCACGATGAATTGGCGGAGAGCCATGATGAGAGCTTTTTAATGCTTGTAGATCGTCAGGGGAGATGGCGTGTCAATACAGTGGTTAAGGGGTTTGCCACCCATGTGAAAGGATTGGTCAGCTCTTATTCTAATACCGGCGATATTTTATTAATTGGCAAAAGCAAGCGGGATATGCTAATGGCATTTCAGCGCATGTGTGAAATTGGCGGCGGAATGGTACTGGCTGAAAACGGGGAAATCATTCATGAAATTCCGCTTGTGCTGAACGGGATGATGTCCAATGAACGTGTCGACAGCCTGATCCGCGAAGAGAACAAGTTAAAGGAGCTATTAAAAGAACGAGGCTATCGCTTTGTTGATCCTATTTATTCGTTATTATTTTTTCAATCGACTCATTTGCCTTATATTCGCATTACGCAAAAAGGAATTTATGATGTCATGAATAAAACGGTACTCTTTCCGTCGATAATGCGTTAAAATATAAAAGAAAAAGGTTGTGTGAGGATTGAAGCGCTGGTTAATTGCCATAAGTGGAACATGTCTTCTGTTTAGCGGCTGTACAAAAGCCGAAAAAAAGGAACGTCAGCCTGCGACAGTTATAGAAACGCCACAGAAGGAACCGGAAAACGGGACTGGACAGCAACAGGTACTTTCGCCATTGACAGGGTTGCCTGCCAAACAGGACGCGAATCATCGTGTGGTAGGTGTGATGATTAACAACCATCCGGCGGCCCGCCCCCAATCAGGATTGCAGAAAGCGGATGTTGTATATGAGGTGCTGGCAGAAGGGGATATTACACGTTTTTTAGCCTTATATCAAAGCGAATTCCCTGAAAAAGTGGGGCCGGTTCGCAGCGCTCGTGATTATTATATTGAGCTAAGCAAAGGATTTGATGCGCTCTATATTTGTCACGGCTGGAGCCCTGAAGCAAAAAGTATGCTGGAAGCTGGCGGAACAGATTATTTGAATGGGTTGTTTTATGACGGAACGCTCTTTAAAAGAGCTTCGTTCCGAAAGGCTCCACATAATTCGTATATTGCATTTGCTAATATCGAAAAAGGAGCAAAAGAAAAAGGCTATTCTTTAGAAGAAACGGTAGAAGCGCTTCCTTTTTTCAAAAATGAAGCGCAAAATGAACCGGCAGAGCAAGTGGATATTTCGTATTCCAAAAGATCTTATGCTCATGTTCAGTATCAATACATTTCGGATAAAAAAGGCTACATCCGTTACAGCGGAGGAGAGCAAACGATCGATTATGATACACATGATCCTATTTTGGTTCAAAACGTGTTCATTGTTGCGGCGATCCACACGATTGCGGATGAATATGGCCGGCGCGATATCGATTTGACCTCCGGTGGAGATGGATATTTATTTCAAAACGGCACCGTCAAGCGTGTGGAATGGAAAAATGTCAATGGGCGGTTGCTGCCGTATGATCATGGTGTGCCGGTCGGATTTACTCCGGGAAAGACTTGGATTAATGTTGTGCCATCACTTGATATGGTCCAATATCGTTAGTATAGTAAATGGAGGGTTGAATACTATATGCAAATTGATAAGCTGAGAGGCAGAGAAGTCGATCAATTGTTTCAAGCCATTCTTTCGCTTCGTGACTTAGAGGAATGCTATCGTTTTTTTGATGATTTATGCACGGTCAACGAAATTCAGTCGTTGGCCCAGCGCCTTGAAGTGGCCCGTATGCTCCGAGAAGGCTATACGTACCACAAAATCGAAACAGAAACGGGGGCTAGCACAGCTACTATCTCTCGTGTCAAACGATGTTTGAACTATGGAAGCGATGCTTATGAAATGGTGCTTGAACGTATTAAAGAAGAGCAAGCTGACGACTTCAAAGAAACGAATCATATAAAATGAAAGGAAGGAGCCTTGTTTTGGTGCTCCTTTTCTTTTTTGAAGAAGAGACATTGGTTCTTATGCGGTCCTCGGCTCTTTTTTGTAATGGTATATATAGGTTTGCGATGAATAAGGCTTATAGGCTCATCCATCAGCGCGAGGATTTGTTATAATAAGATGATGGATAAAGAGTGTTTGATCGTAACCAGACAAATGGTTGCTTGTTAGCAGCAGACAAAGCGAGATTCGTCGTTTTTGCCAATCAATCCCCACGTCTGATGACGGAGAAGTAAATGGAGGTTTTTCTATGTACGATATTCACCAGTGGCGTCACGTGTTTAAGCTGGATCCCCATAAAGAGATCAGCGAGGAGCATCTGGAACAAATTTGCGAATCTGGAACGGATGCAGTCATTGTCGGGGGAACGGATCATGTCACGCTCGAGAATGTCCTCGATCTAATGGCGCGCATTCGCCGATTTGCGGTTCCTTGCGTTTTAGAAGTATCGAATATCGAATCTGTGACGCCCGGATTTGATTTATATTTCATCCCGACGGTTTTAAATAGCAGACAGACAAAGTGGATAGTCGATTTGCATCATGAGGCGATGAAGCAATTTGGGGAGCTTATGAATTGGGATGAAATGTTCATGGAGGGATATTGCATTTTAAACAAAAACTGCAAAGCGGCAATGCTTACGGAAGCGAAGACGGAGCTTTCTGACGAAGATATTGTCGCCTATGCATTAATAGCGGAAAAAATGTATCAACTGCCGATTTTTTATTTAGAGTACAGCGGCACTTATGGAAATGTAGAAACGGTACGCCGAGTGAAAGAGGCGCTGCATCATACGCGGCTGTTTTACGGTGGTGGCATTGAAAGCCCAGAACAAGCAAAGGAAATGGCGCAATATGCGGACACGATTGTCGTCGGAAATGCGATATATCACGATTTGCCGAAAGCGTTAGAAACAGTGAAAGCTGTGAAACGCGAAATTGTCTGAACAGAAAAAATGTAGTAAAATAGAACAAATGTTTGTATGGTGGTGATAGAATTGAATTTCTTATCCAATAAGCTGCTTGCGAATTTGAATCCCGAGCAGCAAGCGGCCGTCAAAACGGCGGAAGGGCCTTTATTGATCATGGCTGGAGCGGGAAGCGGAAAGACGCGCGTATTGACGCACCGTATTGCTTATTTGATGGCGGAAAAGCATGTTGCCCCTTGGAACATTTTAGCGATTACCTTTACAAATAAAGCAGCCCGTGAAATGAAGGAGAGGGTGCAATCGCTTGTCGGCGGAGCGGCGGAAGAGATTTGGATCTCGACGTTTCATTCGATGTGCGTGCGCATTTTGCGGCGCGATATCGACCGTATTGGCATTAATCGCAACTTTTCTATTTTAGATACGACCGATCAGCTTTCAGTGCTCAAAACGATTTTAAATGATAAAAATATCGATCCGAAAAAATTTGATCCGCGTGCCATTTTAGGAACGATCAGCAGCGCTAAAAACGAGCTGCTTTCTCCGGAGAAATTTGCTAAAAAAGCAGCTACTTATTATGAAAAAGTGGTAAGCGATGTGTATACCGAATATCAACAGCGTCTTCTGCGCAACCATTCTCTTGATTTTGACGACCTAATTATGGTGACGATTCAGCTGTTTGAACGCGTGCCGGAAGTGCTTGAGCATTATCAATATAAATTTCAGTATATTCATATTGACGAATATCAGGATACGAACAGAGCGCAGTATATGCTTGTTAAAATGCTGGCCGCGAGATTTCAGAATTTATGCGTTGTCGGTGATTCCGATCAATCGATTTATCGCTGGCGTGGAGCGGACATTCAAAATATCTTATCATTTGAAACGGACTATCCCAATGCCAAAGTAGTACTTCTTGAACAAAACTATCGTTCGACCAAGCGCATCTTACAAGCGGCGAACAAGGTCATTGAAAATAACTACAACCGCAAACCAAAAAGATTATGGACCGAAAATCCGGAAGGAAAAAAAATCGCCTATTATGAGGCGATGAGCGAATCAGATGAAGCGCAATTTGTCGCTGGTAAAATTAAAGAGTATGTGGACAGCAGCAAGCGCCGCTATTCGGATTTCGCCATATTGTATCGCACGAATGCCCAATCGCGGATGATGGAGGAAGTGTTGATTAAATCGAATATTCCTTATCAAATCGTCGGCGGCTTAAAGTTCTATGACCGAAAAGAAATTAAAGATATTTTGGCGTATTTGCGTTTGATCGCCAATCCAAATGACGATATTAGTTTGACGAGAATTATCAATGTGCCAAAGCGCGGTATCGGCGCTTCATCGCTCGATAAAATTGCAAGCTACGCTTCCGCACACGGTCTTTCGATGTTTCAGGCGCTTGGCGAGCTTGAGCATATGGGGATTAGTGCGCGCATTGCCGCTTCGTTGCATGAATTTCGTCGGCAAATAGAACATTGGGGGCAGCTGCAAGAATATGTATCTGTTACGGAGTTGGTAGAGGATGTTTTAGAGAAGTCGGGGTACCGCGAGATGCTTGAAGCGGAAAAAACATTGGAAGCGCAAAGCCGGCTTGAGAATATTGATGAATTTTTATCCGTAACCAAACATTTTGAAAATGTAAGTGAAGATAAATCGCTCATCGCCTTTTTAACGGATCTTGCTTTAGTGGCTGACATTGACCAGTTAAACAATGAAGAGGAAACAGACAAGGAAGCCGTTGTGCTTATGACGCTTCACTCGGCAAAGGGATTAGAATTCCCTGTCGTTTTTTTGATCGGCATGGAAGAAGGCATTTTTCCACATAGCCGCTCACTCGACGATGAAGAGGAAATGGAAGAAGAGCGGCGCTTGGCCTATGTCGGCATTACCCGCGCCGAAGAGGAATTGTTTTTAACAAGCGCCCAAATGCGCACCCTGTTCGGCCGAACGAATGTGAATCCAGCTTCGCGCTTTATCGGGGAAATTCCTGATGAATTAGTCGAACAGGTGAATAAAACGAAGCGCTGGCCAGCAAACGAACAAGCGAGAACGAAGTCCGTTCGTTTAGCTGCGGTGCCGACAACGACAGGAGGAGAAGCGGTCGCTTGGAAGGTAGGCGATAAAGCAGAGCATAAAAAGTGGGGAATCGGAACCGTTGTGAGCGTGCGCGGAGACGGAGACGACAAAGAGCTGGATATCGCTTTCCAAAGTCCGATTGGAATTAAGCGATTATTAGCTAAATTTGCCCCGATTACGAAGGTCTAGAGAAAGGATGAACGAACAATGGATCGACAAACAGCTATTGGGCGCATTGAGGAGCTTCGCCGTCTTTTAGATCAATATAACTATGAGTATTACGTATTGGATCGACCATCGGTGCCTGATGCTGAATATGACCGGCTGCTGCAGGAGCTCATCGCTCTTGAAGAGGCGCATCCTGATTTAAAAACGAAAGATTCTCCTTCCCAGCGTGTAGGCGGACAAGCGTTAGATGCTTTCCAAAAAGTGGAGCATCGTGCTCCGATGCTAAGTCTTGCCAATGCTTTTAATGAAGGAGATTTGCGGGAGTTTGACCGCCGCGTTCGTCAAGAAGTTGGCGATGATGTCGCGTATGTATGTGAACTGAAAATCGACGGACTTGCTGTTTCCTTGCGCTATGAGGATGGCTATTTTGCTCAAGGGGCTACACGGGGCGATGGAATAACAGGAGAGGACATCACCGAAAATTTAAAAACCATTCGTTCGCTCCCGTTGCGGCTGCAGCAACCTGTCACGTTAGAGGCGCGCGGTGAAGCCTATATGCCGAAAAGATCGTTTGAGCGATTAAATGAACAGCGCCGCCAGCGCGGCGAGGAACTGTTTGCCAACCCGCGCAATGCAGCCGCTGGATCGTTGCGTCAGCTTGATCCAAAAATTGCGGCCTCTCGCCATTTAGACATGTTTATTTATGGTTTAGCGAATGCAGAGGAAATGGGAATCGATTCGCACAGTGAGGCGCTTGATTATTTGCAACGGCTTGGATTTAAAACCAATCCGGAGCGGCGGAGATGTGCGAATATGGAAGAAGTAATTGAATTTATAAAGGAATGGAATGGGAAACGTCCGCAGCTTTCCTATGAGATTGATGGCATTGTGATTAAAGTGGATTCATTTGAACAGCAGGAACAGCTCGGCGCAACGGCTAAAAGCCCTCGTTGGGCGATCGCTTACAAATTTCCAGCCGAAGAAGTAGTCACAAAGCTGCTTGGCATTGAATTAAGCGTCGGCCGTACGGGAGTGGTCACGCCAACCGCGCTTTTAGAGCCAGTTCGCGTTGCTGGCACAACGGTGCAGAGAGCTTCGCTTCATAATGAAGATTTGATTCGAGCGAAGGATATTATGATTGGCGACGCCGTCGTTGTCAAAAAAGCAGGTGACATTATTCCTGAAATTGTAAATGTTTTGCCTGAAAGGCGAACGGGAGACGAAATTCCTTTTGCGATGCCGACCCATTGTCCAGAATGTAAAAGCGAGCTTGTCCGCTTAGAAGGAGAGGTGGCGCTTCGCTGTTTAAACCCAAAATGTCCAGCCCAAATTCGCGAAGGTTTAATCCATTTTGTTTCCCGACAGGCGATGAACATTGAAGGACTTGGCGAAAAGGTGATTGCTCAATTGTTTCAACAAGGGCTTGTACATGACGTGGCCGATTTGTATACATTAACAAAAGAGCAGCTCGTTCCTTTGGAGCGGATGGGCGAAAAGTCTGCCGCGAATTTGCTTGCAGCGATTGAAGCGTCCAAGCAAAATTCGCTGGAACGTCTTTTGTTCGGACTTGGCATTCGCCATGTCGGAGCGAAAGCGGCGAAAGTACTTGCCGAGCATTTTGAAACAATGGAACGTCTTGAGTCGGCTACGCAGGAAGATTTGCTGGAGATTCACGAAATCGGCGAAAAAATGGCCGATTCCATTGTCACTTATTTTTCGCGGCAGGAAGTAAAAGAACTGTTGAATGAGCTCCGTTCTTATGGAGTGAATATGACTTACAAAGGAACAAAATCAGTAAAAGCAGTTGAAGGAACGTCTTATTTTTCTGGAAAAACGGTCGTATTAACCGGCAAGCTGGAAGCATTATCGCGCAGTGAAGCGAAAGAAAGGATCGAACAGCTTGGCGGCAACGTGACGGGAAGCGTCAGCAAAAAGACCGATTTAGTCATTGCCGGTGCAGAAGCCGGATCGAAATTAACGAAAGCGCAGCAGCTCCATATTGAAATTTGGGATGAAGCGCGCTTTCTTCAAGAACTTGAGCGGCAGGTGTAAGGACCATGAAAAAAATGGCGATATTATCTATAGCAATGATGTTCTTGCTATCGGCTTGTGCTCCGAAATTTGGCCAAGAAGAAGTCGTACAACAAAAAGATAATAAACAGCAAAAAGCTGTGATTCCAAAATACAATATTTCTGATTCGTACTATCGAATGATTTTGCCATTTAAGCCTTCGGAAGCGAGAGGACTTGTGGTGGAGGATTTGAATACACGTTTGGATGTGGACGAGTTTGAAACGGGCTTGATGCGTGTAGCTCAAGATCGTTTCTCACCGCAGGATTATTTATTTCAAGAAGGGCAATATTTGGACAAAAAAACGATTCAGAGCTGGCTTAAGAGGAAAAGCGAAGATGATAAGGGCTTGAATCCGGCGCTAGGCAACAAAGGAACCAATGAAGAAAAAAATACAAAAAGTCCGATTTATTTGGCCAATATTTTAGAGCATGATTATTTAATGAAAAACGATAATAATAAAGTAAAGCTTGGCGGTATTGTTTTAGGACTCGCCTTAAATTCCGTCCATTATTATGAGACGGAGCAGGGATATCCGCGCGAGGTGCAAATCGAGGATGGCGTCATTGAAAAAGAAGGCAAGCGACTGGCTTCTGAAATATTATCGCGGGTTCGTCAGATTAAAGGATTAGAAAGCGTGCCGATTACCATTGCCTTATTTAAGCAACAGCCGCAATCGGCGATTATTCCAGGCCATTTCTTTGCCGTGACGAATGTAGACGAGGGAAGCACGACGATCGACAAATGGGAAAAAATTAATGAAGAATACACTTTATTTCCATCAGATGACGCGGAAAAAAATCACCGCGAAGATTTAATGAAGTTTTTAAATTTTAAATCCGATATCGAAGACTTTTTTCCAAATTATACAGGCGTCATCGGCAAAGCATTTTATGTAGACGATCAGCTTCAGCAGCTGACGGTCAATATTCCGATGCAATTTTATGGAAAGGGAGAGGTCATTGCGTTTACGCAATATGTAACGGGGCTTGTGATGGAGCAATTCCCGGATTATATCACGGTCAATGTGTATATTTCGTCTGTTAACGGCCCGGAAAGCATTATCATCCGCGAAGCGAAGGCCGAACAACCATTTGTCCATATATATCAATAGACGGAAAACGATAGCGATTGAATAAGTTTTTATTATCCGTTAGAATGATAGATGTGGGTTGTAAACGTTTAATTTCGGCAAAGGGGGCACAAGTATGGTACAACCTTATAGACATGAACCATTCACAGATTTCACAGTGGAAGCAAATAAACAGGCTTTTGAAGCCGGTTTACAACAAGTACAAGCGTATCTTGGCCAAGACCACCCGTTAGTGATTGGCGGAGAACGGGTGACGACGGAAGATAAGATCGTTTCAATCAACCCAGCTAATAAAGAAGAAGTAATTGGTCGCGTATCAAAAGCGAATAAAGAGTTAGCTGAAAAGGCTATGCAAGCAGCAGATGCCGCATTCAAATGGTGGAGCAAAACAAAACCGGAAATGCGCGCTGATATTTTGTTCCGTGCTGCTGCGATTGTGCGTCGCCGCAAGCATGAGTTTTCCGCATTGCTTGTGAAGGAAGCCGGAAAACCTTGGAGAGAAGCGGATGCGGACACAGCAGAAGCGATTGATTTTATGGAGTATTATGCTCGTCAAATGTTAAAGCTGAAAGAGGGCATTCCGGTAGAAAGCCGTCCAGGTGAGTCGAATCGTTTCTTCTATATTCCGCTTGGCGTCGGTGTGGTGATTTCGCCTTGGAACTTCCCGTTTGCGATCATGGCGGGAACAACAGTAGCTGCTCTTGTTACGGGCAATACCGTTCTTTTAAAACCAGCGAGCACAACGCCTGTTGTCGCTTATAAATTTGTGGAAGTGTTGGAGGAAGCAGGTCTTCCAGCCGGCGTATTGAACTATATCCCGGGAAGCGGCGCAGAAGTCGGCGACTACTTAGTGGACCATCCGCGCACTCGCTTTATCAGCTTCACAGGCTCTCGTGATGTCGGCATCCGCATTTACGAGCGCGCAGCGAAAGTACATCCAGGCCAAATTTGGCTCAAACGCGTCATCGCGGAAATGGGCGGAAAAGATACAATCGTGGTCGACAAAGAAGCTGACTTAGAATTGGCAGCTCAATCGATTGTTGCCTCTGCCTTTGGCTTCTCAGGACAAAAATGCTCCGCTTGCTCTCGTGCGGTTGTTCTTGAAGAGGTATACGATCAAGTATTAAATCGCGTCGTCGAGCTAACAAAGCAGTTGAAAGTCGGCAATCCAGAAGAACAAAGCACGTTCATGGGCCCTGTGATCGACCAATCTGCTTACAATAAAATTATGGAATACATTGAAATCGGCAAACAAGAAGGCAAGCTGATGACAGGCGGCGAAGGAGATGACTCAAAAGGCTTCTTCATTCAGCCAACAGTATTCGCCGATGTCGATCCAAAAGCGCGCTTAATGCAAGAAGAAATCTTCGGCCCAGTTGTGGCGTTCACAAAAGCGAAAGATTTCGATCATGCGCTTGAAATTGCCAATAACACCGAATACGGCTTAACGGGAGCGGTCATTTCGAAAAACCGCTTTAACCTTGACAAAGCGCGCGAAGAATTCCATGTCGGCAACCTTTACTTCAACCGCGGATGCACAGGCGCGATTGTCGGTTATCAGCCATTTGGCGGCTTCAACATGTCAGGAACAGACTCAAAAGCAGGCGGCCCTGACTACTTGATTCTTCATATGCAAGCAAAAACGGTATCGGAAATGTTTTAAAGTAAAAACCCCCTCTTGGCGAATGCTGGGAGGGGGTCTAGTGAATTTGTCGATGCGCAAAAAATCCACCTCTGTCCAAACGGCGACTGAGGTGGATTTTTCTAAAATTCCTCTGTCCAAATGGTAAAAATATTGTTGTTATACTTACGTTTCTTTGAAGAGCCTCATATACTTGGTAACATAAAGAAACCCTCGTGTTATGGGGAGAGGTGTAAAGCCAGACTGGAAAAAGAGTGGGTTTCATTTTACAGAGCATAAAATGGATAAGGACTTAGCTCCTCACTTATGAAGACATACCTCTGATATATCCAGTAAGGGGCTTTGGAGCCAGATGAAGTATTCTAACAATGAATAAAGAGTGTGGTTAGGTAACAAACATTAAATTGGGGGGCGGAAATATGAAGACTTTTGGAATAGCTCCTAAATTCTCATCATGATTTCGTGTTCAGGTTTGGATATTTGAAGAAAATCATTAGGAGGCGCGGTGATCTTGAGTGTAAATATGTATGGATTAAAGAGAAAAACATTTTATCAGCTTCTTCATTTCTTCCAAAGCTATGCGGACATTATTGAAAAAATCATTTTGTTTGGTTCGCGGGCACGAGGTGATTATAAAGAAACATCGGATATTGATATTGCGATTAAATTTAGAAAAAACAACGAGCAGCTATATCGCATTCAAGACGATTTGGCTGAAGTCAATATAATTTATACAGTAGATGTGATCGATTATGACAAAATAAGTAACGGAAAACTCAAATCGTATATTGATCAAGAAGGGAAAACGATCTTTTTAACGAATGATCGGGGGGAGATAGTTGTGACGATGAATAAAATCATAGATAAGCTTTCTGATTTTGAGAAGGCGTTATATAAACTTCATCAAAGCGTCGGGCGTGATGTCACGAAAGACGACCTTGTTCTTGATGCGACGATTCAGCGGTTTGAATTTACATATGATCTGGCATGGAAATGGATGAAAAGTTATTTGGAATACAACGGAAACAACGAAGTAACAAGCCCGCGAAAGACGATAAAGGAAGCGTTTAAAGAAGGACTCATTCAAGACGGAGAAACGTGGATTCAAATGCTGGAAGACAGAAACAGAACATCACACACGTATGATGAGCAAATAGCGATGGAAATTTATGAACACATTCGCCAGAGATACGTTTATCTATTTGATCGGTTATTGATGGAAATGAAAAAGCGAGTGGAGGAGTTAGAGAAATAACGCGATATGTTGTCCCCACAGGTTTTCCCACCCTAGATGTCCGACGATTCGGAGTTCTTTTTTGTACCTTGGATATTTTACGTATGGAAGGCTCCGTTTGGTTTTCTCATTTGATTTCTCCATCAATCTCTCAATCCAGTGATCAAAGAACAGCATCGATTTATTTTATGATAGAGTCGGATCATGGAACAGACAACGCTTGTCCTTGTCCGAAGTCGATTCATCTCCCGCTTTCATCAAGCTGTACAAGATTCAGAAACGCGAGACTTCCCGACTGAATAAAGCCAGCTTGGAAAAAACGCTTTTTGTTTATGGACAGAATTTTTCTAAATAGAGGAACGATGGTCGGCTATCAGCCATTTGGCGGCTTCAGCATGTCAGGAACAGATCCAAAATCAGGCGGCCCTGACTACTTGATTCTTCACGTGCAAGCAAAAACGGTATCGGAAATGTTTTAATGAAAATCCCTCTCTGCCTAGGCAGGGAGGTTTTTCATTATGCTACATTCCCGCGTTTATCCCCTTCAAGTGATGTACAAAGCCGCTTTTTCCCTTCTTTTGCTTTGTGTAAGTAGAACTAGTTTTAGACACTTTAAATGTCCGAAGATCACTGTTGATACAAAATGGTTTCCTTTTTTAGTAATAAATTTATTTACATCAGTGGAAGGAAATTTACTGGTTTTGTCGAATTTTGGTTAATTGTAAATATTTGTGTAGATATGTGGGGGGACAAAATAAGGAGGGGAGATGAAAGCGTTTATATGAATATGTGAGACAAATGACGGAAGAAATCAATCGCGCATTGCCTGCGCTTTTGCCCGATGGCTGATAAGAGGTGGGTCGGTGGTATCAAAGACCACATGCCAAGCTTGGCATACCGCATTTCAAAAGGAATCATCCTTGCGCTGTAAATCTGGAAAGGGGGAGAAGAGGCTAAGATGATTCATATTTTGGTTGTCGATGACCATCGGCTTGTTGGTGAGGGGACAAAGAAAGTACTGGAAAATGAATCAGACTTTCATGTGGAGCTTGTAACATCTGGAAAAGATGTGGAACCAATCATAGAAAGGTACACCTATGATGCATATTTGCTGGATTGGCAGATGCCGGGGATAAGTGGAGTCGAATTAGGTAAGCGAATTCTGCAAAAACAACCAGATGCGAAAATTGTTATGTATACCGGATATGACATTGCGCCTTTTTTTCATTACTTGATCGAATCAGGTATCACCGGCTTTGTCAGTAAAACGGCGACAAGCGAGCAATTAATCACAGCGATTCGTTGCGCATTAAGGAACGAAGCGGTGGTTCCTGTGCATTTGTTGCGCCGGATGCAGCTTTCTGAGGTGAAGGACCGAACGCAAGAAGGCGAACCGGTCGCACTGAGCCCCCTTGAGCAGGAAATATTAATGGAAGTTGCCAATGGCTTAGGCAATAAGGAGATTGCAAAAAAATGTCATATCAGCCAACGCAGCATCGAACGGCAGCTATCCCGTATTTTTGCCAAACTGCAAGTCTCTTCAAGGATCGAAGCGGTGGAAAAAGCTAGAAGGCTAGGGCTGATCCCCGCGATTCACATGGAAAATTAACGCCTCTTTCCAACCGGTGAGGCGTTGTCTTTTTTAAACCCGCCAACCTGTGGCGGGCTTCCGCCAAAAAATGGCGGGGTTCCGCCACAGGTTGGCGGTGAAAAAGTGATAGTTTTGATTTATATTTATAGTATAAAAATCAGACAGATGGGGGGATTTTTATGTTCAAAAAGGGTTATTTATCTATTTTTTCGCTAGTTACAGGGTTGGCTTTCTTCTCAACTAATACTTTTGCAACTACTGATATTGTGGATAATGATGCTTTAAGCAACGCTCCTGGATTCTCTGAACAAAAGGGAAATTGGATCTACAAGACAGGTTCTGGATACTACAATGATTATCGGATCGTTTCAGCGACCGTTAATGGCTTTGATCCTGATTATGCCTATATTTGGAGATTTTATGCACACGATAAAAATGCCGCTCATTATGTCTATTTAAACAATAAAGATTTTACAAATCCAAGAACAGCTTATCAAATAGATGAGCTTGGTGGTATTGTCTATATTAATCAAAATACAGCACCCGGAGGCTGGAATTTTCTAAAAACTAATAAAGAGTGGAATCATATGATTGTAATTAACACATCTTTAACTACCAAGGTAGGAAATGTGGGAGCAGATGCTACAAAAATTACTTATTAATTTGGGGGTGAATACTTTGAAAAAAGAATTTTTGGTTGCTGGAGTTACTGGTGTGATATTAGCCATTTCACTTGTAATATCTAATGGTATGGATTTTACTGGGAAAAGAGAAAACGTGGCTCAGGCAAGTGAAAATATCCAAAAAGTAAAAGTTCAAAATACAAATGAACAAAAAACTAAAATTCAAACCTTAATGTTAAATTCTATTGATCATTATAAAACAGCAAAAGGATCGTTTGAATATTTTAGTGAATCAGGTGATTTTTATATCAGTGTAGATTATCAAACAAATCTTTCTGATAGCCCACAATCTTATGAAAAAGTGTATGGACTGGGTAAGGAAAATAATAATGGTATAGTTAATGCGACTGAGTTGGGCTATGAAGTGAGTATATATGATGGAGAAAATTTGATTAACTACAATAGTGGTTCTAGCGATCATCAAACGAATAGTGTTACTAAGAGCAATGTTCCTATAAAAACTATCGTAAAAGTAGGAAAAGTGAGTGAAAAGGAGCGTAATTATTTAAAAAACACGAGTATTCATGAACGGATTACTACAGTAGATGGAGAAAAAGCCTATATACACAGAGTAGATCCATCCTATATGGGGATAGCGAAGACTTCTTTATTTCCAGAAGATATAGCAATGGGATTCTTAGTAGATAGTACACTATGGGATATCACAGGACAGGAAATTATAGCAGGAATTAAGACAATAGTAATAGAAGGTAAACTCAATAGCGAATATTCAAAACGATATAACGCAAAAACTTTCAAATTAAATATAGATCCAAAAACTGGAATAATGATACAAATGGAAGTTTTTGATTCCTCAGGTATCATTAAGGAATCAATAAAAACGAAAAATATTGAAATTAATAAAAATTTAGATGTCAATTTGTTCTCGATTTTTTGATGATTATGTTTCATTAAAATTATTATAAAAAATTAATGAAATAGAGGTAGATCATTAAGATATAATTTTTTAACTTAAATGAACGTGTTGCAAAACGCATAACGGGTGCATAAAAGGACGCAAAAAATCCACCGTCTTGGAAATCATATACAGTGACCAAAAACACATTTCCAAGGGGTGGACACTATCATGATTTCCAATTTTGTTATCGAACATGCACTGAATAGCGAAATGGATCCTCTTTTACAGGCTTTATTTCAATACATCGACCAACTTTCTTTACCAGAAACACCTTATATAACCGGGCGACCACCGATTTCGAAAAAATCATTGTTAAAATGTTTCTTTTTAAAAACCTATTTTTCCATTGATTCTTTACGTCAGTTAGTGGAAACACTCGATCGATTTGGCTACTTCCGGCGTATTTGTGGACTCAAAGAGGTTCCACATCTTTCTACGTTTTCACGTGCAGGTAAGTGGTTTCGAGAACAAGGATTTTCCACATTTAATGCTCGACTTCTAAAAGATTTAGGTGTTCGGTATCCCAAAATTGTCATCATCGACAGTACGGCACTCCGAAGCAGTTTTTATGATTCTCAAGCGAGATGGGGGATTTCGACTCGGTATAACTGGTTCAAAGGATATAAGTTGCACCTTTGTACAACCACAGAAGGAATCGTCCTATCC
>NZ_NASY01000008.1:0-5865 GCF_002075365.1 Anoxybacillus sp. UARK-01 | reverse complement strand
GCCTAACGCCTTTTTTAGGATCGCTAATTCCTCCTCCAACTCTTGATTACGACGGCGTAACTCAATGATTTCTTGATTTTGTGGCTTGATGTTGCCTGAACCCACAAAACTCTTTCCGTTGCTTTCTTTGTATTCTTTCACCCAACGGTGAAGAGTGTTGTAAGCCAAACCTAACTCTTTTGCCACTTGGGCGATGGACTTGTCCCCCTCCAAGCATAACTCAACCGCTTGAATCTTGTACTCTTTGTCAAATGTTCTCTTTTTCATGATTGGACACCTCGAACCTATTGGAATTAAGTTTATTATAATCTCCCTGTTCTCCATGTCCACTTTTTAGACTAACATCAAAAGAATAGTATACCAATCATTTCGTCAGGGTATATACAACGTATACCCATTACTCAAGATGGTAAGCTCCAAATAAACCCTATCTGTTTTCAGAAGGGGATTATTCGGAGCTTATTTTTCAGTATACAACTTTTTGGTTACTTAACAATGGCTCGAATTTTAAGATAAGTTTATAATAAAATTGTATCCATTTTCCAATTGCTGATTTTATCATGGTTTTTGGGTTTTTATCTTCACTATGTGGAATAAAAGCTTAAAATCAGCGAGTAAGATCTAACGCTTTTGTTGCTTTTGTGTTAGCTATATTGAAAGGGTTGCAAACAAGTACTTGAGAGGAAAACAGGCGGGAGCATGCGATGCAGGGGAATCAGATGAGGGACAAAGTGAGCTGGGGACGCCTTCCTTGCAAGGATGTCCCCGCTTTGTATTTTAGCTTTGCGTCTGCAATGGCCGTTTTGCTTCCAGCATGGTCCCGTATTTTTCATAATGGACATGCCATGAGAGTGCTTTTTCAAGGAGATGAGGTGTTTGTCCTCCGCGTTTAAGCGCTTCTTGGAAGTATTCACGCAAATGCGGACGGTAACTTGGATGTGCGCAGTTTTCAATAATTAGGGGTGCGCGTTCGATTGGCGCCAATCCGCGAAGATCAGCATAGCCATATTCTGTGATAAGAACATCCACGTCGTGTTCGGTATGATCCACTTGTGATACGAATGGAACGATGCTTGAAATGGCTCCGTTTTTGGCAATGGATTTTGTTACGAAGATCGTTAGTCGGGCATTGCGAGCGAAATCGCCTGAACCGCCGATGCCGTTCATCATATTGGTGCCGCGGACGTGGGTCGAATTAATATTTCCGTATATGTCTGCTTCCAAGGCGGTATTAATGGAAATGAGTCCGAGACGGCGAATGATTTCTGGGTGGTTGGAAATTTCTTGGGGACGAAGGATCAACTTGTCTCGGTAAGCATCCATATTGGAATATACTTGTTTCATTTTGGCTTGTGATAGCGTAATGGAACAGCCGGAAGCAAACAGGACTTTTCCCGCATCGATCAGATCAAACATAGCGTCCTGAAGCACTTCTGAATAAACTTTCAAATTGGGAAATTCAGAATCTAACAAACCGTATAGAACCGCGTTGGCAATCGAACCAATGCCTGCAAAGGAGCTAAATGTTCATTCAGCCGGCCTGCGGCTACTTCTTTTCGAAGAAAACGGATGAAATGATTCGCCATCGCCGCTGTTTCTGCGTCTGGAGGAACGATGGTAGATGGTGAATCCGGTTGGTTGGTGAAAACGATTCCTACTTTAGCCTGTGGATGTATCAGCAATCTTGATGGAATCCGGTGGTTCAGAACGAATGAACAAAGGCTCAGGCGGCTGTTTCATGCTTAGAACCATTCTAAAAATTCAAGTCTGTTGCCAAACGGATCACTGACATAAAAACGATCGGCTCCTTCTAGCGGCTCCTCCTCCTTGATTTCAATTCCCTTGATCATTAAGTGTTTGCGCAGTTTGGCGAGATTTTTGACATGAAAGGCAGGATGTGCTTTTACAGCTGGCTGAAAAGTTTCTTGCACCCCAATATGCAGCTGATGATTTCCGCATTGAAACCAGACTCCGCCGCGCTTTTGCAAGTTTTTTGGTTTGGGAATTTCCTGCATTTCTAAAAGCTCCCCGTAAAATTCACGCGCTTTTTCTTCACAGCCTTTTGGAGCGGCCACTTGAACATGGTCAATTTCCAAAAAAGTGAACTGCATATTTCTCATCCCTTCCATGATCAGTTTCAAACTTATTATAATTAATAAAATATGAATATTCAAAAAACATTTTCATCCAAATATACTTGACTGAATCCTTGATCGCTGATAGGCACATATACATTAGAACATCTAGTAAATTTCATTTGTTTGGAAACTTTTCCTTTATTTTTTCCGTAATAATCTGTATAGAGATCACAGCATATTTGCGTGGATAGGGTGTAGATCTATAACGGAAGATAAAAATGGCGCCGTCCGCGCTTTTGTCACGCAAATATGTAACAACGGCACGCTCACGAACTTGTCTCCAGCCATCAATGTTTTCAGAGAGGTTTGCATTTAGCGTAAAAGGGGGGATGGATGTGCAAAAATACCTTATATTTTTCGTTGTCTTTATCGCTGTATTTACCATGCTGCAGCTGGTTTCAGGACTTTTTTTGACGCTATTATATACTCCTAAAATATCGTGGGAGAAAGCCGCTACACTGCCGTCTCACGTTGAACTGGTCGGCCCCAATCCGCTTTTCTCGATGGCGGTTAGTCTTATTTCATGCGGGATTGCTGCTTGGTGTACAAAATGGCTGGTCGCAAGAATGGGACGGATGAAAAAGTGAATCTGGGAGACAACCTTTGCTTGGAGAACATGACTGCTTACCGTCTTTTGCGTAAAGTGAAAGCGGTATTTTTTTATCAACATCATTGTAAAAAAAACAGTGCTATTTTTGCGATTGACTGGTATCTTTAGCATAAGGGGATATCATTAGCGCATCATCAAGAATATTAGGCGCGATCTCCTTGCTTGTTGATTGTCCGCGAAGTGTTATGCTGTCCGTTTCGTTTGGCACATTCAATGAAAGGGGGGATCCAAATGAAGCGGATCACCATGCTTTTAACGGCCGCGTTGGCCTTTCTCTTTTCTGGATGCACAAGCAGCCATACCGACTATGAAGGGCAAATTCGCGATTTAAAGCAGCAAATTCAAAAACAAACGCAAGCAATCGACGATCTGAAGCAACAAAATGAGAAATTAACCGAAAAAGCGGCTGCTTCTGATGATCGAGTGGAAGGAAATTTGTTGCAGATCGCGTTGGCAGTTGCTCAGGCGTTAAAAGAAAAGAATATGGAGCAGCTATCTTTATATGTGGATTCAGAGAAAGGGGTTCGATTCAGTCCGTATGGCCATGTGAACGTGAAGACAGATTTAGTTTTTACGCCAAAACAGCTGCCATCTTTAATGGAAAGTGGCCAAACGTACCAATTCGGTGAGTTTGACGGGTCGGGAGAGCCGATTAAAATGACCTTTGGCCAATATTTTGACCGCTTTGTATATGATGTTGATTTTGCCAATCCGCAGTTGATTGGCAACAATGTGATTGTCGGTAAAGGAAATACGCTGCAAAATATTCAAGAGGCATATCCGAACAGCGCCTTTGTCGAGTTTCATTTTACTGGATTTGATCAGCAATATGATGGAATGGACTGGCGCAGTTTGCGCTTAGTATTTGAACAGCGAAGTGGAGTGTGGTGTTTAGTCGGAATCGTGCACGACCAATGGACCGCTTAACCTCACCATCGAGAAGTCTTCCGTCTTTCAATGGAGTGTGGGCGAGTAAGGTTCATTGTTTTTCGTTCTCTTCGTTTTATAGGCCTGTTCTCTTGAAAAGGGACGAATCCCGCTTTCAACTAGGGTGTTGTGGAAAGCGGGATTTTTGTTTGTGGGTGAATATGTTGTGGCGTCACGATAAGATACGCTTGGCTAGAAGGTTTGTCAAGAATCGCGCTTCCCAAGCCTTTGCTGCGCCGTCAACAATGATTTTTTATAAAATTAAGATCCCGCTGTGCATAGTAAATGATTATTTTTTTACTTTCGAATCCGCAAGTTCATCATCATTGAATTCAGAGGCAATCATATTTCCTTTATATCCCCTAATCAGTATGCTAAGTTGTTTGGCCAATACTGTTCAAAATGATGTAAAAATCCTGATGTTTTCACCATATTTTCACCTTTCTTTTTTATTATAAAGTCAGAAAACGGGAAATAACAGTAATAGAAGGGGAGTGATAGCATGAATATGACGGAATATGAATATGCGGGCCGCCCGGAGAAAAAAAGAAGCTTTTTTCCTTTTCTGGCTGCTTCGATTATTGGAGCGGTGATCGGAAGCGGCGTGACGCTCTATATGGCCCCGACACTCGGGATTCAGCAGCATGCAGAAAAGAAAGAAACAACGTCGCAGCAAGAAGCGGTAAAATCCAGCGCTTTACCGCTGGAGCCAACCGCAAGCACGTCGAATAGCAATATGGTGCAGGCGATTGAAAATGTAGCGGATGCGGTTGTCGGAGTCATCAACATTCAGCAGCAAGCGGATATTTTCTCGGGCGCTTCTGCAGAACAAGATACAGGAACAGGTTCTGGCGTTATTTTTAAAAAAGCTGGAGATGTCGCCTATATTGTGACCAATAATCATGTGGTTGAAGGAGCAAACAAAGTGGAAGTATCGCTTCCAAGCGGAGAAAGGGTGAAGGCGACAATTGTCGGGACAGATCCATTAAGCGATTTGGCGGTATTAAAAATTAATGGAAAGAACGTTAAGAAGGTCGCTAGTTTCGGTGATTCTTCGACGCTTCGTGTCGGAGAGCAGGTGGCGGCGATTGGGAACCCGCTTGGCTTGGATTTATCAAGAACGGTCACTGAAGGAATTGTCAGCGGAAAGCGAACCATTTCTGTTTCGACATCAGAAGGGGAATGGGAACTGAATGTTATTCAAACGGATGCGGCGATCAATCCAGGAAATAGCGGAGGAGCGCTTATTAACAGCGCGGGACAGGTAGTAGGCATTAATAGTTTAAAAATCGCCCAGGAAGGAATCGAAGGACTTGGATTTGCGCTTCCAAGCCAATATGTTCAACCGGTGATTGAACAATTAATGGAGTACGGAAAAGTGAAACGTCCGTATCTGGGCGTGAATTTGCGGGATTTGAGCGAGATACCAGCAGAAACTCGCTTTGAACAGTTAGGGCTTCCAGAAAATGAAACAAACGGAGTGGTGGTTACTGCGGTGTTGCCGTCTTCTCCTGCCGCTGAAGCGGGAATTCAGGCGAAGGATGTGATTGTGGCAATTAACGGAACAAAAGTCAATAATGTAAGTGAGTTGCGAAAATATTTATATACAAAAACGAAAGTTGGCGAAAAAATTCAATTGCAAATTTTACGCGATGGCAAAAGCAAAACGATTCCGCTTCAGCTAAAAGAGCGACAAGAACAGCAATAAGAGCGTTGAAACAAAAGAATGGTCAATTGCGGCAATTAATATGCACAATGGACATAAAAAAACCAACCCCTCTTCTGTTTCTCAAAACAGAGAGGGGCTTTTCATTAAGGTGAAAATTGAACAATCGAAAGAGTGCTTTGACTTGCCTTCGACCGTAAAAAAATGGAATGACGCCTTTGAATGGACTATACATTCCCTCTTCTGGATGCATCGGTATAACTTGTATGGATGACACGATTTTTCCACCACAAAAGGATAAAACCTCCTCTTTTATTTTAGTTCATCCAAGCTCTATGGAAGGATGGAGGATATTGAAGATACATAGTAATGTCTTTCCGTATTGAAAAAGCATTTTATTCTTGATTTAAGAGCGATTCAGGCTATTTTTGAGTTATAGGGACATTATAAAAATGCAATAAAAAGAAAATATATTCAATCTTAAATAAATTTTTTCGAAATATTAAAAATATTGATTTATAAAT
>NZ_NASY01000073.1:0-529 GCF_002075365.1 Anoxybacillus sp. UARK-01 | reverse complement strand
ACTGAAAATTATAACACGCAAATGACACTTTTTCCAGAGACAGAGGAAAAAAAGCCCTCTAAAAGACCATTAGCCCCTACTTTTAAACCCTATGACAATCGTCAAACTCAAGTGATTTTTGATATTGAAGCCCTTATACCAGAACATCACGTCGCACGAGTAGTGGACGAAATGGTGGAATCTGTACCAGATGAGCTATTGTTTTCTCATTATAAAGGTGGTGGCAGAAGTTCCTATCATCCCAAAATGATGCTTAAAATCATTCTGTATAGTTATTCCCAAAAGGTTTATTCCTGCCGTGGAATCGAAAAACTAATAAAAGAAAATCTTCCTGCCATATGGTTAGCTGCGATGCAACAACCAGATTTCCGCACGATCAATGAGTTCCGCGGAGAACGGATGAAAGCCTTGATGGATGAGTTATTTGAAGCCATGATTCTAAAATTGATTGAAGAAAAGTACATCACAATGGAAAACTACTTTTTGGATGGCACCAAGATGGAAGCCAACGCCAATAAGTATTCTTTCG
>NZ_NASY01000072.1:0-811 GCF_002075365.1 Anoxybacillus sp. UARK-01 | reverse complement strand
ATAAGAGACAGTCTCTGATTAGCGTAGTAAGCAGCCTCAAATTCATATGGCGATACATAGCCAAGAGCTGAATGAATTCTTTTGCGATTGTAGAAGCATTCGATGTACTCAAAAATGGCTTGTTTCGCTTCTTTCCGCGTGCGGAATCGATTCAGATAAATGCACTCTTTCTTGATTAGGCTATGAAACGACTCCATACAAGCGTTGTCGTAACAGTTCCCACGTCTCGACATGCTCACTTGAAAATGATGTTCCTGTAAAAGTTGCTGATAGTCATTCGAAGCATATTGGCTCCCACGATCCGAATGATGAATCACTCGTTCCGTTGGTTTTTCGCTGTTTAGAGCTCGTTGTAACGCTTTGATGACTAACTCTTTCGTCATTCGTGTATCGATATACCATCCTACCATCTTGCGAGTATATAAATCCATGATACTGGCTAAATACAACCAGCCTTCATCGGTAGAAATGTACGTAATATCTGCCATCCATACTTCATTCGGAGCCGTTGCTTGGAAGTTTTGTTTCAATAGATTGTCATATACGTTGTAAGGATGGTTACTGTTCGTAGTGGCTTTGAATTTACGGACGGTAATGGATCTCAAGCCTTCTTCCCTCATGATGCGAGCGACCGTCTTTTGAGACACTCGAATCCCTTGTTTGCCTAGTTCTTGCGTAATTTTCGGGCTTCCGTAAATCTTACGGGACTTTAGATACTCATTTCGAATCTGTTGAGTGAGTTGTTCTTTTCGTTTTTTCTGTTTACTTTTCGGACGCTTGAGCCAGTCGTAATACCCACTTCTTGAAACAC
>NZ_NASY01000071.1:0-647 GCF_002075365.1 Anoxybacillus sp. UARK-01 | reverse complement strand
GCTGGAACGGGAGAAAAGGAAACCGAACAACGTGAAGAGATCACCGAACATCATTTAGAGACAGTCGCTAAGGAGATAGAAGAAAAAGTTGAAACGCTAACAGAGGAAATAGAAAAGGAACCAGAGACAAAGATTCGTAAGGAAAAGCGCCAAGAATGCAGGAAATGGAAAAAACCTTTAAAGCTGATTCGGGAAAATTTCTTACCACGACTAGCTACATACAAGGAACAGAACGAAATCTTTGGCGACCGTAACAGTTATTCCAAAACAGACAAAGACGCAACCTTCATGCGCATGAAAGAAGATCATATGAAAAACGGTCAGCTCAAGCCAGGGTATAACGTGCAAATAGGGACAGAGAATCAGTTTATCTTGTTTTATACGATTCACCAACGACCTACAGACACGCGTTGTTTTATCCCACATTTGGAGAAACTGGCGGCTACTTCTTTACCGATGCCCAAAACAGTCATCGCGGATGCAGGATATGGCAGTGAAGAAAACTATGTATATGCGATTGGTGATGAGAAAGAGCCTCGATTGGATTTTCTCATTCCTTATGGATCCTATGTACGAGAACAGACACGCAAATACAAAAAGGATATCAAAAACGCGAAAAACTGGACCTATTGTGAGCAAGATGATTG
>NZ_NASY01000070.1:0-1065 GCF_002075365.1 Anoxybacillus sp. UARK-01 | reverse complement strand
GTTCTCGTACATAGGATCCATAAGGAATGAGAAAATCCAATCGAGGCTCTTTCTCATCACCAATCGCATATACATAGTTTTCTTCACTGCCATATCCTGCATCCGCGATGACTGTTTTGGGCATCGGTAAAGAAGTAGCCGCCAGTTTCTCCAAATGTGGGATAAAACAACGCGTGTCTGTAGGTCGTTGGTGAATCGTATAAAACAAGATAAACTGATTCTCTGTCCCTATTTGCACGTTATACCCTGGCTTGAGCTGACCGTTTTTCATATGATCTTCTTTCATGCGCATGAAGGTTGCGTCTTTGTCTGTTTTGGAATAACTGTTACGGTCGCCAAAGATTTCGTTCTGTTCCTTGTATGTAGCTAGTCGTGGTAAGAAATTTTCCCGAATCAGCTTTAAAGGTTTTTTCCATTTCCTGCATTCTTGGCGCTTTTCCTTACGAATCTTTGTCTCTGGTTCCTTTTCTATTTCCTCTGTTAGCGTTTCAACTTTTTCTTCTATCTCCTTAGCGACTGTCTCTAAATGATGTTCGGTGATCTCTTCACGTTGTTCGGTTTCCTTTTCTCCCGTTCCAGCTTCTAATGGTGTCAATTCATGAATGTACTCAAGTGTTTCTTGAATTTTTTCTTTTAATGTTGCTTCCCATTTCTCTGTTGATTTTTTCCACACGAAAGAATACTTATTGGCGTTGGCTTCCATCTTGGTGCCATCCAAAAAGTAGTTTTCCATTGTGATGTACTTTTCTTCAATCAATTTTAGAATCATGGCTTCAAATAACTCATCCATCAAGGCTTTCATCCGTTCTCCGCGGAACTCATTGATCGTGCGGAAATCTGGTTGTTGCATCGCAGCTAACCATATGGCAGGAAGATTTTCTTTTATTAGTTTTTCGATTCCACGGCAGGAATAAACCTTTTGGGAATAACTATACAGAATGATTTTAAGCATCATTTTGGGATGATAGGAACTTCTGCCACCACCTTTATAATGAGAAAACAATAGCTCATCTGGTACAGATTCCACCATTTCGTCCACTACTCGTGCGACGTGATGTTCTGGTA
>NZ_NASY01000007.1:0-5197 GCF_002075365.1 Anoxybacillus sp. UARK-01 | reverse complement strand
GGATTACACTGAACTAACTTCAATTGATTATTATCAAAATGGAATAGGTAAAATTCATATTAGTTCAGCAAAAGAAATTTGGGTTGGTGAATATTTTTCTTCAGCTAATTTTGTACTTGAGTTTTGGGAGGCGTTATTATTTATCGAAGCAAAAAGTATAGTGATTAACGAGGAGGAGTTTCTAGTAGATTATCCACTTAAAGAGCAAAGTTAAAAACTTCTAAATTAATATTACAGAAATGGCTGTCCCATGTAGTATGAGGCAGCCATTTATTAATTAATATACGACAGACGGATCCCTATTACTTGATCGCCCGTTACTACCACCCAACCCATGGCGTGTTCTTGTCCATGGATCCTGATCCGGGAGATTCGGATGATATTCTAACCCAAAACGGCTACACATATGCGAACAACAACCCGGTGATGCTGGTCGATCCGGATGGGCATTTTGTGTGGATGGCGATTAATGCGGGATTTGCGGCGTATGATGGGTATAAAGCCTTTAAAAAAGGTGGTTGGAAGGCTGCGGCGATTGCGGTAGGTGTAGGGCTTGTTGGTGGTGCGACATTTAAAGGTGCCAAAATTGCGTATAGGGTGTATAAAGCTAGACGGGCTCAAAGGTTTTTAGGAAGGTTGAATTTACAGTTTTTTGCCTCGGTAAGTAAGAAATCTGTACTTAAAGGAGCAATGTTACCAACTAAAGGTAAAATAAGATACGTTCCGCCGAAGAATTGGACACCATCCCAACCACTTCCGAGGAAAGGTGGGGGACATATAGATAGATTCGGAAATATTTGGACCAAAGGACCTTCTAGAACTAAAGGCGAACCATTTGAATGGGATGTACAATTATCAAAAAGAGGGAAACAAATGCTGGGACATTTATCAAGGGATGGTTCACATCTTAATGTTTCCCTTAAAGGAAGGATAACTCATTAAAAATCTTCCTAGCGTATGAGAACTCATGTTAGACTAAGAACTGCTTAGAAGCTACACCCTCCAGTATACGAGATCAATGAAAAGATTATGTAGGGGAGATTATAGAATTTACAGGCAGTCAATGTTATGGGTGAGATTAGAGTGTCCTCGATGATTCTAGAATCGGTTTCAAGGACATTCAAAAATCCAAAGCGCCGATGTTTGTGATTCATGGGAGGCACTTGTTCCTCTCGTGAATCATCTTGTAGTATACGATGTCTAAAGAGTAATTGGATAAAATAGGGGATCGTCTGAAAAGACTTTCTTAAACTTACTGTATGGGGGGGGAAAATTTGCTTATTCGATCATATTTATACACTCAAGATAAAAATGAATCTTTTTCAATTATAGAAAATGTAATAAGTGTATTTAAGGGGAATTTTACAAAGTACACCATTTTAAAAAACGAACCATATTGGAAAGATCCAAATTTATTTGTGGTAGAAGTGAAACTAAGTACCTACACAAGCTTTTCGATAGAAGATATAGAAGAAGGGTTGAGAAGCATTGCTGATAAGTGGCTTTATTTTGGAAATCCCGTTGATGAAGCATTGGCCTCAGATACAATGGAAGGTTGTCGGTTTCTAATAACAGGGGTTAAGATGATCAACATTTTTATTTAACATATCTATTGAGAAGTCTCTCACCCCTTAACAGAGTGTAGGTGGGAGAAGCTCGTTTACTGTAGATGAGCGAATTCAATGATATAGAACCATATATTAGTAAAAATAAGTAATGGTCTGATTCCTTGGTTAGGATAGTGTAAATTAGTGCATTATTGAGTGCCAGGCATGTGCCGAACGGGGCGTCCAATAGTCGAACAATTGACTATTGGACAGCCCCTTTTTTTCGACACCTAACCGAGCCGCTACCGTTGATTAATGAGTCATTTCACTTACTACATGACGAAAGAGGCCATGTTCGCACGTTTACGACTGGAAACGGAGCGGGTGCCACCTTTACGTATGACGACCGCGGCTTGGTGAACAGTCTGGTGGTGGGAACGGCGAACGGAACCGAGTTATTGGCAGAAACGTACCGTTACGACGAAAACGGCAACCGGACTCGCATCGAAGCGTCCAATGGGGATGTGACGATCTATGAGTATGATGAACTGGATCAGTTGAAAAGTGAAGAACGGGCGGATGGAACGACCATCGAGTATACGTACGATGGATTTGGGAACCGGACGAAAGTCGTGAAAACGAAAGAGGGACCATCGACGACGACCACGGCCGATTATAATGCGGCGAATCAATTGGTTCGTTTCGGCGATGAAACGATCACGTATGACGCGAACGGCAACCGGGTCGAAGACAGCCAGTATCGATATGAATGGAACGAAGCCGATCAATTGGTTTCCGTTACAAGAAAAGGCGAAAGCACGCCGTTTGTGACCTACAAATACGACGAAGACGGCCGCCGCATTCAAAAGAACGTGAATGGCGTTGTGACGAACTACCACTACCAAGGCGACAGCCTCAACGTCTTGTATGAAACCGACGCGAGCGGAAATGTGGTACAATCGTATGTATACGGAGAAAACGGCCAGCTGTTGGCGATGAAAAAAGGCGGGGCGACGTACTTCTACCACTACAACGCCCATGGCGATGTCATCGCGTTAACCGATGCGCAAGGAAATGTGGTCGCTCGTTACGAATATGACATATGGGGCCAAATTCGTTCCCAAACGGGCGCCCTAGCAGCCGAAAACCCGTATCGCTATGCGGGATACCAATATGATGAAGAGACCGGATTGTACTACCTCATGGCCCGTTACTACCACCCAACCCATGGCGTGTTTTTATCCATGGACCCTGATCCAGGAGATTCGGATGATATTCTAACCCAAAACGGCTACACATATGCGAACAACAACCCGGTGATGTTGGTCGATCCGGATGGGCATTTTGTGTGGATGGCGATTAATGCGGGATTTGCGGCGTATGATGGGTATAAGGCGTATAAAACTGGCCGGGGATGGAAATACGTAGCTAAAAAAACAGCCCTTGGTGCGATTGGTGGAGGAAAGTTTAAACTTGTTAGAGGCGCAGGGAAGTATATTGTTAAGGTTGGAAGGCAGTACACAAAATCTAATTTCAAACTTGGTCGACAGATGCATAAAAAATATATGGCTCATTTGCATGATCCAAAGAAAGGACGGATTAAAGAATATAATAGGATACAAGGAGTTCGTCCAGATTTTGTGGACTTCAATACGAGAACGATCTATGAATTAAAACCGTATAATCCTAGAGCCATCGCTCAAGGAAAGCGGCAGTTAAAAAAATATAAGCGAATATTTGAACAAAAACGTGGAGGAAAATGGAAAACAGTCTTGCATGTTTATTAAGGGGTGATAGAATGGATAAATCCGAATTTGTAAAATATTTAGATGAGTTGTTTAAAGCCCATTCTTTTAAAAAGAAAGGGAATCGGTGGAGTTTTAGTAATGATGAGATTATAAAAGTAATAGAATTATTAAAATCAAGATATGGTAATTTTTACTATATTTATTATGGATTTATTATAAAAAACCTTGAGCTTGATGGTTGTAAGGAGCATGTTTCCCATGGGCTTGGTTCCTTGGATGAGAAAGAAAATGCAAGAATCAAGGAATTATTAGATTTTGAGATTTCTATCCCTGACGAAGATCGAAAGAACGAACTGAAAAAGTTTATTGAAAGGGAAATATTTGGAATGTTCGACAAGATTCATACGGAAAAAGATCTGTTAATGGAACTAAAGAAACGCGATCATTTAAATGATATTCCATTAATCGTGAAAAAATATTTTGGATTAGAAGATGTTGATGAATGTTAAGAGTTTTGAATTTCGAATGAGAATGAAGTAACAGGTATATGTAAGTATGCCAACCTTAGGAGAGTCTGTATTTCTCTTAAGGTTTTTCTCTTTTTCAAGAAAAGTTTGACCCAATTGGGCTTATGGAAGGAAATCTACGAGTGGCAACCAATCGTATTTTGATTGAAAATGAAATTTAGAAAAAGACGAAAAGCATTTATCCGATAACCTCGGATAAATGGAAGAAATTCCAATTCTCACATAGTTCCTTTAGCCAAACCGACACCTATCAATACAACGCGTTGGATCAAAATACGGTTGTTCAAGATGGAACGTATACGTACCGTTTGGATTATGACGAAAGAGGCCATGTCCGCACGTTTACCACTGGAAATGAAGCGGGTGCCACCTTTACGTATGACGACCGCGGCTTGGTGAAAAGTCTGTCAGTGGGGACGGCAGATGGAACCGAGTTATTGGCGGAAATGTACCGTTACGACGAAAACGGCAATCGGACCCGAACCGAAACGTCGAACGGGGACGTCACGGTATACAGCTATGATGAGCTCGATCAGTTGAAGATCGAACAATGGCCGGATGGAACGACGATCGAGTATACGTACGATGGATTCGGGAACCGGACGAAAATCGTGAAAACGAAAGAGGGATCATCGACGACGACGGCCGATTATAATGCGGCGAATCAGTTGGTTCGTTTCGGCGATGAAACGATCATGTATGACGCGAACGGCAACCGATTAGAAGACGGCCAGTATCGATATGAATGGAACGAAGCCGATCAATTGGTTTCCGTTACAAGAAAAGGCGAAAGCGCGCCGTTTGTGACGTACCAATATGACGAAGACGGTCGCCGCATTCAAAAGAACGTGAATGGCGTCGTGACGAACTACCACTACCAAGGCGACAGCCTCAACGTCTTATATGAAACCGACGCGAGCGGAAATGTGGTACAATCGTATGTATACGGAGAAAACGGCCAGCTGTTGGCGATGAAAAAAGGCGGGGCGACGTATTTCTACCACTACAACGCCCATGGCGATGTCATCGCGTTAACGGATGCGCAAGGAAACGTGGTCGCTCGTTACGAGTACGACACATGGGGCCAACTTCTTTCAAAATCCGGTGAGATGGCAGACGAAAACCCATATCGTTATGCCGGATACCAATATGACGAAGAAACGGGACTCTACTACTTAATCGCCCGGTACTATCACCCGACCCATGGCGTGTTCTTATCTATGGACCCTGATCCAGGAGATTCGGACGATATCTTGACGCAGAACGGCTACACATATGCGAACAACAACCCGGTGATGACGGTCGATCCGGATGCGCAGTTTGTGTGGAAGTCGATTAATGCGGGAGTTGCGGCGGATGACGGGTATAAGGCGTA
>NZ_NASY01000069.1:0-913 GCF_002075365.1 Anoxybacillus sp. UARK-01 | reverse complement strand
GCAAAAGAGTTAGGTTTGGCTTACAACACTCTTCACCGTTGGGTGAAAGAATACAAAGAAAGCAACGGAAAGAGTTTTGTGGGTTCAGGCAACATCAAGCCACAAAATCAAGAAATCATTGAGTTACGCCGTCGTAATCAAGAGTTGGAGGAGGAATTAGCGATCCTAAAAAAGGCGTTAGGCATCTTCACCAGAAACCAGAAGTAATTTACGCATTCATTTTTCAACACCGAAACGAATTTCGCGTGGTGAAGATGTGTCAAGTGCTCGGTGTTTCAAGAAGTGGGTATTACGACTGGCTCAAGCGTCCGAAAAGTAAACAGAAAAAACGAAAAGAACAACTCACTCAACAGATTCGAAATGAGTATCTAAAGTCCCGTAAGATTTACGGAAGCCCGAAAATTACGCAAGAACTAGGCAAACAAGGGATTCGAGTGTCTCAAAAGACGGTCGCTCGCATCATGAGGGAAGAAGGCTTGAGATCCATTACCGTCCGTAAATTCAAAGCCACTACGAACAGTAACCATCCTTACAACGTATATGACAATCTATTGAAACAAAACTTCCAAGCAACGGCTCCGAATGAAGTATGGATGGCAGATATTACGTACATTTCTACCGATGAAGGCTGGTTGTATTTAGCCAGTATCATGGATTTATATACTCGCAAGATGGTAGGATGGTATATCGATACACGAATGACGAAAGAGTTAGTCATCAAAGCGTTACAACGAGCTCTAAACAGCGAAAAACCAACGGAACGAGTGATTCATCATTCGGATCGTGGGAGCCAATATGCTTCGAATGACTATCAGCAACTTTTACAGGAACATCATTTTCAAGTGAGCATGTCGAGACGTGGGAACTGTTACGACAACGCTTGTATGGAGTCGTTTCATAGCCTAATCAAGAA
>NZ_NASY01000068.1:0-885 GCF_002075365.1 Anoxybacillus sp. UARK-01 | reverse complement strand
GTACATGCAGTAAATAGCGATGAAACCCATACCAACGCGGCTGTTCTAATCCGTCATTCTTTAACTGATTAAATGTCTGCTCAATCGAGTTGCGAAAACCAAACAACCACTTTCCGAATTCTGTTTTCAAAAACGAACGAATCATCCGACCATAGGCATCTTTTCGTTCATCGCTATTTCGAGGATTAATAGGTGAAACGAAAAAAATTCCTGTCTGTTCGGCTATTTGACGGACTTTTTCGCTGTCATAGGCGGCATCTCCAAGGGCAAATTCAATCTTCCATTCCTTTAAAGATGGAAATAATTCGAGCGCAACGGCTGCATCATTTCGATTCGCAGTCGTGAAGACATGGGATAGGACGATTCCTTCTGTGGTTGTACAAAGGTGCAACTTATATCCTTTGAACCAGTTATACCGAGTCGAAATCCCCCATCTCGCTTGAGAATCATAAAAACTGCTTCGGAGTGCCGTACTGTCGATGATGACAATTTTGGGATACCGAACACCTAAATCTTTTAGAAGTCGAGCATTAAATGTGGAAAATCCTTGTTCTCGAAACCACTTACCTGCACGTGAAAACGTAGAAAGATGTGGAACCTCTTTGAGTCCACAAATACGCCGGAAGTAGCCAAATCGATCGAGTGTTTCCACTAACTGACGTAAAGAATCAATGGAAAAATAGGTTTTTAAAAAGAAACATTTTAACAATGATTTTTTCGAAATCGGTGGTCGCCCGGTTATATAAGGTGTTTCTGGTAAAGAAAGTTGGTCGATGTATTGAAATAAAGCCTGTAAAAGAGGATCCATTTCGCTATTCAGTGCATGTTCGATAACAAAATTGGAAATCATGATAGTGTCCACCCCTTGGAAATGTGTTTTTGGTC
>NZ_NASY01000067.1:0-744 GCF_002075365.1 Anoxybacillus sp. UARK-01 | reverse complement strand
TCCTTAGCGACTGTCTCTAAATGATGTTCGGTGATCTCTTCACGTTGTTCGGTTTCCTTTTCTCCCGTTCCAGCTTCTAATGGTGTCAATTCATGAATGTACTCAAGTGTTTCTTGAATTTTTTCTTTTAATGTTGCTTCCCATTTCTCTGTTGATTTTTTCCACACGAAAGAATACTTATTGGCGTTGGCTTCCATCTTGGTGCCATCCAAAAAGTAGTTTTCCATTGTGATGTACTTTTCTTCAATCAATTTTAGAATCATGGCTTCAAATAACTCATCCATCAAGGCTTTCATCCGTTCTCCGCGGAACTCATTGATCGTGCGGAAATCTGGTTGTTGCATCGCAGCTAACCATATGGCAGGAAGATTTTCTTTTATTAGTTTTTCGATTCCACGGCAGGAATAAACCTTTTGGGAATAACTATACAGAATGATTTTAAGCATCATTTTGGGATGATAGGAACTTCTGCCACCACCTTTATAATGAGAAAACAATAGCTCATCTGGTACAGATTCCACCATTTCGTCCACTACTCGTGCGACGTGATGTTCTGGTATAAGGGCTTCAATATCAAAAATCACTTGAGTTTGACGATTGTCATAGGGTTTAAAAGTAGGGGCTAATGGTCTTTTAGAGGGCTTTTTTTCCTCTGTCTCTGGAAAAAGTGTCATTTGCGTGTTATAATTTTCAGTAGTAATCATTTGATTGCTCATAAAAATCGTCCTTTCTGGAATGTTGTGG
>NZ_NASY01000066.1:0-894 GCF_002075365.1 Anoxybacillus sp. UARK-01 | reverse complement strand
CATTTCCAAGGGGTGGACACTATCATGATTTCCAATTTTGTTATCGAACATGCACTGAATAGCGAAATGGATCCTCTTTTACAGGCTTTATTTCAATACATCGACCAACTTTCTTTACCAGAAACACCTTATATAACCGGGCGACCGCCGATTTCGAAAAAATCATTGTTAAAATGTTTCTTTTTAAAAACCTATTTTTCCATTGATTCTTTACGTCAGTTAGTGGAAACACTCGATCGATTTGGCTACTTCCGGCGTATTTGTGGACTCAAAGAGGTTCCACATCTTTCTACGTTTTCACGTGCAGGTAAGTGGTTTCGAGAACAAGGATTTTCCACATTTAATGCTCGACTTCTAAAAGATTTAGGTGTTCGGTATCCCAAAATTGTCATCATCGACAGTACGGCACTCCGAAGCAGTTTTTATGATTCTCAAGCGAGATGGGGGATTTCGACTCGGTATAACTGGTTCAAAGGATATAAGTTGCACCTTTGTACAACCACAGAAGGAATCGTCCTATCCCATGTCTTCACGACTGCGAATCGAAATGATGCAGCCGTTGCGCTCGAATTATTTCCATCTTTAAAGGAATGGAAGATTGAATTTGCCCTTGGAGATGCCGCCTATGACAGCGAAAAAGTCCGTCAAATAGCCGAACAGACAGGAATTTTTTTCGTTTCACCTATTAATCCTCGAAATAGCGATGAACGAAAAGATGCCTATGGTCGGATGATTCGTTCGTTTTTGAAAACAGAATTCGGAAAGTGGTTGTTTGGTTTTCGCAACTCGATTGAGCAGACATTTAATCAGTTAAAGAATGACGGATTAGAACAGCCGCGTTGGTATGGGTTTCATCGCTATTTACTGCATGTACAATTATGCATTCTTATGCAC
>NZ_NASY01000065.1:0-694 GCF_002075365.1 Anoxybacillus sp. UARK-01 | reverse complement strand
ACACACGTGCTACAATGGGCGGTACAAAGGGTTGCGAACCCGCGAGGGGGAGCCAATCCCAAAAAGCCGCTCTCAGTTCGGATTGCAGGCTGCAACTCGCCTGCATGAAGCCGGAATCGCTAGTAATCGCGGATCAGCATGCCGCGGTGAATACGTTCCCGGGCCTTGTACACACCGCCCGTCACACCACGAGAGTTTGCAACACCCGAAGTCGGTGGGGTAACCCTTACGGGAGCCAGCCGCCGAAGGTGGGGCAGATGATTGGGGTGAAGTCGTAACAAGGTAGCCGTATCGGAAGGTGCGGCTGGATCACCTCCTTTCTAAGGATGAAAAGCGAAGGCGACTGTTCAGCCGAAGCTAGATCGTAAGAACGCTTTCGTTTTGTTCGGTTTTGAGAGAACATTTCCATGTTCTTTCGAACAAGAGGGTTCTTTGAAAACTAGATAACAGGTAAGAAGAAAGGAACGTGAAGCTCTTTTCACTGGTTAAGTTAGAAAGGGCGCACGGTGGATGCCTTGGCACTAGGAGCCGATGAAGGACGGGACAAACACCGATATGCTTCGGGGAGCTGTAAGTAAGCGTGGATCCGGAGATTTCCGAATGGGGAAACCCCCTGTCCGTAATGGGGCAGGATCCATACCTGAATCCATAGGGTATGGAGGGCAGACCCGGGGAACTGAAACATCTAAGTACC
>NZ_NASY01000064.1:0-4251 GCF_002075365.1 Anoxybacillus sp. UARK-01 | reverse complement strand
TTATTAATATTTTTACTTAATTTATCATTTGTAATAACAAGACCTGCTTGTGAATCTTCTAAAATTTGATTTACTCGATCTTTAGGATAGGATGGGTCTATTGGTAAATATGCTCCACCTGCTTTTAATATTGCTAAAATAGTAATAATCATATCTAAAGATCTCTCTAAAAACACTGCAACAATTGTTTCCTGATGAACTCCTTGCGTATTTAAGTAATGAGCTAATTTATTAGCTTTATTATTTAATTCGGTATAAGACAATGATTTATCATTAAAAATTACAGCATTTTTGTGAGGGTTTTTAATTACTTGTTCCTCGAACAACTGATATGTAGTCATCTTCGGAAATTCACAAGTTTTCCCTTTGCTCCACACTTCAGTAACTAAACGGTACTCATTCTCTCCAATGTTATAGTTTTTATCAAGATCTATATCATTGTCTACATTTAAATTTGGAGCTTTGACCGAATTAATTTTTTTATTAATAACATCATTATTAATAATATTATTTCTAATTATCTCCAAAATAGGTTTACTTTTATCGATTGGTAAACGTTTCAACCTTGAAGTCAAATCCATAACGATACTCCTCCATTTATTTTGTACTATTGTGAAAAGAATGTAAGTTAAGCTTACCCGCTTCAATCCAAAGTGATTTTGGGGTACCTAACCTTACAGACTCAAAAGCAATAAATCGATAATATTTTTCTATTTTTGCTAGTTTAGTCATTCCAAATGCCCCATGTAAATGTAAAGATTCTCTGGAGATTTGTAGTGATAACTCAGAAATGTATGCTAACGCCTCCGTTGCTAGTTGTATTAAATCATCCCTTTCAATATCTAAAGATGCGGTATAATGAATTTTAAGTTTAGCAGCCTCAAGTTGCCCTAGTAGAGATGCTAATTTAAAACCTATACTTTGATTATCTATTAGTTTTTTTCCAAATTGCCTTCTAATATTTACATATTTAATTGCCTCACTTAATGCGCCTCTTGATAACCCAAGTAGATATGAAGCCTGACGAAGTCTAGCAGAAGCAAGTATTTTTTTTAATTCATGTTGTTCTATTTTTACCATGTCTTCTTTATGTAGTGTTAAGTTCTTAAACTCTAAACTGTAGATAGTTTCATTAGTTATACTATTTTGTGGGGTAGCAATGATCCCATTTCTTTCGATAGGTATAAAAAATACATTGTTATCTACTACAATAATTAGCTTACTTAATTCGCTGAGGTTTATAGCGAAATTATTTCTTCCACTAATAGTCCATTCAAAATCAGCTTTTTTTAATAATGTATTTTTTGAGGTATTATTTATCCCTATAACTGACATGAACAAATCTCCAGATACAATTTGTTCAATTTCATTTTCAAATAGTTCAGGAGTCTCAGATTTAGTTAAAATATCTGCGGCAATCATAGTATCTAAATAAGGACTTCTAAAAAGGTGTTTCCCCATGCTTTCACATATCATCAGTACCACTTCTGTTCCCAGTTCATATCCACCATCTTTCAAGGGAATATTGTAACCGGGAACACCTATATCTTTAAGATTATTCCAAATTTCTGATTGATTTGTTTCATCTTGATAGTAGCCTTTAACATTAGAAATAAATTCTAGACCATTTATTAAATTAACAGATTCTCTCTGAACAATATTGTTTATTACTTGTTCTAAACCTTCCAACATAGGTGATTGATTATATAACATTTTCATCATTCCTTTTTTCACTTATATTTAATTGAAACTTTGAAATACTTTCTAAAAGTATTTCAGAGGTACCTGCTGAAAGTGTCAAACCAGGCGCCTCCCTATACGCAGCTTCTAAACTTCCATAAAGAGGATTGTATCCATGTTCTTCACTTAAAGAAGCTTTTATTCCTCTTAGTTCTAATCCTTTCCACACAATTTCGCAGGCAAGTTCACTTGAATACCATTTTGAGATAGCTGCTAGAGATTCATCCACAGATCCTGTACTCTCTAATTGGTCTAAAACTTTGTATGTTAAGTATCTTGATGAGTCAAGCTTACATTTTAAGCGTGAGAACTCAATTAAGAAATTCTCACTTTCAACTTCATTATCCATAATTGCACGTTCAAAAATTAAATTAAACCATCTAATTGCTCTAACGTAGTAGTCAAGACCAGTTCTTTCAACTGAAAGGGCTTTGTTTATAATTGACCATCCTTCATCTTTTTTTCCAATAATATCATCTTCGGTAACAGTCACACCATCAAGTATTACTTCAAATAATGACTCATCACTTAAGCTTGGAATAGCGTTTATAGTGACTCCTTTGCTATCCAATGGCACCATAAATAAAGTTAAACCTTCGTATTTTGAGGACTTATTTGAAGTCCTAGCAGCACATAAACCATAGTCAGATAAGTGTGTTTTCATACTATATACTTTCCGGCCATAAAGTTGATAAGTACCATCTTTACAAAGAGATGCCTTAGTTTCTAGTGCACTTAAATCTGATCCTATTTTGGGCTCTGAATATAGGATGCAAGCAAATTTTTCGCCTGTAGCAAGTTCCGGTAAATATTTTTGTTTTTGTACTTTGGTAGCAGAAAGGTACAGCAGATTTGCAACTATTAAAACTGAAAGTACATGTAGAGATTCTGGTACCCCATTCAAAGACATTTCTTCAATTAAGGCTGCTGTTTCAAATAAAGATTTGTCTAATCCACCATATTCTTTTGGTAAATTTGGCGCTAACAAGCCTTGTTCACCTAAAATTTGATAAATTTTTCTTGGATCATAATCTTTATTGCCTGACCTTACCTCATCAATGAGCTTTTTCATCTCTGCTGATTGAAAAAGATCTTTAATTCTTTTTCTAAATTTTTCTTGCTCTATCATATTTAGTGATTGCAAAACAATCCCCTCCGAAAATACCGAAATAAATTTAATATTCAGTTTATTGGTGATATAGCTTCATAAAACTTAAAAGTGTAAATGTTCATTATCCTCAATATAAACTGGCCTGTCCAGCTTATGAGAATTAACCCATCCTGTAACTAGCAGAATAATAATTATTGTTGATAATAAACTAATTTGCAACTTTTTGTTCCTATTAAATAATTTGTATATTGGTTCAAGGAAAGATAAAAGTATCGATGTTAAGATTGTTAACCCTATATTTAAATAAGGAGGTAAACCAATAAACAATAATTTATAGACTGTAGTGAAAAGCACAATTGGGAAAAATGAAATGATTAACATTGTTAGTAAACTATTAATGACCTTAAATGGGTTACTACATCTGATTGCTATACTTAAAACCATACCATTAATCAACAAAGGTATTAAAAATAGATAGCTCGCTCCAGGAAGATATATAGCTGCTCCGATTAAAGCTGTTAAGAACAGCAAGGTTCCTGCAAACATGTTTTCAAATTCATTTGTTTTTCTAAAATGGTTAGAAACTATACAACTCATTAAAAAAGTTACAAGCACAAAGGACGTATTGTATAATATCGAGTCATATGTCGCATCAGTAGATAAAGTCATTTTTTTTACCCAAATATTGTTAATCACTATCCATAATGAAATCGATGTGATTAAGGATGTTAAAATAATTATTAATATTTTAAGAGTACTCAATAATACACCTTTATATGTAATAATTCCTCTATTAATACTTGTACTAAAAATAGTTATTATAAATAATGTTAATAGGATACTAAGTGGAATAACATATGATTGGGGGAAGTGTATCATTTTCCCCAACAAACTAAAATAGATTTCATTAGGTGACTCCAAGTTTTCTAAATTTAGGTTCCCAAAATGTTTAGCCATTGATAGAGCATTTTCCCCTTGGTGTTGTAAAGAAGATTTGTCAACGTTGTCTATATTATCATAAGGTGTATGATAATATTCCCATCCATCAATGTATGCAAAGTTAAGTCCAGGAATACCAGCATCTAATGAAATTGTTAGATCTGTATCATTAGGCATTTTCTTATAAATGTCACCCATAAAAGAATTAGCTAATGGTTTAGGGGCAACTTTTGAAAATTCTTGAATAAGAGTCCCATTATGGTCGCTTGTTTGATACATCATAGAAGGCCCTTTTGAGCCTCTACTTTCAAAATTAACCACTAAACCAATCGCATTTCTATAGCTATCTTTTTTCCAAAATATTTCAGCACCAAGTAGTCCAAGTTCCTCGCCATCAGTAAAAACGAACCATACATCGTTCTTTAATTTATCACTGTTTTTTAGCGCTCTTGCAGTTTCAA
>NZ_NASY01000063.1:0-2556 GCF_002075365.1 Anoxybacillus sp. UARK-01 | reverse complement strand
TAAATTGAATCAAATCGTTACTATCTAGAATATACATAAATTTATTTAACTTTTCTTCTGGCATTGATTCTGGTATGCTAGTAAAATTTAATAGTACAGCAGAATTGAGATTGGAAAATTGATTTACTTGAAAGTTATTCATAAAAATTCTCTCATCTCCACTACGTTAATCTAAATACACATCTATATGTAAAAAAGAAAATATCCAGAGAGAATCTCCCTATAACATAATATTAACCTTTGTTTAGCCAAAAATAAGAATTATTATTCAATAAGTAGCTTAGTACACATTCCTTAGTTTTGTATAAAATAGTAATTGCTTCCCGCAAAATATTATTAATAGTGGGTGAAGAAAATAATCCCCACCCATTCAAAAAAGTGTTACTAACATGTTGTGGTTGCTTGAGCTATGGTTTCAATAATTGAATATAAGACTATATCCTCATGCTCTTGTAAAAAGAAATGTCCTCCATCGAACAATTTTATTTCACAATTCGCTGAGCTTAATTCGGTCCAGTCCTCAAGTTCAGCTATTTCAATTCTGTCATCTTTACCTCCATAGATTGAAATTGGGAAAGGAAGAATCTTTAACTCCCCTTTGTAAAGATAAGTTTCAGCTAACTTTTCATCAGCCCGCATGGTAGGAATCATCAATGACAATAATTCTTTATTTTTTAATAATTCATCAGACAAACCACCAAATTCATTTACTCGAGTTAGAAACTCACTATCGGGTAAGTGATATCTAGGTGGGTCTTTTAATTCAACGTGAGGAGCTCTACTAGCTAGTGCAAACAACCTATTAATTCTGATTCCCTTCTTTAATAATATACGACAAGTTTCAAAGGCTAAAATGGCACCTCCACTATGACCTAGAAATATTAGTGGCTTGTCAGAGTACAATTCTATTTCAGATGCTAAGCGATTAGCTACTTCAAAAGCAGAATCAAATGGTTTCTCTTTAATCTTTGTTCCATGACCTGGTAAATCAATAGTTATTATTTCAAAATCGGGTGCTAAAAGTTCTGGCCATCTCTTAAAGAGGTATCCACTTGCTCCGGCATATGGAAAACAAACTATACGGTATTTAGCTTGGGGAGCTTCATGAACCTTAAGCCATGATTGTTCTATCTCATTTAGTTCTCTGATTAAATCTTTACGTTTGTTTTTGTTGAATGTTTCTTTTTGTTTAACTAGATTTGCTAAGTTCTCTACAGTTGGTGATTGAAAGAAATCAATCAAATTAATATCCACATCAAATCTATTTCTAATTTGAGAAACAACCATTGTCGCTTGTAAAGAGTTTCCACCAAGATCAAAAAAATTATCATTAATCCCTATATTTTTTACACCAAGAATTGGACATAGGATTTCATCACATATCATTAATTCTGTTTCATCTCTTGGTAACAAATGATTAGAGCTTTCTGGTATTAACTCAGAAGGTCTAGGTAAGGATTTTCTATCTATTTTCCCATTAGGAGTTAGAGGAATTTCATCAATCTCAATAAATCTAGACGGAACCATATAACTAGGTAAATTCCCCTTTAAACTTTCACGTAGCTCTTTAATATCTATTGCAGCCCCTTTTTCTAAGACTATATATGCGATTATTTGAATATCGTTATTAATTTCATCACTAACATCAACTACAGCCTGTTTTATATTTGGTAGTCTTATTAAGTTGGACTCTATCTCTTCAAGTTCTACTCTAAACCCTCTAATTTTTATTTGTCGGTCTGATCTACCTAGGATTTCAAGATTCCCATCTGGTAACCACCTTACAAGATCTCCTGTTTTGTATAATTTGGAATTCTTATCGTTACTAAAAGGGTTATTAACAAATTTTTGGGAATTAAGTTCATTACGATTTAAGTATCCTCTCGCTAAACAAGCTCCTCCAATATATAGTTCCCCAGGTACCCCAATAGGTACAGGTTGTAAATTATTATTTAGTACATATGTTTCAATATTATACATTGGTTTACCTATTGGGGGATTGCTATTCCATTTACCTTTACAATCAAAAAGAGTAACAGCAACTGTTGTCTCCGTAGGCCCATATCCATTTACAAAGCGTCTCTTTGGTGATGACCATATGCTAACAAGATCTCCAGAAAACTTCTCTCCTCCAACAGATAATAGTCGCAACATTGGAAAATCCTTTGGATTAAGTAATGGTAATAAAGCTGGAGGAAGTTCAGCTACAGTAACTCCGTATTTCCTCATTAATTCAGTAAGCTTTTCAGGTGACTTTCTTTCTTCCTCACTAGCTATACAAAGTGTTGCACCATTACATAAAGAAGTAAAAATATCGAACACTGAGACATCAAAGCCAATTGAAGCGAATTGTATAATTACATCATTTTTGGTAATCTCGTATTCTTTAGAGATAGAAAAAATAAAATTGGTTAACGACCTATGTTCAATCATTACCCCTTTTGGAGTTCCAGTACTTCCTGATGTATAAATTACATAAGCCAAGTTATTTAAGTTTACATTTCCTTTAGGGTTTTGAGCGGGGGTGGTTAATAGTTGTTTTTCAAGCATTTCAAT
>NZ_NASY01000062.1:0-555 GCF_002075365.1 Anoxybacillus sp. UARK-01 | reverse complement strand
ACAGCGGCGACTAACGTAATCGTCACCAATATCATCAATGTCACTTTCCATAGCTTACTCATGGTCCTGCCCCTCCACATTTTTAGAAACCCCTAAAATCGAAATTTGCTGATAAAATTCTTTTACCAGCTCTACTACCTCTTTTTCCGACTCACGGACAACAAATTTTTTACCATTCGTCAGCGTAATCGTTGTATCCGGAAAAGCTTCGATTTGTTCTATGTATATCGCATTTAAGGTAAACGATTTTCCATTCAGCCGCGTTAATGTGATCATATGTATTGGGGCACTAGACAGAGCCTAGTGCCCTCCCCCCTTAATTATTTCTTTAGATTGACAAGCTCTTGCAAAATCTCATCCGATGTTGTAATAATGCGTGTATTCGCTTGAAATCCGCGCTGCGCGACAATCATTTCCGTAAACTCTTCAGATAGATCGACATTGGACATTTCAAGCGCACCAGGAACAATTTTGCCTGCTCCGCCTACTCCCGGAGAAGTTAACGTCTCCGCACCAGAGTTCGTTGTTGAGCGGAAAAGATTGTCTCCAACCTTC
>NZ_NASY01000061.1:0-4461 GCF_002075365.1 Anoxybacillus sp. UARK-01 | reverse complement strand
AAAAGTAGCTGCCTAAGTTCAGCTATTTCTCTCTGTTTAACGTGTCCGTTTTCTTGACATAACACSATCTGTATCATTAGGCATTTTCTTATAAATGTCACCCATAAAAGAATTAGCTAATGGTTTAGGGGCAACTTTTGAAAATTCTTGAATAAGAGTCCCATTATGGTCGCTTGTTTGATACATCATAGAAGGCCCTTTTGAGCCTCTACTTTCAAAATTAACCACTAAACCAATCGCATTTCTATAGCTATCTTTTTTCCAAAATATTTCAGCACCAAGTAGTCCAAGTTCCTCGCCATCAGTAAAAACGAACCATACATCGTTCTTTAATTTATCACTGTTTTTTAGCGCTCTTGCAGTTTCAAGAAGAGCAGCTACACTAGCCCCGTTATCATTTGCACCTGGTCCATTAGGGACTGAATCATAATGGGCAGATAGCATAAGCGCTTTTCCATCTTCAGTTCCCTTTAAGATACCGATAATGTTATTCAACTCAATGTCTCCATTAAAATATTTTGTTGATAAATCCCCACTAAAAGTATCAACTATTGTATACAGCTCAAGTTTTTCTAATTCTTGTAAAATGTATTCCCTTACTAAATAGTTTTCATACGATCCTGTAGGATGGGGGTGTTTTGCTATGTGCCTTATATGTTGAAAAGCTCTCTCTGCAGAAAAGCTATCAATAGCAGTTTCATTATCTTTTGGATTTGGAGGCATCTCCAAAAATATAGTTATAGATATAAGAAAAGCAATGTATAAAAGTATAAACACAGATTTAGTTTTGGAAATGTTAATCTGTAAAAAGGCTTTCTTCAATTTATTCCCCTTCCCATCTCAATTAGAAAAATCATATGATCAAAGCTTCTAGGTTCATGAATCAATAATTTCTTTCAAAGTATCTATATAATACTTAATGAGTTGTTCTACTGTAGATTTCTTATATCTTTTATTACTATACGACCATCTTACAATGTATTTCTTATTTGATACCCAGCTACTAATATCAAACTCTACATTTCGTTTGTTTCTTGGGTCTCTTTCATTACCAACAGATTCATCTGATGGTGTGAGTAGTAAATCCCTATTTAGCCCACTATCTACATGCCCTTGGTAATCAAAACCAATTATAGGCTTTGGAAACTTTGATAATTTCTGTTTAATATCTTGATCATCATGAAGATATCTTAATAATCCGTAGTTAAATCCATTATTAGGAATATTTGATAACTGATTTTTTACACTTTGGATAGTTTGAATGATATCTTTATCTTGATCGTATAGTTCTAAATAAACAGGATAATTGGTTGTGAACCAGCCTGCTGTTCTTGAAAGGTCTATATTGTTTGAAATTACTTCTCTTCCGTGGGAACCCGTTTCAACTAAAATATGTTTGTTCCCTGTCCATTTATTGATCGTCATTAATAAAGCTGTAAAGGATACAACTCGCATATCTACTCTTAAATCTCTATGGACTTTAGAAAGCAAAGATTCTGTATCTTTTTGATTTAAACTAGCAAAAAGTAACTCCGTATTTAATTCAGTATTCTCGCCTTCTTCAAAGTCTATAGGTATGTAAAAAGGCTTATTGAAGATATCACTTTGCCAGTATTTTTTTTCACTTATATCTATATCTGTGTTTGCATATTCAATTAATTTATTCGTCCAGTCATAATAAGAGGTTGTTTTTTCAGGAAAGCTTGGATTTTTACCATTCAAAAGTTGGGAGTATACTAATTGAAAGTCCTCCGCAAATATTTTCATTGTAATTGTGTCTGAGATAAGCCTATGGCTAATTATTAATAAGCGATCCGGAACATTTCCACCTAGCGAAATTAGGACAACCCTTAATAACGGACCATTGTTTATATCAAGTAAAGTTTGATGATAATTAGCTAAATCTTCTATTTTTTTCTTTTGATGTTTAATATCAACATCTGACCAATCATAATAGCTAAAGGCTATCGTATGTTCGGTATCAGAAAAATGTTGTTTCCATCCATCTGAAGTTTTTTTAAAGAACAAACGAAGAGCATCATGATGATTGGATATAAATTTTAGTGTTTTCTCAACAATATTAGGGTTTAACTTAATATTCACTTTAAATATCCATGAATTGTTAAAATGGTGATAATTATGCAATTCTTTTTCGAAAAATCTTAGTTGTGGTGGAGTTAATGGAGCAATTCCAGATTTCTTTTCTTGTTCTGTATTTAAGTTAACCCCCTCTTTTACAATTTGAGATAACTCTGCTATTGTTGGATGTGAAATAATATCTTTAGGACTTAGAGTAAAACCTGCTTTTTTCATTTCAGAATACGTTTGAATAGATAAAATGGAATCTCCACCAATTTCAAAAAAGTTATCAAATACTCCAATATTTTCTATATAAAGTACACTGGACCAAATTTTTGAGATTTTTTCTTCAATTTCATTTCTTGGGGGAATTTTATTTTTTTTCGAATCAGTCTGTGTTACTTCATTTAGAAAATCGCTATTTAATAGATCAATTTCATCATCAATCCATATGAACTCTACTGGTATCATTTCCTCAGGTAACCTTTTCAACAAATAGCTTTTCAACAAATGATTAGATCTGACTTGATTCGGTTTACTTAATAAGTAAGCGACTATTCCCCCCCCTTTATTTAATTGTATTATCGCATCTTGGATTAAAGGGCTTTCTTTAATTGCATTTTGAATATATTGTAAATCTACTCTTTCTTCTGCTTTTTCTTGATTATCATAGTTTATATTAAAACTAATTTCTGGAAGTTCATTAATTACACTATTAATATTTGATAACATTTGCTCTAGCATCAAATTAATGTGATTTACAAATTGTGTAATAATGTCCCTAGAAAACATTAAAGAATTATATTCTACAACGCCGGTAAAGACATCTGAATCATCTAATTGTATAGTAAGGTTTTTACTAGCGAAATCCGGCAGGTCGAGATGTATATTATTCATACTCATTAATACACTGTATAAAGGATTATCATATTTAGAATACTCAATATTTAATTCATTAATAAGTAAATTGAATGGATATTGTTGATTACCGTATGCATCCAATAATGATTGTCTGACATTTACCATTAATTCTTTACAAGTCATTTGGTTAGTTATTCTGTCCATTATCACCAATACATTTCCTTGTGAGTTTGAAGTTTTCCCTTTTCTTGAGGGACTTCCAACTGTAACAAATTCAGTATTATTATATTTAAACAAACAAATTTTAACTGCAGTCATTACAATTACATACTTAAGAAATGAAGAGCCCCCACTTAAGTCATTTATTTTCTCAACTAAAGAATCTTTTAAAGTGAACTCTATTTCATTTGGTACAAACCCTTCATCAGTATTATCACCAATTCTCACAGGTAAGCCGGACTTAACCGTCTTACCTGTGAGCTTTTCTATCCAATAATTTTTAGCATTTATCAGATTTTTATCAAATATTAAAACCATATCTATTTATCTCCCTTCAAATAAGTCAAGGTAATTCTTCTTTCAAAGTTTGGAGAAAAAATCAAAAATTGAAATTATCGTTGTAATCAGAATTATCTGAATTAACAACAATTAAATTTTGACTCTCGGTCAGAGGAATATCGATAAGTTTTATAGAAGGATTATCTACCACATACTTTAAAAGCTTTAGATATAAACTCACCAATATTTTCATATCATCTTCTTCAAAAATATCTGTATTAAAAATTAATAATCCTTCTGTTTTTTCTCTACCATTCATGATTACCATTTCTAAATCACACTTAACTTTATCGATGTATTCCTTTAGAGGAGTTACTGAAAGATCTGGTATTATAAGTTCCTTAATCATACTATTATGATGATAATCAAACATTACCTGAAACACTGGAGTATAACTTAAGCTTCTAGTGATGTTAAGTTTATCGACAACCAAATTAAAAGGTAAGTCACTATAATTAATGGAATCTGATACCTCTCTTCTAATATTTTTTAATAATTCCTTAAATGACATGTTTTCAGATAATCGACTCCGTACGGCAACAGAGTTTACAAAGTTTCCTATTATACCTTCGGTTGCGACTTTCCTTCCTGCGACAGGCATTCCAATTACTATATCTTCTTGTCCAGAGTACCTGTAAAGTAAAGTTTTCCACCCAGCTAATAAAGTCATATATAGTGTAGTTCCTTCTTTGTTACTTAAATTAGTTAGCTTATTTATTAACTGAGTAGGTATATTAAATGCATAGGTACTTCCTTCAAAAGATTGTACCTTTGGACGTCTTTTCTTTGAAGGGAGTACAAGTAACTCCGGTGCTCCAGATAACTTTTCTTTCCAAAAATTTATATATTTTTCTATTTCCTTTTCGGACATTCTTTTTCTTTGCTCGATAGCGAACTCACTATATTGCATTTTAATTTCTTCAAGAGATAAAGTTGATTTATTAGATATTGTTTGATATAGAG
>NZ_NASY01000060.1:0-3103 GCF_002075365.1 Anoxybacillus sp. UARK-01 | reverse complement strand
ATTTTTTATAATTAACAGTAAATTTTTAGTAAATTTCTTTTTTATTCAATTCAGACATCCCTTAAATTAGTTTTAGTGAAATGATTTAAATTAATAAAATCAAGATATGTTCCAATTCTCAAGTAGATAGATATCTAAGTATAATAGCCTGAGGGAAGAGCAAATTGTATGTCTTGGGAATAGAGGACCTAGCCCAAAGATGTTCTTTCATTCCTATTTTCGTATGAATTATACCCTGCAATAGACCACACAAACGGTCGATTGTGTGGTCTGGATTCTGGTTGATTCTATGAATAAAGGTTTAAGCATTCTTTTTGATTTCCTGCACAGTCAAATAGAATACATTGTAAATCACGTCTGATTTTAGATTTCCATACCCCTTCAATCCAATTCAGTTGAGGGCCATATGGTGGCAAAAAGACGAGCTCTAATCGATCTTCGTGTTCTTTTTAAAATGGCTGAGTGAGTTAGGCATGATGAATTCGAGCGTTATCTAAAATCATCGCCATTTTGCCTGTAGGATAGCGCTCTAACACAAATGGAAGAAATGTTTCTGCATCATAGCGTTCTTCTTCGATGCAAAACACATTCCTGTTTCGTAGTTCAACGTGCCAATCAACTTCCTCCCTTGATGTGTTCCAAACGTCGGAATGATCCGTTGCTTTTTTTTGACAAACCATGTTTTTGGAATCGATTGGTAATACCGAACATCGATTCATCTTGAAAAAGGACATATGCGATTTTCCCATCTAACAGTTTTTTTACTTCTGAGAAGGCGACTTCGGCGAATTCTTTTTGTTTTTCTTCATCGACATTGACTAGTGGATATGTCGGTTTCGGATAACTTAATCCTAACTAATGCAGAATTTTACTGGTTCCACGAAGAGTATACCTTGGTCCCCACTTTGGTTGAATGAGTTCAGCGTCATCACAAGCGTCCAATGATATTTCGCTTCGAATCCAGCCTCTACTGGAAGCTGATGTTCCATGATCGAAGTCAGCTCTTTTTCCTATTCAGGGCTCAATCGACGTGGGGTGCCAGGCGAGTATTTCATCTCCAGTCCGTCAAGACCGCGCTAGGTGTAGGTATGGATATAGTTGTAGGTGTTTTTCTTGAATCGACCAATAGTCGTTGCGATTTCTCTTTTTTGTATATCCCTGCAAATGAAGATAAATCGCCTGGTAGCGTTCATATGCTCGTTTACTTTTCGCTTTCGTTTTTGTGGTTCGACATTCCACTCTTTCCCATTCTCTATTTTCTCTCTTTAATTCGCCATAGAACGGGAGAAAATCTTTATTTCAACTTATATAGTTAATACATGGAGAGAATTATTGTGATTCTGTATTCGCAATGGATTTCATACTTACAGACCAGTTTGCTCTCTTAAGATCTGTATTCAAAGCAACGATTGTTGATATAGCGATTATTATAGAGCCCCCAATAAATACATAGTTAGAATTTATCTTTGCAATTGATCCTGCAATAAGAACGCTAACAGGGGCTAGGAGAGTAGATATTAGCCTAGAAGCGCCTATGACTCTCCCTAATTTTTTCTCTGGGACACTAGATTGAAATAATAAATAAATTAGTCTCGAATTTAGTCCTACACTAAACATTAGTGCAAAGACGACTATACCGGAAGAAATCCAATTATTTTGGAAAGGGAACAGGAATAATGCTATAGAAGTTGTTAGTGATGATATTAATAGCATTTTACCTGAGTTAAAAATCGCCTGAATCTTTGAGAATATTGCTCCACTAGTAATCCCTCCTAATGCTGACATTGTCATAACCAAGCCAATTTCAAAGCTCTTCAGATCTATAACTTCCTTTAGGTGAAACACAATCATTAGGACAGATCCACTTAATCCAAAGTTAACAAACAGGTTCCAAATTAATATTAATTTGAACAAAGGATTTTTTAGTGTATAGTGCAACCCTTGAACACTTGAAAACCATAGTTGCTTAGGGGAGGAAATATTATTGTTTAGTTCTGTCCTTTGTGATTTAATTAAGGATAATGTAGATAACAATAGGATAAAAGTCGAAAAATTGATCCATAATGAATTAAATAATCCTATTGTAGAAATTAATAATCCAGATATAGCTGGACCTATAGCTTCTGCTGTAGAAATTGCCATTTGCATGATACCATTGGCTTGAGGCAAATGTTCTTTTTCAACTAGCTGGGGAATAATCGATGTATCAGCAATCCTATATATGGCGATACAAATATCCAGAGCAAACGCAACTAAGAAAATAATTACCATGTTAAAAAATTTGAAGGAAGCAGATATAGGAAGAAAACTAATGAATAGGGCTTGTAGAGCAGATATAAACATTAATAGCTTCCTTCTGTTTATACTATCTACAATTGCTCCACCAAAGAAACCAACCAAAAATTCAGCAAAAAAACCCAATGCGTACATCGATCCCATAAGTAGGGAGGAGCCTGTTGCATGTAAAACCAGCAAGGGAAGGGCTAGGTCATAGAGGGTTTCTGCTATTTTATGTATAAAATGACTCGAAATTATGAAGAGAAATGCTTTATTTTTGTATATGTTCTTCATATATGACATCTTCCTTTAAATGATATAGTAAAATCGGAAAAACCTCTATGATATAAGGGATAGAGGATTTTCCGATCTTGGTGTGTAATGTGGTGGTAGTATTTGTAAACTTTCTCTCCTACTCAATTTCAATCTCAAACTTCTCTTTTAAGGCTTCCAAAGCTTCTCCTACAGATCCGGTTGTTGAAATATCGGAGCCAATTACCTGAGCGATTTTTCCTAAAAAAGTGGCAGAAGCTTTTTCTAGGTGAGGAGTAACACAATTAATGAAGGCAATTAACCCCTCACGCTCTAGTGGATCGGTCGTTTGATTCACTAACTCTTGTAATTCTTCCAAGGAAGAATGTACTTTTTCAATTAAAGCCATCATTGCTCACCTCCTTTCAATAAAGATTAGCTACGTTTTTTTATTGTAATCCTATTTTTTACTCCTTCCATATAGAGATCAAAGGATTGCTTGTACTCCCCTCCTTCCCTTAAAATTCGTTGTTCTCTTTGAAGAATTACTTGAAGGGTCCTATTAGGCAAAGGG
>NZ_NASY01000006.1:0-2801 GCF_002075365.1 Anoxybacillus sp. UARK-01 | reverse complement strand
CCCATCATACGCCGCAAATCCCGCATTAATCGCCATCCACACAAAATGCCCATCCGGATCGACCAACATCACCGGGTTGTTGTTCGCATATGTGTAGCCGTTTTGGGTTAGAATATCATCCGAATCTCCCGGATCAGGGTCCATGGACAAGAACACGCCATGGGTTGGGTGGTAGTAACGGGCCATGAGGTAGTACAATCCCGTCTCTTCATCGTATTGGTATCCCGCATAGCGATATGGGTTTTCGGTTGCTAGGGCGCCCGTTTGGGAACGAATTTGGCCCCATGTGTCGTACTCGTAACGAGCGACCACGTTTCCTTGCGCATCCGTTAACGCGATGACATCGCCATGCGCGTTATAGTGGTAGAAGTACGTCGCCCCACCTTTTTTCATCGCCAACAGCTGGCCGTTTTCTCCGTATACATACGATTGTACTACATTTCCGCTCGCGTCGGTTTCATATAAGACGTTGAGGCTGTCGCCTTGGTAGTGGTAGTTCGTCACGACGCCATTGACGTTCTTTTGAATGCGGCGGCCGTCTTCATCGTATTGGTACGTCACAAACGGCGTGCTTTCGCCTTTTCTTGTAACGGAAACCAATTGATCGGCTTCGTTCCATTCATATCGATACTGGCCGTCTTCTAATCGGTTGCCGTTCGCGTCATACGTGATCATTTCATCACCGAAACGAACCAATTGATTCGCCGCATTATAATCGGCATTGGTCGTCGTCGATGATCCGTCTTTCGTTTTCACGATTTTCGTCCGGTTCCCGAATCCATCGTACGTATACTCGATCGTCGTTCCATCCGGCCATTGTTCGATCTTCAACTGATCGAGCTCATCATAGCTGTACACCGTGACGTCCCCGTTCGACGTTTCGATGCGGATTCGGTTGCCGTTTTCGTCGTAACGGTACGTTTCCGCCAATAACTCAGTTCCGTTCGCCGTTCCCACCACCAGACTGTTCACCAAGCCGCGGTCGTCATACGTAAAGGTGGCACCCGCTTCATTTCCGGTGGTAAACGTGCGAATGTTTCCTCTCTCGTCATAATCCATGTTTTTTGTTTGGTTACATTTCTCTAGTTAGTTGTTATTCTTTCACACTCTCAGATAATAAAAGCTCACAAACCTTAAAGTAGGTTGTGAGCTCTAAATGAAAATTTTTCATAAAAAGGCTCCATCAATATTCTGTGTTTCTGTCAAGATAGGCTTGAACAATGCTATCTTTAAAGCACCCTCACGTTAACAAGACGACATGTTAGGAAAATAGGTTGGATTTATATATCTGAAAAATTCCCCATTATACTTCGACTTAGTTTTCATACTCCCAAATAGCGTACCGACTAATAGCTAAAGCTGTTTCGTTCCACGTTTTTCTTGAACAATGTGCAAGTATTTTTTTGAGACGCTCCTCTACACTTTTTATATTAAAGTCTCTCATTATAAACAATCCCCTAGCTATCTCCAACCCTGACTTTTCCACCATATCCCTTAACCTTCTTGGACTTGTAACATAGACAGTAAATACTTCAGCAGAATCTGAGTCCCCCTTTATACCAATATCTGCTTCAATTTCAATCCAAAAATCATCAACCTCCTCTCCCCAGTCTTCATCCATTATCGTTAAACAAAATAATTCAGGAATTATCATTTATATGACTCCCTCCATGCTAAAAATTCAAGTGTGCATTTCGTAACTTATATGTCTTCTTGTTGATAGGACTCTTATAAAATTCCTCAAAATTCGCTTGATATACCCTTCTTGTTTTCTTATACTGCATTCTAAATACTTTAGATTTATCTTTACTTCTATATCCTATCCATTTACCATTTTTATAGAGTGGCTTAGCCCCTGATCCAACCCATGCTTTCCCAGCCTTTTTTGCTAGTCTCTTACTTACTCTCCCTACTTCTATAGTAGTGTTACCTTTTCCATACTTAGCCGCCAATAAAATCTTCATAATCTTGGCTGTTTCTCTCGCTTTATAAATTCTATACGCTTTAAAAGCCGCACCACCAACCAGTCCCACGCCTACTGCAATCGCCGCAGCCTTCCAACCACCTTTTTTAAAGGCTTTATACCCATCATACGCCGCAAATCCCGCATTAATCGCCATCCAGACAAAATGCCCATCCGGATCGACCAACATCACCGGGTTGTTGTTCGCATATGTGTAGCCGTTCTGCGTCAAAATATCATCCGAATCTCCTGGATCAGGGTCCGTGGACAGGAACACACCATGGGTTGGGTGGTAGTAACGGGCCATGAGGTAGTACAATCCCGTCTCTTCATCATATTGGTATCCCGCATAGCGATATGGGTTTTCGTCTGCCATCTCACCGGATTTTGAAAGAAGTTGGCCCCATGTGTCGTACTCGTAACGAGCGACCACGTTTCCTTGCGCATCCGTTAACGCGATGACATCGCCATGGGCGTTGTAGTGGTAGAAATACGTCGCCCCGCCTTTTTTCATCGCCAACAGCTGGCCGTTTTCTCCGTATACATACGATTGTACCACATTTCCGCTCGCGTCGGTTTCATATAAGACGTTGAGGCTGTCGCCTTGGTAGTGGTAGTTCGTCACGACGCCATTCACGTTCTTTTGAATGCGGCGACCGTCTTCGTCATATTGGTACGTCACAAACGGCGCGCTTTCGCCTTTTCTTGTAACGGAAACCAATTGATCGGCTTCGTTCCATTCATATCGATACTGGCCGTCTTCTAATCGGTTGCCGTTCGCGTCATACGTGACCGTTTCATCGACGAAACGAACCAATTGATTCCCCGCATTATAATC
>NZ_NASY01000059.1:0-1857 GCF_002075365.1 Anoxybacillus sp. UARK-01 | reverse complement strand
AACTAAAATATTCTTAAGATGGTCGAAAGGAGTGAACGATACTTATTGTCACGAAAATATAAAGCGCTTACATGATCATGTTTTCAAAAGGGGGAATGGATAAATGCAAACAACACATGGTTTGAAGCGCGAACTGAAAAGCAGGCATTTGTTCATGATCGCGCTCGGTGGAGTGATCGGAACAGGCTTGTTTTTAGGTTCGGGATATACGATTCATGAAGCAGGTCCGGGCGGAGCCATTGTGGCTTATTTATTTGGTGGATTTGTGATGTATTTAACGATGCTTTGTCTTGGGGAATTGGCCGTGTCTTTGCCTGATGCGGGCTCATATCAAACCTACGCCACAAAGTTTATATCTCCTTCTGCCGGTTATGTGATCGGCTGGCTTTCTTGGTTGAATTGGTCGGTAACGGTCGGTTTAGAACTTTTAACCGTCAGCATTTTAATGAAACGATGGTTTCCAGATGTCCCTTCTTGGATTTGGTGCGTCATTTTTGCCGTTGTTTTATTTTCCATTAATGCGTTATCATCAAGAAGCTTTGCCGAGGTCGAATTTTGGTTTTCCAGCATTAAAGTCCTTACCATTATTGCCTTCATTTTATTAGGTGGAGCTGCTATGTTCGGCCTGCTTGAAATGAAAGGCGGTCAGGCGGCTCCGCTGTTTTCCAACTTCACAGATCATGGCGGATTATTTCCAAACGGTCTTGCTGCGATTTTGGTCACGATGATTGGCGTTAACTTCTCTTTCCAAGGAACAGAGCTTGTGGGTGTTGCGGCTGGGGAAAGCGAAAACCCGGAAAAAACCGTGCCAAGGGCAATCAATAACACGGTTTGGCGAATTTTGCTTTTCTTTGTGTTGGCCATTTTTGTTTTGGCGGGGTTGTTCCCATGGGAAAAAGCAGGATTAGTGGAGAGCCCGTTTGTGGTCGTATTTGACAATATCGGAATTCCGTATGCTGCGGATATTGTTAATTTTGTCATTATTACGGCTGTTTTATCTGTAGCTAACTCTGGCCTTTATGCTACTTCGCGTGTGCTTTGGTCCATGTCTCGCCAAGGAATGGTAAGTCCGATTTTCAGTAAGCTCTCCAAAAATGGCGTCCCGATTAATGCACTGATCGCAAGTATGTTAATTGGTTGCCTATCTTTGCTATGTGGTATTTTTGCTGAGGATACCGTTTATGTATGGTTGCTTTCAATTGCCGGATTTGGCGCTGTTACCGTATGGGCCTCTATCGCTCTATCAAACTATTTAGCAAGAAGAGCATTTTTAAAGCAGGGAGGCAATGTGGCTGATTTAAAATATCGGACACCGCTTTATCCGATTGTTCCTCTTTTGGCGTTTTCGTTAAATGTAGTCGTTATTATTAGCCTTGCTTTTATTCCGGATCAGCGGCTGGCGCTTTATTGCGGGATTCCATTTATGGTGGCGTGCTATATTTACTATCATCTTGTCGCTAAACACCGCACAGCTAAGCTGCAATCATCATTTCAGATGAATATGGAGAAAATGTGAAAAGTGAAATAGGGCTCCGGACATGGGCCCTATTTTTTGATACAATGACTTTGGACGAACAGATGAAAAAACACAAGGAAATTGAGGGACGTATATTGCGCAATCAAGAACGGTTATGGAATGAAGCAGTGCAGTTTATTCGGTTGTGCTATCAGGAATTGGGAAAAAGTGAAGAAACAATCAGCCAGCGTTTGCAGCAAATCCGCGATGAAATGGAGCAAACGGGCACTTATAGCCATACGTATGAAGAGCTGGAGCATGGTGCCAAAATGGCGTGGCGCAACAGCAACCGCTGCATCGGTCGCTTGTTTTGGCAGACGTTGCAGGTCATCGATGTTAGG
>NZ_NASY01000058.1:0-31691 GCF_002075365.1 Anoxybacillus sp. UARK-01 | reverse complement strand
TTCAACTAAAGACCATGCGGTCTTCAGGGTTATCGGGTATTAGCTCCGGTTTCCCGAAGTTATCCCCGTCTTACGGGCAGGTTGCCCACGTGTTACTCACCCGTCCGCCGCTAACCAAACAGAAGCAAGCTTCTATTCGGTCCGCTCGACTTGCATGTATTAGGCACGCCGCCAGCGTTCGTCCTGAGCCAGGATCAAACTCTCCAAAAGAAAGTTGATTGGCTATTATCTTATTTCGGTTGACCATACCGAAATTTTTCGATTAACGCTTCGTTTTGTTCAGTTTTCAAAGAACATTATTTGGAATGGAGCGGGTGATGGGAATCGAACCCACGACATCAGCTTGGAAGGCTGAGGTTTTACCACTAAACTACACCCGCATAATTATCAAATTTTTTATTACAAATTTCCAATACCCTAATATACCATGCCTCTTCCTCTACCAGCTTATTCTAAGATGCTTTGTGCGTCGAGGCAACTCGTCGCCTATTCAATGATGTATCGCTCGTGGCTGAGGTTTTACCACTAAACTACACCCGCATATTCGATTCAGATGGTCGGGAAGACAGGATTCGAACCTGCGACCCCATGGTCCCAAACCATGTGCTCTACCAAGCTGAGCTACTTCCCGCATGGCGCGCTCGAGAGGATTCGAACCCCTAACCTTCTGATCCGTAGTCAGATGCTCTATCCAATTGAGCTACGAGCGCAAAATATAGCTTTTTAATTATACCAAATTATCTTTTTAAAATCAAGCATGATTTTTATGCGGCCGAGAGGACTTGAACCTCCACGGGGTTGCCCCCACTAGGCCCTCAACCTAGCGCGTCTGCCATTCCGCCACGACCGCGCAAAACTTTATATGGTGCGGGTGGAGGGACTTGAACCCCCACGCCGTGAGGCGCCAGATCCTAAGTCTGGTGCGTCTGCCAATTCCGCCACACCCGCAAAAAGTGAGCCATGGAGGACTCGAACCTCCGACCCTCTGATTAAAAGTCAGATGCTCTACCTGCTGAGCTAATGGCTCATATGTAAACCTATAAACCAAATGGCTGGGCTAGCTGGATTCGAACCAGCGCATCACGGAGTCAAAGTCCGTTGCCTTACCGCTTGGCTATAGCCCATCAATTACTAATAACTTTCAGTCATGGCGGTCCCGACGGGACTCGAACCCGCGATCTCCTGCGTGACAGGCAGGCATGTTAACCACTACACTACGGGACCTTAATTTATTCGTCGACCAAAATGGAGGATGACGGGATCGAACCGCCGACCCCTTGCTTGTAAGGCAAGCGCTCTCCCAGCTGAGCTAATCCTCCTAAAGCGAGCAAAAAGGGAGGTGATGTCTTTAAACAATCCCCATCGCCTCCCGACATATAATAAACGATGACCCGTACGGGATTCGAACCCGTGTTACCGCCGTGAAAGGGCGGTGTCTTAACCACTTGACCAACGGGCCAGCACCATATATCAAAGTGGCGGAGAAGGCGGGATTTGAACCCGCGCGCCGCAAAAACGCGACCTAACGGTTTAGCAAACCGTCCCCTTCAGCCACTTGGGTACTTCTCCAATGGCTCCGCAAGTAGGATTCGAACCTACGACCTACCGGTTAACAGCCGGTTGCTCTACCGCTGAGCTATTGCGGAATAAACATAGCGCATCTCATGTAACGTCTTTTATTATAGCGATGGTTTTCTCTATTGTCAATGACTTTTTCGGATTCGTTTAGCTTCATCGCTTATCAGCGACGGCTTTTATAATTTAACATACAAATATTATAGATGTCAACACCATTTTTCCAAAATATTTTCGATCATTTTTAATCGGCCGGTACATTTTCCGCAAACATATCGTTGCAGGTCCATTCTTTTTTTTCTCTGATATGTCAAGCCACATTGCAAGCAAGCATACATATAAAACTTCCGCTGTGCTTGATGCTTTTGATGAGGCAGATGCCGACAATAGCGGGGCGCGCCTACTTGAAGAAGCAATTCTCGAAAGTCTCGATCCCGATGCCGGTATCCTTTTCCCTCTAAATGAAGATGATAATGGCATAACTCATGCTTAATAATCAAAATGAGCTCTTCTTCACCAAACGCTTCATAATATTTAGGATTCAGCTCAATATTGTGGGAATGCAATAAATATCGGCCGCCTGTCGTTCGTAAGCGCGGGTTAAACAAAGCTTGATGCTGAAATGGTTTGTTAAAACATTGCAAAGATATATTTTCAACCAGCTTCTGTAATTCATTTTGCTCCATTTTCTTTTCACCTTCTTTAGCACAGGACGACTTCTTAATACATAGATTATATACTACCTTTTTTCAAAATGGAGGTATTTCCTATGCCGACATGGTTAAAAAATCAAATGCGCCGAGCTTATTATGAGAAAAATCGCTATCAAATAAAATTATTAAACCAGTGCTGGTTTTTCTACCAAAAGAAAGAGGCTATTTCAAAAAAGCGTTAATACCACTTATTGATAAACTGGAGATGGTAACATTTGTATCAATATAGAGCTTATTTTGAACGGTGTCCAGACAACGCCGCTTCCCAGAACTATCAACGGAACTGAAAGCGGCGTTGTTCAGACTTCGTCAAGCGGATGCATGACGAAAAGCTAAATATATGGACTGGCTTTCTAATGGTGGAGTTCTCCCCCGTTGGAAGCTGGATTTCAAGCTTCCCTTATTTTGCGACAAAAACATAATGAAAGCTTTTCTATTGCTCCAATGGAAGCATCGATAACGAAATCCTCCCTTTGGAAACATCGACACTTTCCACCCAAACCTTGACCACTTCACCTACCGCTACTACGTCAAGCGGATGCTTTACATATCGCTTGCTTAGCTTAGAAATATGGACAAGCCCGTCTTGCTTTACTCCAATATCAACGAATGCCCCAAAATCGACAACATTGCGGACGGTTCCCTCCAGCTCCATTCCTTTTTGCAGATCTTCCATTTTTAAAATATCTTTTCGCAGTAACGGCTTAGGCAATTCATCACGTGGATCTCGCTCAGGACGGATTAAGGCATCGACAATATCCTTTAGTGTAAGCTCTCCGATACCAAGTGTTTCTGCTGTTTCCTTTATCGGAATGGACTGTAAAGCCCGGCGAAGAGCATCACTGCCGATATCATCTGCCGTAAATCCAATTCCTTGAAGCAATTTTTTTACCTCAGCATATCGTTCAGGATGAATAGGCGTTCTGTCTAATGGCTCATTCCCATCTACGATTCGCAGAAAACCGATACACTGCTCATACGTTTTGGCGCCAAGCCGTGGAATCGTTTTTAGCTCATTGCGGTTTTTGAACTTACCTTGTTCTTCTCTTCTTTTGACAATATTCTCAGAAACAGACTTAGATAGGCCTGATACATATTGCAAAAGAGAAACAGAAGCGGTATTGACATTTACTCCAACTTGGTTAACAACAGTCTCTACCACAAAGCCCAACGATTCTTCTAGTTTTTTTTGCGAAACATCGTGCTGATATTGGCCGACCCCGACCGATTTTGGGTCAATCTTTACAAGTTCGGCAAGAGGATCCTGAACACGCCGGGCAATGGAAACCGCGCTTCTTTCCTCTACTTGCAAATCAGGAAATTCTCTCCGCGCTAAATCCGAAGCAGAGTATACGCTTGCTCCTGCTTCATTAACAATTAAATAAAAAATCTCTTGTGGGAGCTGTTTCAACGTATCAGCTACAAATTGTTCTGTTTCCCTCGAGGCCGTCCCATTTCCAACCGCGACCATTTGTACACCATATTCCTGAATAATACGCAACATTTTTTCACGTGCTTCATCCATTTTCGATTGTGGAGGATGAGGATAGATCACATCAATCTTTAATAGCTTACCTGTTTCATCTACCACGGCCAGCTTGCAGCCTGTCCGATAGGCAGGATCCACTCCCAGTACTATTTTTCCTTTTAATGGAGGTTGAAGCAAAAGATTGCGCAAATTTTCTGCGAAAATGTGGATGGCTCTTTCCTCCGCTCGCTCTGTGAGTTCATTTCGTATATCCCGTTCAATGGACGGTTCAATCAAACGTTTATATCCATCTTCGATCGCTTCAATTATATAAAAAGCTGCTTTAGACTGTGCATTCACTATTGTTTGAGCTTTCATATACTCTATAATATCCGCAACAGGCGCCTGAATAGAAATGCGAAGCACATTTTCTTTTTCACCGCGATTTAACGCTAAAATTCGATGAGGAACAATTTTATGTACCGGTTCTTCGTACTGATAATACATTTCGTATACATTTTTTTCATCTTTCTCGACCTCTTTTGCAGTCGATACAATGATACCTTTGTTCCAAGTCTGTGTACGAATCCATTGGCGAATAGCAGCGTTATCAGAAATCTGTTCAGCGATAATATCCTTTGCTCCTTGAAGTGCGTCATCCACTGTGTACACTTCTTTTTCAGGATCCATGAATGCTGCTGCTTTTTCTTCTGGAAGCGGGCTCATGGGGCATGTAAACAGCCATTCTGCTAGAGGTTCAAGACCTTTTTCCTTTGCGATGGTCGCTTTCGTTCTTCTTTTTTGTCTGTACGGCCGGTACAAATCTTCTACTTCTTGCAGCTTTACCGCTTTTTGAATCGCGCCTTTAAGCTCTTCTGTCAATTTTCCTTGCTCATCAATCAGGCGCAACACTTCTTCCTTCCGCTTTTCAAGGTTTTGCAGGTAGCTCCATTTCTCGAGCACTTCGCGAATTTGCACCTCGTCTAACGCACCTGTCATTTCTTTTCGATAGCGAGCAATAAACGGAACCGTATTGCCTTCCTCTGAAAGAGAAATCACATTGCGCACCTGCTGAACAGATAAGCGCAGCTCTTCAGCAATGATTCCGATAAGCGTTTCTGTAGTCACCAAAGTTCCTAACCCCCAACTATGTAATAATGGTCATTTTACCAAAAAATAAAAATAGCTACAAATGATGCAGCTATTTTCTACGGATTCTCCATATTCGAGCTATTTAGATAGACAGACCGTATTCCCCTTTAAAAATCAATGAGCCCTAGACTGATTTGGAGCGCCTCATCTACTTTATCCATCATTTCGTCATCTAAGTGCGTAATCTTGTCCGTGAGCCTTTGTTTGTCAATCGTACGAATTTGCTCTAAAAGAATGACGGAATCTCGTTCAAATCCATACCGTTTCGCATCAATTTCCACGTGGGTGGGCAATTTGGCTTTCTGGATCTGCGCTGTTATAGCTGCCACAATAACTGTTGGACTAAACCGATTTCCGATGTCGTTTTGAATAACTAATACCGGACGCACGCCTCCTTGCTCCGAACCAACTACCGGGGAAAGGTCCGCGAAATAAACGTCGCCACGCTTAACAATCAAAGCATTACCCCCCGCTAACTAAACGTTCAACGGTATGGTCCGCTTCATATTCCGCAAGAAACGCTTCCGATGCAATCGACAAGTTGATTTTCGCCATTTCCATGTAACCGCGTCTCATCGCCTCGCGAATGTGCCGCTTTTTTCGTTCACGAATGTACATTTTAGTCGCTTGGTAAATGAGGTCGTTTCGATTACCGTTTTCTTGCTTGACAAGACCATCTAACTCAGTCAACAATGCTTGGGGTAAGCGAACGACGATTTCTGTTGTTGCGCTCGATTCAGACATGAACATACACCTCCAGGAAACTATAGCCAAATAGTCCGCTCCCATTTATAATACTTACTCCCACTTTATAATATCATTAAACAAGGGAGATGCAAAGCCAAATTCGGTTTTCTCTGGCGATGACAGAGAAATTTTTATTTATGAGCAGCCGTTGCCATCTAAAACAACATTTCTCACTTCCATTATACTCTTCTTTTTTAAAAAAATACGGGGAACGCGATAACTTATTGTACAAGGGATCTCGTAGCTGATCGTTCCTACATACTTGGCCACATCATCTATTGTTACCTGAGCAGCTTCTTGCTTGCCGATCAATGTGACTTTCGTGCCAACCGGTACTTGTTCCGGCAGACGAATCATCATTTGATCCATGCAAATCCGCCCTACAATCGGCACCTTTCTTCCATTTACGAGCACATGGAAGTTTTGCAATTTTCTGATCCATCCGTCTGCATATCCAATCGGCACCGTTCCAATCCATTCTTTCTCTTCCGCTGTATAGGTGGCGCCGTAGCTCACTTTTTCCCCTGGGCGCAAGCATTTTACATGAACAATGCGGCTATGGAGCGAAAACGCTTCCTTTAATGAAAAAGGCAAGAGCGGCTTCATGTCTATCGAAGGAGACAAACCATACATCGCAATCCCGAAACGAACCATATTGAATACTTTATCAGGGAAGCGCAAGCTTGTCGCGCTGTTTCCACAATGGACCCGCTTTGGCAAATAAGGGAGCCATTCAAGCATGCGTAAAAATTTCTCGTATTGAAATGAAAAGTATTGTGTATCTAATTCATCGGCAGTGGCAAAATGGGTGTATACTCCTTCTAATAAAAAAAACGGATGCTCTTCAATCATCGCAACAATTTGTTTTGTTTCTTCTTCCTCTTTCACGCCAATTCTGCCCATTCCGGTATCCATTTTTAAATGAAAAGAAACCGGCTGTTTCTCTGTAAACAAATTTTTGGCTTTTTCCAGCCATTCTTTCTGAAATACGGTGAGCGTAATTTGTTCGCGAGCGGCTAAGTTAATGTCTTCAGGGCGAACCGCGCCTAATACAAGGATCGGGGCGCCCACTCCTTTTTTTCGCAGCGCAAGCGCTTCATCTAAAAAAGCTACGGCCAAATACGAAGCCCCCGCTTCCAACGCGGTTCTGGCCACTTGGACATCGCCATGCCCATACGCATTCGCTTTCACAACAGCCATAATTTCTGTCTGCTCTCCTAAAAAGGCGCGCAATGACGTAACGTTATGGAAAATAGCATCCAAATCGACTTCCGCCCAAGTGTCTCTATGAAACGAATGTATCATCGTGCAGTCCACTTCCTCTATTTCCAGTTATATAAAAAATTATTGTCTTTTATTTTTATGATGTCAACTAAAGATATTTTTAACCATGGGGTCAGATAAAATCGACTGACTTTGTTGGCCTTGTAATCTAGCAAAACACCGCATGATGGAACAAAAATAATAAAAAAACAGGCTCTCTTGAATTTTTGAGCCTGTGCATTTTTTCTATTTCGCTTCTTTTCCTTGGACAGACTGAGCAATCATCACCATTTCGTCCTTTGTTAAGTCTTCGGAAGCGATCATAAATTCAATTCCTTTATATGTCCATGTGAGTGAATGATCTGTGAGTGCCCCGATAGCAAATCCTAAGTCCACTGGCTCACCATTGACAAGTGCGGATGAACCGAATGTCGGTAAGGCTTGAGCTGCCTCTTGGATAAGAGTAAATGATTTTTTGCCGCCAAACGTCATAATCACCCGTTTTCCGTCCTTCGTTGCGATTTCCTTTTCGTCGATTTGTTCAACACCTGTCGGCATGTTAATCGGGTACATTACTTCCGCAGCTTCATTTTCCCCTTTGGCCATCGTCGGTACTTCTAAACGTGCTCCTGTCATATTTTTCGTTGTATCAAATGCGTTTTTGTCAAATTTCTTATTAAATTCAATTTTGGAAAATTGTACAGTAAGCAATGCTTTCATATCCGTATCCATCACTTTGACTGACACAGGAGCTAAGTCCTTTTTGTTTAAAGTAATTTCTTGCTTCGGAATCACTTGACTGTTTGGATAATTCGTTTTCGTTTCAAACACATAGTGATCGCCTTTCGCTTTAAAGCTTGCTTTTTTGTCGCTTAAAATATCCTTCACTAACGATTCATACAAATATGCTTGGCTTGTGTTTTTCGGCCAATCGCTTTGGAAGCGAAAGCTTTTGTTCAACGCTGGAGTAATCACAAAAACCCCTTCGTCGTTGCGTAAAATCATCTGATTTTGGTTTTTCTCGTCATTTTTTAAACTCACGCGGTAATAATGTGGTTGCTTATACCAAATTTCTACATCATACACTTGCGGCTCCGCTCCCGTCTTGAGCGTTAACTTGGCTGTGGCTTGGTAGCTGGAGACTTCGTCCATTTTTTCATCAAGCGCTTTAACAACATCTTCTTGTGATTTCGCACCGCATCCTGCTAGCCCCAAAAGCAGAACAATGCCAAGCAATGCGCTAACCAAATGTTTCCTCATTTTTTCAACCCCTTTGTCTCATATCAACATTAGGAGCATGACTCCTTTTTGCATTACCAATATATGAGACCATACGGGCAAATATGCAGACTAGCATGACAAGCGCTCGATAATTACTTGGGCCACTGCATAATCACGACTATGGGAAATGGAGACATGGATATAGTGTCCTTCCAGTGTCACAACGGCTTCTGGCTTGCCCTTTTCATTATTAATAAAAGCCACATCTTGGAACGAAACGTTTTTTCCAATCCCTGTTCCCATCGCTTTTGCATATGCTTCCTTTGCGGCAAATCTTCCGGCCAAAAACTCGACTTTTCGTTCGTTTGACAACGAATCAAAAATCGCTTTCTCTTTTTTCGTTAAAATACGCTGCACAAATTTTTCATTTTGCTCTATTAGCTTTTGAATTCGATCCAGCTCGACAATATCAATCCCGATTCCTGCAATCATTTTCTTCTATCCTTTCTGTTCCATACATACATTTTTAATAAACAACCATTCGAATATTCCTGATCCATATAGCTTAAACATGACTTCCATGCAAACGTTATTTATTTTTTATATTCATCGTTGCACCAACCATGATCAGCATATTTGGTTTTTCAATCGATCGTCGCTACGTTTAAACCAACAGCTTAAAAAGAGGGGCGGTTTTATGTTTGTTCGCACGGAAAATCCATCTACATTTTTCCGGCTTTATCCAATCGTTTCATTCCTTGTTCTCATCCACATCGTTTTCTTTCTGATTTTTTTAATTCCTGGCTCCTTCTCTAACAATTTGTTAAAGGCACTTATTGGCTTCAATCTCGTTATTTTTAAAGGGGAATACTGGCGGCTCATAACCCCTCTTTTCTTACACGTTCACCTTGTACACATGCTGGTGAACTCCGTCTCGCTGATCCTATTTGGACCTGCCTTGGAAAAAATTCTTGGCAAATGGAGATTTTTCTTAGCTTACATCGGCGGCGGAATATTGGCCAATATCGCCACTCTCTTCCTTGCACCTCCCATGTACACTCACCTTGGGGCTTCAGGAGCCGTTTTTAGTCTATTTGGCATTTACAGCTACCTTGCTTTTTTTCATCAACACATTATTCAAAGACCGCACGCTCATATCATTTTCGCTATATTGCTGATTGGGTTTGTCGTCACGCTGACAGGAGCCAACCTAAACATTATTGCGCATTTTTTCGGATTTTTAAGCGGAGCCATCATCGCCCCTTTCATCGCTTCTCATCCCAACCCCTATCATCCTTAGCACAACTTCCGGGCTTACGGGAACAAAAAAACGATGCCTTTCGCATCGTTTTTTTTCTTATCGCGCCACGCGCCGCTTTTTCGATTGCGGGCTTCGCGCTGCCCCTTTTGGCTGTCCGCCTTTGCGATTGATCCGCTTTTTCTCTTTTTTGGCTGGCAGCGGTGGCTCTTCCGTCAGCATTACCGGTGTTGTATCTGGCTCCTTTGTCAACATTTTGATACAAGCGGCTACAAGAGAAACGGAATCATGCTCTTCTAAAAGCTCCTCGGCAGCTCGCTTGTAAAACGATAAATTCTCGCTTTCCACAACAGCCAAGAGCTTCTCAATTGCAATTCGCTGCTGCCCTTCTAGCGCTTCGTCGAGCGTCGGCGGCCGCATCCGTTCCATTTTGCGTTTTGTTGTTTTTTCAATATTGTGCAGCTGTCCTGTTTCGCGAGGCGTCACAAATGTCATGGCCATTCCTGTTTTTCCGGCACGGCCTGTACGGCCGATGCGATGAACATAGCTTTCTGGATCCTGTGGAATGTCAAAGTTATACACGTGTGTAACGCCGGAAATATCTAGCCCGCGTGCTGCTACATCAGTCGCTACTAAAATTTCAATTGCTCCTTCTTTAAATTTGCGCAGCACGGACAGCCGCTTCGCTTGGCTTAAATCTCCATGGATTCCTTCAGCAGCATAACCGCGCAAATTCAACGCTTCGGCCAGCTCATCCACTCGCCGTTTCGTACGGCCAAATACAATCGCCAGCTCCGGCGCTTGAATATCCAGCAGCCTTGTTAAAATATCAAATTTTCTTTTTTCTTGAACTTCTAGATAGTATTGCTCAATATTGGGAACCGTCATTTCTTTAGCTTTAACTTTGACAAGCTGCGGATTGTCCATGAAGCGCTCCGCAATGCGGCGAATAGGCTCAGGCATCGTTGCTGAAAAAAGAAGCGTCTGCCTTTTCGTCGGCACATGGCTTAAAATCGCTTCAATATCATCAACAAATCCCATGTTCAGCATTTCATCTGCTTCATCTAACACAACGGTATGCACATGATCTAGACGAATCGTTTTGCGATTGATATGATCGATGATTCTTCCTGGTGTTCCAACAATAATATGCGGGCGTTTCTTCAATGCGCGAATTTGTCGTTCGATATCCTGTCCTCCATAAATTGGAAGAATGCGGGCACGTTTGACCGCTCCAATTTTATAGAGCTCTTCAGATACTTGAATGGCAAGCTCGCGAGTCGGAGCAACGACAAGTCCTTGAATCACGTCCGTTTTTGGATTTATTTTTTCAATTAACGGAATACCGAACGCGGCCGTTTTTCCTGTCCCGGTTTGTGCCTGCCCAATCACATCTTTATTTTGCAGGCTTAATGGAATGGTCTCTGCTTGAATCGGAGTGGTTTCTTCAAACCCCATTCGACTTATGGCTCTCATTAATTCATTACTTAATCCTAACTCTTGAAATGTTGTCAATTCTATTCATTCTCCTTTTACTTCCTTAAACTATTCAAAACCGTTCTTTCCAAGGGAAAGATGGGCCTTGGACATTATGGAATTTATCATACCATTTCTATACCTCTTGTGCAATAAATACCATTTTCAAAGATCTTCCTGTAAAAAATGCACGACCGCTTCAAACAGCGCATGCCGATCAGGTTCGTAACAAACTTGATGACGCGATGAAGGCAAAAATAATAATTTCTTTTTCGTGGATCCTACCATTGTATATACATACTGAGCGCTTTTTACGGGCACAATCTCATCTAGGCTTCCTTGGACAATCAAGATTGGAACGCGTACATCGGCAAGCTGCGGGCGAACTTTGCTGACTAATTTGCGAAACTCCATCGCCGCAGTTAGCGGTGTTGCAACGATTTTCTTTTTATAACGGACAAATACCGGATGTTCTTGCAATTGCCGCTGTAAACCAGCATGAATCATTCCACTGATCTCCTGAAGCATCTGCTTAGGATTGATATAATAAAAAGCGGGGCTTAGCAGGACAACTTTGCCCACTGGATATTTCGCTGCTAAATAAGCAGCAATTACCCCTCCCATTGAAAAGCCGACCAGATAAACGATGTCACACTTTTTCATTACACGCTGCAAATCTGCTTCTGCGGCCGCAAGCCATTGGTCGTACATTATTCCTTTTAGCTGAAGCGTTTCACCATGCCCAGGCAAGATCGTTAATTCGACAAGCCAATTGGTCTGTTCTTGCACATAACGAGCAAGCGGCTCAACCTCATAGGACCCTCCCGTAAAGCCGTGAATACACAAGCAGCCAATCAACCGCCATCACCCCCAACAAAAAGAAAGGGGGAGGCATACGCATTTCGTATCCTCCAACACCTTACGCTTGCAAGTCACGGATGATATCTTCTAATCTCATTCCTCTTGACGCTTTAAACAAAATGAGATCGCGGGCCGAAGCAATGGAACGCAGATCTCTGGCCAACGCTTGCTTATCGTCATACGCTTGAACACGGCCCCTTGGAAACGAGTGTTGAGCGGCGAGCGCAATATGTCCAGCGCGCTTGCCATACGTCAATACGTAATCAAGCTTTTCAGACTGAAGCATCCGGCCAATTTGTTGATGAAACTCAATTTCTTGATCACCAAGCTCCAGCATATCGCCTAACACGGCGATTTTTTTCTCATATCCCGTCAATTCGAACAGCAGCTCTAATGCTGCTTTCATAGAAGTTGGGCTAGCGTTATACGCATCATTAATCATCGTAGCCCCATTGACGGCTTTGATGATTTCCATACGCATTTTCGTCATTTGCAGCTCAGCCAAACTCGCTTGAATGGCTTCCCAGCTGACATGAAACAGACGCGCCACCGAAATCGCCGCCAGCGCATTATATACGTGGTGACGCCCTAAAATTGGAAGGAATAAACGATAATCTGGTGCCTGATTCACGGTAAATGAGGTGCCGTTCACCTCCAATGAAATGTCGGTTGGATAGTAGTCATTCGCTATTTTTTGTCCAAATGTGACCATACGCAAAGGCCGCTTTATATTTTTCACTCTTGTTTGCAGAAGCGGCTCATCTCCGTAATAGACAAACACACCATCAGACTGCAAACCAGAAACGATTTCCAGTTTTGCGCGAGCAATGCCGTCACGTGAGCCTAGCTCCTGTAAATGAGATTCTCCGATATTTGTAATAATGGCCACACTAGGCTCAGAGATCTTGGACAAAAGCTCAATCTCGCCAAAATTGCTCATGCCCATTTCGACAACCGCTATTTCGGTATCTTCTTTTAAACGAAGAAGCGTCAGTGGCACTCCGATATGATTGTTGAGATTTCCTTCTGTTTTTTGCACTTTATAGGTCGAAGCCAATAGACCATAGACCATATCCTTTGTTGTTGTCTTTCCATTGCTGCCTGTGATGCCGACTACTTTTACAGCCAGTTGTTTCCGGTAACGGTTGGCCAGCTGCTGCAAGGCTTGCAATGTGTCATCGACAAAAATAAGCGGAACATTGGTCGGCGGATTCGCTTCATTTTTTTCCCAAAGCGCTGCGCTTGCTCCTTTCGCAAACGCGTCTGCTACAAAAGCATGGCCGTTAAAATTCGCACCTTTCAGTGGAATATATAAATTTCCCGGCTGAATCGTTCTCGTATCTGTCGAAACACCTTTGATCGCTGTATCATAAAAAGACTCGGCAAGGCCGTTTCCATCTACCATTTCTTCAACAGCGCGCAATGTGCGAACAATCATTGTAAATCCCCTTCATTCCTTCATTGTATCATTTAAAACGTATATGTGATCGTTTGCTTTTCTTCATGCCGCTCAATCGCCAGCTGAACGAGCTTTTCAATCAGCTCCGAATAAGAAACGCCGGTGTGCTTCCAAAGAAGCGGGAACATGCTAAATGGAGTAAATCCCGGCATCGTATTAATCTCGTTAATATACACCGTTCCGTCTGCCGCTAAAAAGAAATCAGCCCTTACAAGTCCCGAAAGATCAAGCGCTTTGAAAGCGGCAATCGCCATTTGTTGAATGGTTTGATATTGTTCTTCTGTAATATCAGCAGGAATAATAAGTTCCGTATTTCCGTCCTCATATTTAGCTTGATAATCGTAAAATTCCTTTTTCGGAACAATTTCGCCAACTACAGAGCATATTGGGTTATCATTTCCAATAACTCCGATTTCTACTTCACGACCGATAATGGCTTCCTCTACAATAATTTTGCGATCATACTGAAACGCTTCAGCAAAAGCTGCTTCGAGATCTTCGCGTTTTTTGCATTTCGTGATGCCTACGCTCGATCCGGCGTTAGCTGGCTTGACAAAGCAAGGGTAACCAAGCTCTCTTTCTACTTTATCATAAGCCTTTTTTTCATCTTGCGTCCACTCTTTTCTCAAAAACGCCACATACTTCACTTGACGTAATCCAGCTTGCGCAAATAAGTTCTTCATAATGACTTTATCCATTCCCACTGCTGACGCTAGCACGCCATTCCCTACATAAGGAAGATTTAATAGTTCAAGCAAGCCTTGCACCGTTCCGTCCTCGCCATTTGGTCCATGCAGCAGAGGAAAAATCACATCAATGGTTTCTTCCTCCTGACGCTCGCTGCTGATCGCCGAAACTGGCGCTTGATTTAAAGCGACAGGCAAAATTTCTTTTGCCTCTGGCTTCATTTCCAACTGCTTTATATCTTGAACAGGACTTGTCAGTTTTTCTCCTTTGGCCCATTGTCCCTCTTTGGTGATATAAATGGGAATGACATCGAATTTTGTTTGATCAATAGCATTCATCACCGCCATAGCTGTTTGCAGTGATACTTTATGTTCAGGCGATTTTCCGCCGTATAAGACGCCAATGGTTGTCTTCATCTACAATCCCCCTCTTCTTTTTTCATAATTTTTATTGTACCATGTTTCAATCTCCTTCGTATGATTCTTTTTACTGGAGCAATCATTTATAACCATTATTTTCCTTTTTAAACACTTCCGCTTAGACTGCCCAAAAATCTTCCTCCAACCATGCTCAGACGCAAAATAACGATCTATATCTATCCATCTGCCTATATATATGAGAAAGGCAGGTTGTTTTGCCACTCCTAAAGAAAAACACCGTTTCCTAAGTTGGTAAACGGTGCTTTTTTGATCATTTCGAGAGCACTTTTTGGTTCTTTTCATGCATTAATATCAGTTCTTTCAATGAGTCCTGCGCTGTTTGCTCAATTTGCGAAAAATATTCGGCAACCCGGCGATGGAAACGGCTTTTTTCCATATGGTCATGCAGCACACGCCAAATTTTTTGCTCATAATGCTCCAATCTACTTAAATTGTAAATCAGCCCTTTTGATTCTAAATAGCGCAAGTTGATTTGCTCTTGCCCCGGCAAATAGCCAATGGTAAATAGAGGGATGCGTTTGTGCAGCACTTCACTCACCGTGACCCCTCCAGGCTTGGTGATAACAGCATCCACCTCATCGTATAAACGGTTCATTTCTTCACAATTGGAAATATAAGAGAATGGCTGGATATGAGGCTGCTTCCAGCGCAAAATTTCTTCATACAGTTCGTTATTATTTCCACATAAAACAGAATAACGAAATCGATTCGTACCGTTCATTTTTCGAAAAAAATCAAGAATGTTGCCTAGCCCTTGGTTGCCACCAGCGACCAATAAATGCGGGCGATAGGAGGTGCCCCTGTATCCATTTTTCCGTGTCATAAACGTCTCATGAACAGGAATCCCAGTAACAACAATGCGCTCCTTCGGAATTTTATATTTTGTGATTAACTCCTTCTTCGCTTCTTGATGCGGGACAAAGTGGTAGTCGATTGCTTTTTTCCCCCAAATACCGTTGATAAAAAAATCTGTATATACATTAACAACAGGAATATCAATTAAATGCCTTCTTTTTAAACGATGCAAGATCCTCGATGGAAATGAATGTGTGCAAATAATAAAATGCGGCTTCTCTTTTTCAAGCATCCGCTTCATTTTATGTTCGAAATAAGGCATCCATGGCTCCAAATGGATCCATTCCATCTTTTGAACATCGCGATACATCAGCATCTTATAAATATGATGATAGGAAGAAGGATGTGAACGTATCCAGCGAAGATACACTTCGGAAACCAACTTTTCAATGTATTCATTGCAATAGCTTAAAAAATCCACCTTTTTACAACTAACGAATGAAAACTGCTGCTCTAAAAAATCCATGAGCGCATCGGCCACTTTGTGATGTCCAGAACTCATTTGAAATAACGGCAATACAAGAACTCTCATCATGACGATAGCTCCCTTTAATTTTCAAATTGTTTTTTGCTTAAAACATGCTTAATCCACATGACGGCAAGAAAGAGTAGAAAAAGAGCCAGTCCAATTAAAGGAATCGACGCAAGCGGAATATGCATATGGCGGCCTAAAAGCATCCCCAATAACATAATGGGAACCGTCCAAAGCAGCGCCCCTATACATGCCAGCAGCGAAAACAACAGGAAAGGAAAGTGAATCATGCCGGACATATACGGAACAATTTGTCTCACGCCAGGTAAATAGAACCCAAACAAAACCAACCACTTTCCATATTTTCTAAACAGCTCATTGGCTCGCTCCCATTTCTCTGCTTTGATTCCTACATATTTTCCGTACTTCTTCATAAACGGATGACCAAAGTATCGGCCAATTCCATAACCCGTTATCATCCCCATTGTAGCACCGAACCAGCTAATGAGAAAGCAATAGGACCATTCTAATTGCTTTTGGGAAACTAAGACGCCTAGAAAAAAAAGCAGACTTTCTTCAGGAGCTGGAATTCCCACAATTCCACAAAAGATAAAAAGGAAAATCATGATATATCCATACGATTGTATATACGAAAACATCATATTGGTATCCATATAGTTCCTCACTACATCCGTAAAGTCTGTTTGTTAGTGTGTGCATTGATCGCTTCGCTAATCGTCAACCATTCCATTTTTTTTGCCTCCTCTTCGGCAAATAGCAGCTCTAGTGCTTTCAACATATGAGCAGGTGCTTTTTTGTCCGCTCCCAAAGTATCTCCGCTATCATGAAGCACGATAATCGCTCCATCCTGCAACCCGTTTTTTAAACGGCGCAGCAATTCATCGACACCAATGCTTTCTTTCCAATCCCCGAGTATGTGCGTCCACATAATCGTGGGATACTTCGCTTGCAGCGTCCATGTAAATAAATTGAAATGACCCCAAGGAGGCCGATAATAAACGGGCCGTTTTCCCGTAATTCTCTCAATGATCAACGCCGATTTGCGCAATCCTCGTTGCAAAAACGGAGGAAACAAGATCCAATTGCTAATATGGCGGTAATTGTGGAGGCCGATTTCATGTCCTTCCCGATCCATCCGGCGAATCAGATCGGGATATTTTGCTGCTCTTGTTCCCACAACAAAAAAAGTTGCTTTAATATCGTGCTTTTTTAATAAGTCAAGCAGCTGCGGCGTATAATATGGGTCGGGACCGTCATCAAATGTTAATGCAACGGCTCCCTTTCTCATTCCCTTTTTGTAAATCCGCCATGCGTTTCGTCGGATCCATATCGTTGGAATCATTCCATAGATCAACAGAACGCATAACAAAATCAGCAAGCCACGCATACATTCACCTCTTCAAAATACAGACTGGCGATCCATTCCATGATGATTCATGAACAGCCGTTTCTGATCGCTTAGTGCTCCTTTTTCCGACTCCGTTCAGGTGCTTTTCTCTGCCTATGGCTGTTCTGGCTTGCGAAATGCAGGAAGGCTAAGCCCCTGATGATTCCGCATTTTCTTATCCCTGTTATTTTCAAAGATTTGTACACAGTTCTTTGCTATAATACAATACGGAACGATGAAAAAAAAGATTCAAAGGATAAGAATATGGAGAAGATTTTCTAATCATGAATAAAAGACAGGTGATGAACATTGAATAAAAAAATTATGCTTACCGGGGGCGGTTCAGCGGGCCATGTAACGGTTAATATTGCGTTAATTCCAAAATTAAAGGAACGCGGCTGGAGCATTGGCTATATCGGTTCACATAACGGCATCGAGCGGGAGCTGCTTTCCCAAGTAGAAAATGTTCCCTATTTCCCCATTTCCACAGGAAAACTGCGCCGCTACTTTGACTGGAACAATTTTAAAGATCCTTTCAAGGTATTGAAGGGAACATTCGAAGCATACCGCCTGATCAAAAAAGAAAAGCCAAGTATCGTCTTTTCCAAAGGCGGATTCGTTTCCGTCCCTGTCATTGTCGCGGCTTGGTTGAATGGCGTACCGACGATTATCCACGAATCAGATATCACTCCAGGGTTGGCCAATAAAATCGCGATGCCATTTGCCACTAAAATTTGCGTCACCTTTCCCGAAACACTACCGCACGTAAACGAGCAAAAGGGAATTTATGTCGGAGCGGTCGTTCGGGAAGAGCTCAAGCAAGGAAGTGCCGACACAGGACGGAAGCATTGCCAATTTGAAAAAGGCAAACCCGTTCTGCTCGTCATGGGCGGAAGTCTTGGATCTAAACGCATCAACGACGCATTACGCGCCAATTTACAAACCTTGCTCGCTGATTTTCAAATCGTCCATATTTGCGGAAAAGGGAACATCGATCCAAAGTTCGCCGCTGAAAAGGGTTATAAACAATTTGAATACGTCCACGAGGAGCTGCCGCATATCATGGCGATGGCGGATATTGTCTTATCAAGAGCCGGCTCAAATTCCATCTTTGAATTTTTAACATTAAAAAAGCCGATGCTGCTTATCCCGCTTTCTAAAGGAGCGAGCCGCGGCGACCAAATTTTAAACGCACGTTCATTTAAAAAATCAGGATATGCCGATGTGTTAATGGAGGAAGAATTAACAAATGACTCCCTGCGCGAAGCCATCTACCAGCTCTATCGCAACAAAGCCAACTATATCGAAAACATGACCCGCTCCCAAGCCACGGACGCTCTACATACACTGCTGTCGCTGATTGAAGAAACGAGTAAACAATAAAAGCGAACACAAAGCAACAGCCGTTATCATATGGTAGACAAAGTCATTTTTACTTTGTCTACCATTTATTTTGGACCCCATCCGTTTATTGTGACTTTTCCCTATCAGACTAGCTTCAAAACGATTAGCAGACAAGCAACACAGCCGAGCGAAAATGCGAATGGATCAAAAAAATTTATGATTGGACAAGAAACAGGATGAACGCGTTATTCAACAGTCTGAGACCTTATTGGCAGAACGGTTCACCATCATTGTCTAAAAAGGAACAAGCAGCCTTACCACACCATGTCACTTAGTGTACCAACTATTGATTAGCCGATTACCAAGCATTTAAGTTCTGTACATCTTTGGAGAAACAGCGATATTCAAAATGCTATCCCACATACCATTTATTGTTAATTTTTTAACATATTTCAATTATTGATCCTCATTTATTACACCGTTTTCACTTTTCGTTGCAGGAGATTTTTCCATCCAAATCTATAATAACTCACTTTGTTTTTCAGAGATCATTTGCTAAATCTTCGAGTTTCATTGATATCCCTACCAAAGCTCTCTTTTTTTGCAAGTTAGCGCATAGAAAATTTGTATTTTTCAAAAAAATAATGACAAATCATGTAATATAGTGTAAAATTTTAGTATAAAATTCAATTGGAGGTAGGTATTATGAACCAAAAATTATGGGAAGTGATTCAAACTTTAGTAGAGAAAGAGTCCATTGGAACTTCTGAGCTCGCTCTCGCTCAAGAAAATTTAAGTCCCCAAATCTTCTCAGTGTTAGCAGAATATTTTCAAGATGGATTAAAAGAAAAGTTGAATCCTTGGGTGTAAGACTGAATGGAGATCGTTGAAAAAAGTGAGATCAAAGCTTTTTTAAAGCATCATTTATTCAATAGCAGCAACTTAGAATCAGAAATGACCCAACATATTTTCCACATGCTTCATAACAAAGGCAAAATCTTTTACAATCACGAGCCCTATTTTTCTTGGGGAGAATTTTATGCACACGTATCCTCATTCCATTGGGATGAGGATACGTGCAAACAATCTATTATGATTCATGCCGCAGCTATTGAACTGCTGATTTTAGCAACCGATATTTTTGATGAAATTTCTGATCAAGATCAAGGCGATCCCATGATCAACAGGTTAACCATTGGTGAAGCCATTACGATAGCTAATGCACTGATGATGGAATCGTTTCGTCTCCTTCTTAAGTGTTCACCAAAGCATACATATGACAAATTTACAGTCATCATTGATGAATTGCAAAATGCCTGCAATGGACAGTGGAAAGACTTGCATTTTGTCATTTCCGACACTATTCCAACAGAGGAAGACTATTTTCTTCTTGTTCAACAAAAATCAGCATCTTTAGTAAAACTTGTTTGTACAAGCAGTCATATACAGCATCAAGACATATGGGGGCCTATTGCAAACTGTATCGGCATTGCCGGCCAATTGAAAAATGATGCAAAAGACATTCTCTCAGATGATAAAAGCGACCTAATGAATAAAAAAGCCACTTTGCCATTGATTAAAGCTATGGAATATAGCCTAAAAAAAGACCGGGGTTGGCTTCTAAAAAAGCTCTGTCAATTAAAAGCAAACGAGCCATGTTCTTCACTGCTTTTTGAGATTAAGAACTATATCAGGAAAACTGGTGCGATCGACTATTGCTTCATTCTTTCTAAACTCTATATCAATGAAGCAATGAAACAGCTTTCTGCTCATTTTCCAGAAAAACATATCCTGATCCATCGTCTCCAAAGCTACTTAGAAAGTTAGGGATAGTATGAATCAAAAAGCTCTTCCATTTATCATGACGCTTATTTCTATAATTATCATTTGTTATACACTATTAAAAATGGAATACGTAGGTCTGCACTATTATTTTCTAATGTTTATAGGAATGTCTTTTTTATTCATTGGAATTTACAGCTATATCCAAAAACCAAATTCAGTTGTCATACAGCATTTCCTAGTCCTTATGCTGATTAGCGGACTAGCCATCGCTTTAGCAACCCCTTCCAGTTGGAATATAAAATTGGCAAAGGATGTAGAGGTTCTTTCCATTTCATTAGCACCTTACTGTCTATTAAAATTTTTTGAACACTTCCCTTTGTCTACAAAATCGGCGTTTTTCCGGAAAGTACGAACGTCCACACTATTTATTGCGGTTTTTAGCATATTTCTTTATTTTTTAGCTGGGGCACAGCATGACACTATTATTCAAATGATGGTGCGGCCATGTATTGTCGCCAACATTATTATCTCGCTGCTCGCTTGCATCGTTCTATGTTTCTTACATATTCGTTCGAATTCCGATAAAGTGAAAAATCAAATGTATCTTTTAATTTTTGGTCTTATTTTATCATTTGTCCCTGTTGTCGTTTTTAGCCTGATTCCTGATGTGTTCCCTATGCTTCCTAGGATCCCTTTTCATTATAGTTTAAGCAGCATCATCGTTTTTCCAATCACAATATCCTATTTACTAACCAAGCAAGAAATCATTGACTTTCAAGAGCATTTGCGCAAAATCAGCTTTCAGTTATTAGCTATTCTTTCGGGCTTGCTTGTATTTAATTTATTGTCATGGATACTGAGTGATTTCAGCTTACCATCAGCGCTTTTACTAAATACTTTGCTCATCTGTGCTTTCGTTGTTTATAGTCTGATGAATAGATGGTTGGAGCCTTTAAAAATGAAAAAATGGCAGCTTAAGCATCAAAAAATTCAACAGGAAAAATTGCTGATTCTCCAGCAATTGCTGAATGGGCAGCATTTGGGGCATTGCGCCAAGCTGGTTGCTGATTTAATTCATCAAACCCTGCGTGTTAGCGGCGTATGCCTAATATGGAAAAATGATAGCGCTCCCGTTGTTTTGCACCGAACAGGAATTTTCCTGCCTTTTGACGATGCACAGCTGCTGTCATATCTCTATCAGAGAGACCACACGAACAAAGCGCATATTCATGGAAAAAGCATCTTCTTCTATCCTATGAAGATAGAAAATGCGATACGAGGATGGATTATCATCAGCGAAAAAACGACGGCTACCATTTTTGAAAGGGAAGAACAAGAGCTGATTGAAAAAATTCGCCTCGATGCAACGGAGTTATTCGCTAGCTCCGCAACATTGCAACAAATTGAAAACGAATTAAAGGAAGCTATGAAAGAGTCGCTTATTCACGAACAGTCTCATTGGCTGTTGCTCAATGAACAAGAAGAAGAAAAAAGGAAGCTGTCTGATTTTCTTCATGATGAAATATTGCAAAATTTAATCCTGCTTCTTCATAAGCTTGAATGGCTCAACAAAAGTCAAAACATCAACAAAGATATTTTGAAAGAGATCGAAGAAGAGATTCGCAACAGCATCTTTGAGATAAGAGAAATGTGCCATGAGCTATACCCTGCCGTCATAGAAGACTTAGGGTTAAAGCACAGCCTCTTTTTATTAAAAAGAAAATGTGAAATGAGCTATAATATTATTTTACAAATCGACTATCGCTCACAGCTAAAAAACATCCCAATCGCTCTTTCTGCCCAAGTATTTCGAATCATCAAAGAATTGGTTTACAATGCGATAAAACACTCGTCATCAAAAGAGATTTTCATCTCGGTTGAAGAAGCACCGCACGACCTTCGTATCAAAGTAAAAGATCACGGTGTTGGATTTAAGGTGCCCAACCATTTATCAGCATTATTGCAAAACCGCCATTTAGGCTTAGTGACGATCCAAAAACGGGTGAATCAGCTAAAAGGCACTCTTGACATTCAATCGGAACCTGGAGCCGGAACATGTGTATCTATTTCTCTGCCAATCGAAATAGACGGAGAGGAAACAAATGAAAATCAGAGTATTATTAGTCGATGATCACTTGCTTATGATGCAGGGAATTCGCAAATTGCTAGAGGACGAAACAGATTTCGAAATCGTCGGCACCATTTGTAATCCTGCCGGCTTGCTAGAGGAAATAAACAAGCATCATCCTGATGTTATTGTCATGGATATAAAAATGAAAGAAGAAAGCGGAATTGAGTGGACAAAGAAAATTACCCGATCATACCCAGCATGCAAAATCGTCATTTTATCCGGATACGATTATGACGAATACATTCACGCTGCTTATGAGGCTGGAGCATATGCGTTTGTAACAAAAGAGAACTCCTCATTGGAACTGGCTAACGCTATTAAACAAAGCTATCTAGGGATCAAAGTGTTTCCAACCGACCGATTAACTCATTATAGCCCTCCTCTTACTCAGATGGAATTAACCATTCTTCGGCTGATTGCTGAAGACCATACCAATGCAGAAATTAGCGAGCAGCTAAAGATAAGCCGCCGGACGGTCGAACACCACATATCTTCCATTATCCGAAAGCTTGATGTCGATTCAAGAGTAGGGGCCGTTGTCAAAGCGATCAAGCTAGGATTAATTTAATTCAATCTATCGAAGGGATACAGGCCCCTTCGGCCATTTTTTCCTCTTTTTCTAGCTAACCAAGTATTCTATCTTTTTTCGTTTGCCGCAAAGCCCCTTCTGTGTATACTTCGTAAAAATCAACAAGGGGCAGAATATTATCTATATAAATAGAACTTGAAAATAGACATGGATTCCTCCGTACCTCTCCGTAAAAACGATCTGATTCGCCGCTTTTCCGCGGTCGCCGACATACTTCCAACCAACAGCGAATGTTCATCAGACACATGTCATATGTTCGCTGGCGTTTTTGCCCATAGCATGAGGCAAAAGGGCAACGGTCAGCCGTGTACTTTCACATGTCGTTGGACTGCTGTAAACCATGTTGAAAAATCAAACGGCCCTTGTCTACATTTCTACAAAACAAAACATCAATCTTCTCGATCTTCCGTTTCCAACAGTTGTAAATATATTGTATAATAGAAAGGCAATAATACGGGAGAACTCAAGGGTGGATCGGCATGTAACCCCTTTATCCTCAGAAAGGGGGTGATGCCGATGACGGTGTTTGAAGCGTTAATGTTTGCGATCGCTTTCGCAAGCTTAATCGTTTCTATTCTATCCTTTCACCAAAAGAAATAGCCCACCCTTGAGTTAGCAGCCCATCGGTGGACTATTTCCCCATATGGCTGATCCCCCTTGCAGGGAACCGCGTTATTGCAGGGCCAAGGGTGTTGCAGCATCCTTGGCCTTGTTTTATTTATACAGATCTTTTATATATATTATACATGATTCATTCGGTAAAATGGAAGCCGATGCGGCGCAAAATAGAGCATTTTCCATCATGTATCTTATTCTATGCCCTCCTCGTCCGCCGTACCACTCAAATCTTTACTAAAGGTTTGATACCACTGAACATCATTGAATATGTGAATAGGCGACCGTTCTTGATCCAATATTACCAGATTATACCTAGATTCCCCTTTATGTAATTTCTGAATCAACGCTTCTGGGATCGCAGCGCTCCATGAAGATTCGATCACAAGGCTATTGGAAAGCTGCCCATTTTCATGAAGAGGGCCCTTTACAGGCTAGGACTGCTTTACATACGTGTAACGGGAGAGCTCTTCTGGATATTAAATCATAAAATAATAATCGTTGTACTGCCCAAGAGCTTTATACAAGCTTTCTGATACAGTATAGTTAATCGTCAGCTTGATCGACTTATCATGGGCCTCAACCGTAAATTTTTTTACTAAAAAATGAGGGGGAAGGAATTGCTGCCCCAAAGATAAACGAGAATGAGGCGAATCAGCCGATTCGAGTGCTCCATTCACCTCTTTTGTTTCTTCTGCTTGAGCAGGGACTTCCTCGCATCCGCCGGTTTGCTTAATGGTTTGCTCTCCTTGTGATAGCTGCAGGCTGCTAATAAAATCAGCCATAAACAAAAAGCTTGTAAAACTTTCCTTCTCATCATCCCACATTCTCCATATTCGTGAGATTGATCTCTATATCATTGAATACAAATAAATTTACATATAACCTACGTGCTCAATTTATTATAATCATTAAAAAATTTATTTAATATCATGTGTATTTTGCAATAAACAAAAAAACTATCTTGTAATAAACCAAATAACTAACAATATAATAGCGATTCCTAACCAAATTGCTGATTGTTTATATTTATTCATATAGAACCACCTTTGTATTATTGGATATTATCAAAAGTGTAACCTCAGCAATCACCGTTTTTCGTTGCGTTTCAACAGTTGGAAGAAAAAAGGATGCTACCTCCATTGTTTTTGGCCATCATTCAGATAACCGCACTCAACATCCAAAACAAAGGAGACAAGTTTGTTACCTCAATTATTAGCCTGCTTGCTTCAAATAATCAAGCTCCAACTGTAAATTTGCAAATTATTTGTTTTGCACATTAACTCATTATTTCATATTGGAACATAGTTACAAAATTAGCCGTACGGGCTTTATATGGAGTGGCGGACATGTTAGATTTGTTGCCTAGCAAAATAAGGGTTCTTGCTCACCCCTTTCGCTAAAAACATGTCCGCAATAGATCCATATCAAGTGTCATTACTTTCCTATATTTAAACAGGTAAACACTAAAGAATTAACTTTTTTGTTCCAAAAAATTTGATATGAATCCACATATGTTTTCTTTTCTTAACATTTACAAATCAATTTATTAACAAGCTGAATACCATACAGTTGGTACATAAAGATAACAATCTAAATATACGCCACATCCCTTATCTTGTTTTATAAATCCCCATAATCCAATCCCTGCAACTGCTGAAACAAAGCTAGTTACCCATCCAGGTGGACTAATAAAATATGAAATCGTTGCATTTAATGCAGCTACCCCCGCACCATATAATGCTATATTCTCTTTTAATTTCTCAACAAACTTATGCGACCAATACACTCTGAGCCCCCACCAAGTAAATTCCCAATCAAAATTTTTACTTTTATCGATAGAATATGTTTGAAGATCCCCATTAGACTCGATTTTAGCAACAAATTTATTTCCATCTATAATCAAATCAGATCGATATTTACTTATTTGCATATTTGTATCTTTGATAATCTCTTCCACTTTTCCAATTTCCACCTTAGTCAAAACGTTATTCGCTTCTTTCTTGATTTTAAATTTTTCCGATTTATAGTCTAAATAAACAAATGGATCAGCCTTAGAAATTAAACCTTCGATCGACTGTTCCTCTGAGGAGGATTTTGCAAATGACACAATTGGTGTTAACAGAGCTAAAATCATAGCGAAAAACATAACTAAAATTATAGAATTTCTTAATCTCTTATTTCTCACCAATTTAAACATCACCTTTCTATAATTCAGCTTTTATCAATCACACAGTGTAATCGAGAAATGATTGTCTTAGGTTGTGCATATGATACACAGAATTATTAAAAATAAATCTTGTACGAAACGATCCTGGATAGTAAAAGGTTATACCTCAATGATGCCCCCCTCTAGAAATAATGGTGTACTAGGTCGGCCGACTTTATCTTAACTATATCAAACTAATCAAGAAAAAACATCCGTATTTTCCACAATTTTGATTGCGGAAAATACCTATATTTTCATTCGTCCCAACTCAAAACCGCCCAACGGAAAGGCTCCGCTAGGCGGCATATGCTTAAATCAATAACAACCATCAGCACGATCCAGTAATGGCAAACGGAATAAGGGGAATATGGCGAATGAGTCACAGAAAAAAAGCGGATCGCAAATAGGGCCAAAGCGAAGGTGTCGAGAAAAATGGAGGATCAGCAGCGATAACGTATGGCTGTTTTTGCAGCAGTGACACTTCTTTCGCCCCCCGACATCATCGGAATGGTCATTTATGAGCAGGAAGCCGATTTATGTCTCCTGTTAAATAGAGATGCCAGATTATAAGGTAAACAATGATTCCGCCAAAAGCTAAAAACATCCAAACGGTAAGTAAAGGAGAGAAGCTTCCGGCTCTGATTTTCTGTACCGCTATGATCTAATAGGGGGAACAATAGATGTTATGGAATGTGAACCCCTTTCTTTTTTCATTCTATCTATTCCCCTTGTTATTGAAAAAAGAAAATAATCCTGTAAATAATAAAATAGCTCCTATCATTCTATAAGAGTCCATATATCCTTTTAACATTTGTAAATATTCGTCCGATCCCACACTCCCCCCTATTGATCGGACCCATGATGAAGTGGATGTACTTCCCAATTTCGGACTGTTTAAAATCAAAATGAATCCAATAAGGGCCACTACTAATGAAAGAAACTTCATTTTATTAGGATCTTTTAAAATATTCATTCTCCCTCTTCCTCCTTTTCATTGTATACAAAAACAATACGAGATAAATTTAATTATACATTAAATTTTATTCCAAATTAACCATAAAAAAACAGAAGTAAATTTCTCATAGAGAAACTTACTTCAGTACGCATTTTCCGTAAATTATTATTCATAGTAATAAAAACATACTCCGATTGGTTTAAATGCATTTCCATATCCTGCTTTATAATCGCTTCCAATAATCGGATCGTACCAAACATCAAAATGATAGGTTTGGTAATACGGCCTAGCCACTATCGTGTATGTTTTCCCTGATGGAACTTTAATTTGATAAGTATCAGAAACCTCATAACTCTTCGTTACATTAAATCCCAATCCTGTCGAAACTACCTCAGCACTCACATTGGTATTAGATGACCATGAGGCATTAACGCCTTCCTTTACACTTAATGTAGCAGTCGCTGGTCCTGCAAAAGTAGATTGTCTAATGATTTTAGTACCGCACGCCTCTCCACTACTCATATTCTTTAAATAGTAACCACTTGCCCATTGAGGTGTCACTATAGAATTATTTTTTAAAAAAGATTCATTTTCAGTTTGAATGTATGCCACCGCAACACCCACTAATTTTTTCGCTCCCTGATCAGAAGTAGAAGGTTCTAATTTTTTGAGCACTTCCGAATCTGTTATTTCAACAATCGTGCTAATTTTTAGTTTTTTCTTTTTTTATATAAAGCCAGACTAGTTGCAGAGGCAATAACTCCACTACTAAAACTCACTCTAAGTACATTTATAATATATTCAGGTATTTCCTTATACTCCGTTGTTGTCATCCCTCCTGACATATGTGTTACGGTTTTATAGGGGACAAATATCAATGCTAAAGTGATTCCTATGACAAAACCGTACATAAAACCTTTTTCAATAACATTATTCAAGATTCATTTCTCCTCTCTATGTATTTGCATTTATAATTTGACATTCATCGAGAAGTCTCCCACCTCTAAGTGAAGTTCAGTGCAAAGAGTTTCGTTCCTTATTAGATCTCTTTTTTGGAAATATATTTGGTAGTGACGAAGCTAAAAAACTAACTGCAATTGCCGCAATGGCCTTTCCCGACATTTGATTTTTATCTCCCATTGTAAATAAGTATACAGTTGTAATGAATGAAACAATATAGAACCCATTACCTTCGTTATAAAATCATGTTTTTCCTTCGACAGCAATTGGTCTGTGAATTCATCTCGCCATATCCGTTCCTTTGTTCCATAAATGGTAAACCCATATAGCTGTGATGCTCTCTTTTTTAGATACCACGCTTTATCGGCAAGAAGAACCATCTCGTCCGTTCGTATAAGGGATGAAGCTTTATATTCACGATGTCATAGCGAAACGTGAGAGAGGAGGTACATTCAGGCAAGGAAACGGTCACGATATCTCCATTTCTTGCAGATTTGACTCATTGATGATTGACTTGAATCGATATCGGATCGAATACTTATGGTACAGTTGAAGCGTTGGATTTGTTATCTCCACACGGGAGAACTTTATATGCACGGTAGCTTGTTTTTCTTTCAATGAAAATGATAAAAAAGCTGCTCTTTTTTGTTTCAAGAAACATCGCCACCATCAAGCCATACATAACGCTGAAAACGAGCGGTCCGAACATGCAGACGACGAGAAACCGCAGTACGGCCAACATCACTCTCATTTTCTCCAACATGATCCGGTAGCCATCCACAAAAATAACTGAACGCCATAAAGAAGCTCCTTTGAATGGAGAAGATAAAAAAACATGCAAAGAATCAATATCATTTGCACAAGCACGAAGACTTCATGAATACTCCATACTTGATTGCCTATCATCTGAAAAGAACAAAATGAATCCGACAATCAACAAAACCAAAAAAAATAATACACTAGCTCCAGCATATAGCTTCCTTTTATTAAGCAGCTGCTTCAGATGAAAAATAAACATAAAATTCCAACACGATTTATCATCCGCTTTTCTTTAAAGGAGTTATTCTAAATTTGAACAAGAATTAAAACAGAATCAGGGAAATGCCGTCAATTTCTCCGCTCTTCCCTGACTTCGCAATATTCCTCGTCGTGTAGATGATTATTTGGCTGTACGTTTCCCATATCCTCTGGATTCAACTGTTTAGCCAACGATTTGACTATAATAATGATCTGCCTCTTCGTTACCCGTTCATCATGAGTGAGGCTTTTACATTAACTAACGGAACCATCCGCATTGCAATAAAATTCTATACTTACCGTAACCGGATAAGATTGTCCACTTATTGTATATGTTCCTGATACATAAATAACATAAGTACGACCACCATCAATTAGCTCGTATTCATATCCTGTTTGTTTCCAGCTTCCAACACCACTTGCTACTCTCGAAGTTATCGATTTAATCCCAGAAAATATTGATCTCCTATGAACATTGCTATATCGTGTTTCGAAAGTTCCTGTAATCGTTAACGTGTGAGTAGTTTGCCCTGCCTCAAAAACGGCTGATTGTGTTTTTGAAACAACAGACTGAGGAGCAATGATACCTGTACCCGATTTAACAACTTCCTGCTGAGGCTAGACCGCAAATGACGCCTGTCCTCCCCCTAACACAACGACGGTCGTAAGCGATGTGGCTAATATTCCTTTCACTATCCCATCGACAGTTTGATTTCTGATAAACCTCGCCCCTTTTTTCATCAACATTGATCGCTTACAGTTTACACATTACTATATTTAACAATAAAAAACATCCGTATTTTCCGTAAAGTCGGCTGTAAAAAAATACTAAAAAACAAAAAAAGAATGAAATTTTAATGACGCACTTTTCAAGTGATGGGAAGAGAGGCAATTGAATGTGATAATAAAATAGGACTTGGCAAAACTTTTCCCTCGAACAAGAACGCAACGACAAACAGATTTGCCGTAAAGCGTTCGTTGTTCTAAAAGGTGATGCTGAAATATGCATCATAAACCGTTTTGATCCTTTATTATCCGCTACTTCAACCTTTTCATATTTTCTAAACAAAAACTTTATAAATAGCTTCAAGACAAATTCTCAAACTGCCTATTTTCCTTTTCGTCTACGATAACATTAACTGATTAGCAACGGATGGAGATCCGTAACACGATCAAAGAAAATATCCTCCAGTGTCGCTTTTTCTACTTTTACTTCGTATATATCGATATTTTGACGTGACAAATAATGAATAAGCTTCGGAATGTCCGACTCCCGCGCAAAAGATCGCAACATAAATATTCGCCCGATGTTTGCACATTGGAAATAAAGTCACCAGCATCATGTTTTAACGAATTCGCAATAAAATTATGTTCTTTTTTTACTTTTATCAGCAACTGAATCGCCCGGTTATACATCTCTCTTAATTGTTCCATCGTTCCGATTTTCGAAATGACACCACCTTCCATAATCGCAATCGTATCGCATATTTTTTCTACTTCCGAGAGATTATGTGATGTTAGAAAAATCGTCGTACCATAAGAAAAAACATCCGTATTTTCCGCAATGAAAATTGCGGAAAATACGGATGTTTTTTCTCATTTTATTTGATAGATTAAAAGCAAGAGTTGTAAATCTTAAAAAAGACAGGAGAACGATAGGGGGATTCGAAATTGTAAAAAACGATTGAAATTTGGGAAATGTAGTGAAACAGTAAGATTCTTGAGGATCTAAGTTTTATGTCCTATCCGCATGATGTATATCAATCTCTTCAACCTTTCCGTTATGTCTTAAAAAGTCGAAGGAGAGCGCAAACCGTTTAATATATGTATTGGATAGTGTTGCAAATCTAAAGTAAACACTCAAAATTTGTCCAACAATGGAATAATCACTCAATCATACGCACCTTTTCATTTATCACTGTTTTAGGAATTGATGGATGAAATAAAAGGGACTTCAATCTGTTTGAGCATTTACTGAATTTTTCACTGCCGTAGGCAGTATCTCTAAGGGCAAACTTAATCTCTCACTCTTTTAAAGACATATTCGCCGGCAACGGCTACATCATTTCGATTCTCAGCTTTAAAGAGACACGTGATAACATGATGCCTTCTATCAGGTTGTACCAAAGGTGTAACTTGTATGCTTTTAACCAATACTTAGAGTCGAAATCCCCATATTGCTTGAGAGTCATAGAGACTGCTATGACGATTTAGGGATACCGAACTTCTCAATCTTTGAGAAGCTGAATGTTAAAAGCAAAAAACCCTTTCTCTCGAAACCATTTAAAATGTAGATAAATGTTGAACCGCTTGGAGTCCGTACATTTTCCAAAATTATCTAAATCGATCGAGTATGTTCACAAATTGACGTAAAGAGGCGAGAACAAATAATTTTTTAAAAAGAAACATTTTAACCATGATTTTTTCGAAATCGATGGTTGCCCTGTTATAAAGAGGATATTTCTTATAAAAAAGTTAATTTATGCATGGAAATAACACCTGTAAAAGAGGATCCATTTCGCTATTCATTGCATGTTCGATAACAAAATTAGAAATCATGATGATGTTCCCCTTGGAATGTTGTATAAAAGCGTTTATTAGTCCTTTGCTGAGTATCTTGGTCACTGTATATGATTTCGAAGTTGGTGGATTTTTTATGCAGAAATTATTCGTTGTTTTTCCTGCTTCTTACAGAACGAAAAGCCTGGTAGTCCTGGATAAAATCTTAATCTTTATACATAAATGATTATGTTATTGGACAAGTTTTTTTACGAGTTTCATTTTCGATTGAAACTCTTTTTGTTTTGATGGATTCACCTGTTTGAGAGTACTGTAGGCAAGGATAGATATAAGATAATCAGAATTTCAAAATGAATTTATATATTTGAAAAAAGGAAATTTGCTAATTGCATGGAATCAGAATAAAAGCAAGCGTTATGGAATAATTATCAAAAAACTATATTGTATTATTAGGAATTTTTTATAAAATATACTTATAATTACATTTTTTGATATAAACATAGATATGATG
>NZ_NASY01000057.1:0-61439 GCF_002075365.1 Anoxybacillus sp. UARK-01 | reverse complement strand
GTATAAGAAGACAGCCTGTAAGCAGGCGTCAAGCTTGTCAAGCAGCTGTCTCAATTCATCCTTTTGATCATAAACAAAGGCAACCACGAACTCGTCTTCACTAATTCTTGCTAAAAACGTCCGTTCAGATTCAAATTCCTTCAAGCGATTGGCAACCTTCCGCAACAATTCATCCCCGTTTAAATATCCAAGAAAATCGTTAATGAATTTAAAGCGGTGAATATCAATCAATAAAACCGCCACATTTTTATAAGCGAGCATAAACTCCTTTAGCTTTTCACTTAAATAATTCCGATTGGCTAATCCTGTAAGTGAATCATATTGCACCATAAATGCAATTTCTTTTTCTTTGCTTTTTTGCTCTGATAAGTCGTGGATCACAAGAAATCGCGCCTTCTTCCGATAATATGGAATCGTCATTTCGTTCACTTTCACGACTTTTTCTTCTCCATTCAAGGAGGTCATGATCCATTCGTCTCTATCGCTATCTGCCTTTTTAAGAAAATCGTTTATTTTTTTCCCTTTTACCTCGCTGACCTGTTTGGCGTTTACCATTTTTAATCCAGCGGGATTCATATAAGTGATAATCCCGTTGACTTGAATCATGACCGTATCAGGCAGGAATTCTACCACTTTACGATATAGCTCCTCGCTTCTCCTTAGCTGCTCCTGAACTTCGACTAAGTCCGTCACGTTCTTAATAATGGATAAACCAGCTATCACGTCGCCGTTTTTGCCAAAAAGCGGCGTAACATTTACTGATACATATACTTTCTTTCCGTTTTTATTCGCAAGCGATAATGGAAGAGAAGTTAAACTTTTCCCTGCTTGAAGCTGTCGTAAGCTTTTTTCTAGTTCCAATCGGTATTCTGGTAAAAACTGTGCAATATCTTTTTCCAGAAGCTCATCCTGCTTCCAGCCTACTAATTGCTCCAATTCGCGATTGACGCGTAAAATGCGCCCGCTTAAATCGAACATAATAAATGCATCGTGAGAATGTGTAAACAATGAATGAAAAAGCTGATAAATTTCGTCATATTGCTCCTCTTTACGCATCAGCTCTGTGACATCCCGCGTCAATGAAAGTATATAGGACACCGCACCCGTTTCATCAACAATTGGAATCAGTGTTGATTCGGCCGTGCGTTTCTCATTCGTGACATTCATCCGATCGCGGTAAGTCACAACACCCTTTGTTTCAACTACTTTACGATATCGAGAATTTAGATGATCAGCAACCGACTTTGGATAAATATCGTCGATGCATTTTCCCATATCTTCTTCGGCCAAACTGGCTAAATGAAGCGCTTTAGGACTTACATGAACATAGCGAAATCGAGGACCTTCTTCTACTTTCATCAGAAAGACAATATCAAACAGCTGATCCATTACAGTAAACCACAACTGTTCATCCGCTAATAGCTTTTCAACAAATTGATTATGTTTCATCTTCTCCATTCCTTTATGTTAATCTCACGCTGCAATCCCCTCTCATTATTATATTTCGGCAAAAAATCGCCTGTTTTAATATGAGCCAAAACAAAAACCTGGTCCCCCTATGCGAGGATCAGGTTTTTGTTTTACATTATTCAGCACGCCAGTCAGCAGCTAGCTGTTCAGATAAACGTTGAATGGATTCAATAACACCATCCAATTTAGCCTCGATTCGATGAAGCAGATAAAGAGTGACAACGACAGGAAAGCCAACGTCGGAAATAAGGGACATATACGCATCCACATGAATCTCTCCATTTGATATGGAACCATGTTTAAATAATAGGCCGGTCGCTTTATAAGCCGGCCGGCCATTTCGCATGTTTTTCTCCTCAAATGATCTTGAGAATATTGGGTAGAGAGGCAAGTGATACGGTATGAAAGTGTTGATCAACATTGGACGGACTTGCCTATCCGATTATGGTAACGCTATCTCCTCTTCATTGCGCTGCAGCAATCTCGCACCCTTTTTCCCCACAAGGTCCCCTCCACTTGAAGTGAAAATATTGGCCGCGATAATCGTATCCATAACAGAAGATATGTGCTGCGCATTGACCGGCTCAATAGGACGGTCAATCACAATCCGGAACACATTCCCTTGCTGGTTAATAAATTGTAGCTCCAACGACTTTTCCATCTCTCATCCCTCCTTCATTTGTAATCAAATGCAGATCGCTGCGCTCGACCTGAACAAGCGGATCGCTTTGCAAAGAAGCAAGTGCTTGAGAAACAGCAAGAAGCTGCTCTGGAGATGCTGTTACTTTTATATTGTTTAATTGTCTCCGTCTATAAATAGGTTTGCCTGCTTCATCAACACCCGCTTCAAATACTAAACGCAGCTGCGACTGCTGAATGATGGATTGTGCCATCCCCCGTTCACCTCCTTTCATCTCTACTATCGCATCAACGAGAAAAAAGGATAGGTGGAACATGCATTTTTTGTTTTCGGCCATCTAAAAAAAGAGGCGCTTCTTTCCGAGCAGCTATAAATTCAAACCTCTACATGAATTCCACTAAATTCTTACCACAGACGTGTTTATTATCCAATAAAAACCAATGGACATTGTTTGATTCCTAGCTCAATCATTCCATATTTTTAGTAAAATAATGGATCATCAATACTTGTGTTCTTACTACGTAAAAATCCATTAGATAGATTGACATTCCGCTTATTAGTATGGGGACGCTTTGGATCATGTTGAAAAATCAAGTTGGATTTATGTAAAAAGCGAAAATTATATGCATTTTAGGGGGCATATATTCGAATAAGACTCTCCCACTTCCACTCCGTTAAGAAAGGGAAGACTCATCAATGGATGATATTAAAATATTTGACAAATACAAATAGTAATTTTATGATAGGATTGTTTATATTACTTACCAAAAGTTAGTTAATTTCTTTTTTTAACAATCAGATGTAGGAGGGTATACCAATGGCAACGCAAACATCAACAACGAAAGATTTTTTGACCGTAATAAATGAGCGGCAATCCGTCCGCAAATATGATCCAAGCTTCCCTATCAGCAAAGAGGAACTAAAAGAAATTCTTGAACTAACAGGTAAAGCACCATCCGCGTGGAATTTACAACAATGGCATTTTTTAGTCTTTCATGGTGAAGAGGCTCAGAAACGCCTTCTGCCTATCGCTTATAATCAGCAGCAAATTGTCGATGCTTCTGCCGTTATTGCTGTACTTGGGGATCTTGAAGCCAATCGCAATACTGACAGCGTATACGATCCATTAGTCGAAGCTGGACATATGACGAAGGAAATCAAAGAAACGCTAGCAAAACAGATTGCTGGTGCTTATGAAAATAAACAATATGCACGGGATGCTGCTTTCACAAATGCTTCGCTTGCGGCTATGCAGCTTATGCTTGTTGCGACTGCAAAAGGATGGAGCACTTGTCCAATTGGCGGCTTTGATGCTGAAAAATTCATGAAGGAATTTCAAGTTCCCGAGCGCTATATTCCAGTAATGCTGGTTACGATTGGAAAAAGCACAGCCCCAGCTCACCGCTCCACTCGTCTTCCAGTTGATGTAACAACAACTTGGATTGAAAAATAAAACAGCAGCTGGGTTAGAACCTTTCATTTGATAAATATTGTTTAAAGATCAAAAAATGGCCTCTGAAAAAGATTAAACAAACTTTCTTAACTCAGACTGTTTTCAACGGAGCAAGGTCGTAACGAAGAATGGGAGCATCTACCCACAATCTAAGAGGCTGATCGTTAACGATCAGCCTCTTTTTTCTCTTGGTATAAGGGCAACAGCAAATGGACCGTCGTTCCTTTTCCAAGTTCGCTCTCGATTCGCAGCGTTCCTTTGTGCTCTTGAACGATTTTCATGCTTGTTGTCAAGCCAAGTCCCATTCCTTTTTCCTTTAATGTAAAAAATGGTTCGCCGATTTTTTTCAGACGATCTTTCGCAATGCCCACACCCGTATCAGCAATGGTGACGTGTACATTCTCGCCTTCTTCCTGTATATGCAAACGCAGCCTTCCTCCTTGAGGCATTGCTTCAATTGCATTTTTCACAATATTAATTAAAACTTGAATCATTTGGTTTTTATCACCGTGAATTTGTGCATGCGGTGCTGTATTTTCGATGGAAATATCCACATTGTTTAACACCGCTTCATGGCTAATTAAATGAATAACGTAACCGGTCGCGTCGCTCAGCAAAAAGGGCTTATAGCAGTGGCTTTGCGGCTTTGCAAGCACAAGCAACTCGCTTACAATTTGATCGATTCTCTCAAGTTCATTAAGTACAATTTCTATATACCATTCATTCGTTTTCTTCGCCTCTTTCATCATCTGCATAAACCCTTTGATAGAAGTGAGCGGATTGCGAATTTCATGGGCGATTCCCGCCGCCAATTCGCCAACAACCGATAGCTTTTCTTTTTTCAGCAATAACGTTTCTGCTAATTTTTGCTGTGTAATATCACGCCCGATCGTCAGTAACCCTTTCCGTTCTCCATTTTCGTGAAAGAGCGGCACTTTAATGACATCAAAAGTCTTAAATTCCCCATTTGTGGTCATGAACGACTCTTCCGTCCTCGTCATCATTCCCTTTTTCCATGTTTCTTCATCCGTCTGCGCACAATATCGAAACGTTTCTTTAAAAAATGGCACCATTTCGCCAAGATCAAGATCTGTTTTTCCTATATAATCCACATTTTCTAAATTATATAATTTTCTTCCAAAATCATTCACACGCAGCCAGCGGCCCTTACTGTCTTTAAAGCAAACAAAGTCAGGCATCGAATTAATCAATGTCGACAATTGCTGCTCTTCTTCTACTGTTTTCTTCAATTGTTCGGCCTTTTTAATCATTTGATGAAGAAATACGGCAGATAAAACGACGAAAAGCCCGCCTTTTCCAATATTCACGATCATTTGCATGGAGTGATCGAAACGAAGAAGCTGCATGAACAAGTCCGTTACAATAATCCAAACGATACTAAATATTAAATAAATAACCACGGCTTTTTGCTTTGTAAACACTTTTGCATCGAACCCCTAACTTATAATCATAACGTAAAAGCGGCGAAGCTATGAAGCTCCACCGCCCTGTCTGGTTCTGCGGTACAACTGTATTATTTACATTTCACGGACCCAATATAAAAGCTTGTCCACTAATGGTTCTGCTTGTGCTCCCTCCACTTTCTTCGAAAGCGATGAAAGCAGTTTACTTCGCAACAATTCTGTTTCCTCTTCATAGCGAATCAAAAACGACCATTCCATATGAGGAATCGCAACAACAATGTGCTCTTCTTTTTTATTTTCATAAATGTAAACATTGGTCGTTTCCCGTTCATTTAGTATATTGGCCTTCCTTATTTTCACGCTGCCACCTCTTCAACAGCTGTTGATGATATTTTTATTTTATCAAAATGTTTCCAAACGTTCAAATATAAAATTGCCGAACACGAAATATATAGAATTTTCAGAAATAGTTGACTAATACTATTAAAAATGTGAAAATAGAAAAAAGCAATAAGGAAGTGATCTGAATGGCAATTAGTAAAATTATCAAAAATGCACTTATGTCTTATATTACGGTGCTATTTATTCTCGCCTTGCTTCCTGCTTATTTAGTAACAAACGATATTAGCTTAATCAGTGGAATCATCGAATCCATGAACACACGATAAATAGTTAAAAGACCGCCACAATTGTGCAGCGGTCTTTTTTTGCTTTATCGATATGGATAGTATGGTGCTCCGCAGCAGCCTGAACTTGAAGGAAAGCCACCCATTGGTCCGGTCGTTCCCCCCATCGGATACGGCATTCCCATCATCGGCGCACTTTGCATGCCTGGCATTGGCTGCATATTAGGTATTGGCGCCGCATTCGGAGATACGACTGATCCCACTTCGACATGTCCAGGATTAACAAATGGATAAGATCCTCCCATCCATTGATCTGTTCCGCACCATGTCGGCATTGGTTGACAACCGCATGAAGGAATGTATGCATGTTCGACTGGCATCGGCATTTGGGATACAGGCATTACTTGTGTTGGAGGCATCGTTGGCAAAGCCGGCGCGTTATTGGTTGGCATCATCGGAAAAGCTGGCGCGTTATTATCATGACGAAATGCATCCTCGACATCATAATCATTATCATAAAAACCAGAATAATTCGCATATGGGTTCCAATTACTCATTTCTCTCTTCCTTCCTTTTATTCATTTAGTATGGGTACGTTCTATGATACATACCCATCATATTGTATGAATGAACAAGTAAAGGGTGTTTGCCTGAAAGGAAAATGGGTATTTACCCTACCAAAACCTCTCCAGCTGCGTTACAATATCCTTCGGAGGTGGAGGTATGGACGAAAAGCTTGCAGCAAAATTGCTGGATGATTTGCGAGATCGAAACATTTCCGAGCTGCTTGTCAAAAAAGAGGACTTTTTACTATTTCGCAAAATCCTTGTCAATCGCAGCGATTTTAAGCATTTCCGCGGCATTGCCCAGCATGGTGGAGACGTTATCTACCATTACCTAGAACATCCGCGTAGTTAATCGCCCTCCGGCTATGGATTACCGGAGGGCGACTGACTATTCCCATCGCTGCTTGCGCAATTTTTTAAGCGCCTCAACCCGCCACTGCTTAACCGTTCCAACTGTCACTCCTTCCTCTTCAGCAATTGCTTTTAATGATTTCCCTTCGATAATGTAACCAATCAGCCATTTTTTTTGCCGTTCTGTCAATGATTTGAGCGCCTGCTCCACTATTCCCTCCTTATAAATTGTTCGATCGTCAAACAGTATATGGATCAATCCATCCGTCAAGGCACATTCCCATTTTTTTCGATGGCACTGTCGACGCAAATGGGAAACCATGGCCCAATATACTTTTTTGTACACAAAGGATGAAAAGCTGCCCTTCTCCTTCTCAAATTGGCACGAAGCTTCCCATAACGCAATTAAGCCAATTTGATAATATTCATCCCATTCTTTTGTGACATGCAGTTTTTTTATCATACTAATAATCATTGGACGATATGTTTTTTCTAATTTTGCAAAGGACGACATCCTCTTCTACAAAACCCTTTCCCAAAAGCGCGCTTTCGTAAATTCCGCGGTACTATAACAATAAAAAGCTTCGTCCCTTTCGTCGAACCGATAAATTCGGAAAAAAGGAAACAAACCATATAGAAAATACCCGCATCAATGTAAGAAATCGAACATTTAGCTTGGCGTTGATCAGAAAATAAGGCATTTCTCCAAATTCATATGATGGCAGATGATGAACAGACGGTATTTGTCAAAACTCACAGACGGAAGGCAAGTCGGTAACTTGCCTCAGGCTAAAGCGTGACTGAGAACCGCACAACCGCCCCTTTTAGACAAACGAATTGATCGGTCGTCCGATCGTCATACCCGCCCACTAAAAAAGGAAAATGTTGATACATTCCATCCTCTTTATATCGCTACACGAGATTACACCACTAAATTGAAAAGGCGGAATGACGCACTCATTTCTATGCAGAGAGAACAGATCAACTGAACTTGACCGTGAAAATATTTCCAAAGTTGCTATTTCAGCTGTTATATCAACAAAAAACGGATGTTTCCAACATTTAGATAATGACCAGAATAAAAATCCTTGTTAGTCTAGTAGCGAGCGAACAACAAGGAGGTAATTTTATGAAAAAGCTTAAACATTTCACTTTAGCAGCTGCATGCTTTTCTGCATTGTTGTTTGCGAAAGATGCTCAGGCTCAAACCGTTTATACCGTTCAAACCGGGGATACTCTTTGGAAAATCTCAAAGCAACATAGTGTTTCACTTGTCCAGTTGAAAAATATAAATAAAAAACAAAACGACTGGCTGTTCCCAGGAGAAAGGCTGCTCATTCCTCCAACCATTTCAGCCAGCGACAAAGATTTATTAGCGCGCCTTGTCCATGCTGAAGCAAAAGGCGAACCATTCGCAGGAAAAGTAGCGGTAGCCACAGTCGTATTAAATCGAGTGGACCATCCTGATTTCCCGAATACCATTAAGGATGTCATTTATGAGCGCTCAGGCGGCTATTATGCATTTACTCCTGTACAAAACGGAACGATTCGTGAACCAGCAGATCGCGAATCCTACCTTGCCGTTGAAGAAGCCCTGGCTTTTCGCGGTTTAGGATCTGGATCCTTATTTTTCTATAATCCAAAAACGGCGAAAAGCAGTTGGCTACGCTCGAAACAAGTAACCGTTGTCATTGGCAATCACGTATTTGCCAAGTAAGATGGCCTAAGGCCATCTTTTTTCAAAATTAGGAACAAAGGGTCTTTACTTATAAAAGAAAATGAGGCAAACTATAACAAATACATGAAAAAGGAGAATGTATATGGTGCAAAAAGCAGAGATAGGCAATATTATCGAGTTTAAAAACGGCTTGCGCGGTATTGTCGAAAAGGTGAATGAAAACTCTGTCATCGTTGATTTAACATACATGGAAAACTATAAAGAATTAGACTTACAAGAACGGACGGTTGTAAACCATAAAAACTATAAAATCATCGAATAAAAAAGCCGGCCGCAGATGGCCGGTTTTTTACGAAATATGGGCGACTTGATCCGATTCATAAATATGCGTTCCTTTCGGGCAAGATCTTGCTGCCTGGAACATTGCCAAAGCCATTTTCTTGGCCTCAACGGGCTTGTATTTGCGCCATTTTCCAATAAACAGAAATGGCATGTGGCTTAAAAGCCACTCCGCTGCCTTTTCTGACAACCGAAATTCCTGACGATCGCCAAGCAGCAAAGACGGGCGAAAGATGTGCAATGATTGAATCGCGAGCCGTTGCAAAGCTTCTTCCGTTTCCCCTTTAACACGATTATAAAAAAACGGAGATTGCGGATCAGCGCCGACAGATGAAATAGTCAGAAAGCTCTTGACGTGGCATTTTTCCGCTAACGCCGCAGCCCGCAGCGTATATTCATAATCCACTTGAATAAAATTCTGCTTCGTTTTGGCTTTTTTCATCGTTGTTCCGAGACAACTAAACACATCATCCACACAAAAATAGCGTTCGTACTTCTCCAAGCTTTTAAAATCAATGACCACTTGTTCCAGCTTGTGATGCTCAATCGGTAATTCTCGACGCACTAGAATCGTCACATGCTGATAATCATCGGATTGGAGAAGCAGCATTAAAAGCTCGCTTCCGATTAACCCGCTCGCTCCGATTAATAGAGCCGTCCTGTCTCCCAAGACTAAACCCCCCAAATAAAAAAATCAATTGTCATTATATATAAGTTTCCGAAAAAAAACTACTACTTTTTTTAAAACCAACCTATAATTTGGTCTATAGCGATTGGAATGGAACAATCGACATAATGAAAAGCAAAAACGGTTTAAGTTGGGCAATGAATATTCGGGCGCCACGATCGCCAGCTATCCAAACGAGGATCAGGCCCATATTTGACATGTTGATTATCCAATGAAAACGAATGAACAGGACTGGGGCTCTCTCGTTTCTAGCATAGTTGACAAGCAAATAGTATGGCAAATGGATGCTGGCAGTACGCTCTTAGGCATTTCGCTGCGCAAAATAAAGCCTCCTCGTTTGGAGGCGAGGAGGCTTTCGCTTAGCGATTGTCTATTTTCTCTGGATACAAATCATGATTCATTAAGCGATACTCGGCCATTTTTTCATATTTTGTTCCGGGACGTCCCCAATTGCAGTACGGATCAATCGAAATGCCGCCGCGCGGCGTAAACTTTCCCCATACTTCAATATAACGTGGATCCATAGCTTCGATTAAATCATTCATAATAATGTTCACACAATCCTCATGGAAATCCCCATGGTTGCGAAAACTAAATAAATAAAGCTTCAACGACTTACTTTCCACACATTTTTTATCAGGGATATAACTAATGTAGATAGTGGCGAAGTCTGGTTGCCCAGTTTTCGGCAACTACTTAAAAAAGTAGGTGGACTATATCTTATTCTTATCCGACTGCGATATCCGATAAGAACCCTTGCGCTTCCACCGTGATCGTCAAACTCACGATGTACTCTACTCTCTTCCTTCATCACTACTCTTCAGTCGCTTCATGATGAAGTGATTTCGATAGTCTCTGCACCTTCCCTAAAAAGAATATGGTTTAACCCGTGGTGCTTGTTGAGCATAGCGCACAACTAACTATCTGGCTGCTTCAGCATTGTCCCCGTTGTGGATAGGTGATGCGTCAGTCACGCTTTGGCGTGACTGGGGCAAGTCACTAGCTTGCTTTCCTGCATGTCCATTTGCTTATCATTGATACAGCACAGGGACAACCAATCAATCGATGGGATCTGAAACCACGAGTAAGCATGGTTTGCTTTTTAGGGCTTGGCTCAGGATTGGAGAAACAGGGAGAAACTTCACATACAAGTGACGTTTTTTCATCAACTATAAAAGTCTTTTATCGGCTGATGATATTGCCTGCAAAATCGTTTTCCCCTATTCTCTTCCCCTGAATTCACAAGGTTTAATCGACAGTGTCACCACTGAAGTGTGCCCTCATTGACACAAGCTTGTAAATTCTGGGCAATTAAACTTCACAAAATAGTCGCGGTCTGGATGTTTGTTATCAAATACTTCTAATATTTCTGGACTATATTCAAATAAATATTTGGTTCCTTGATTGCCAAGGAGAGTGACACCTTGTAATTCTTCTTCTTTTCTTCCTGACATCATTCATGCTCCTTTCGTTTGTTCATTAAACTCCTCGCTTATTGCCCCAAAGAAGCGTATGCAGCTGCGGCAGCACGCGGACATCGTTCATTTCTGGATCATAAGCAACTCTTTCTACTAGCCATCGCAGCTGATTGAGCAATTTTGTGCGCAGCATCGCCTCGTCCATTCCTGCTACATCGTCGTTGCCCACTTGCAAATAAAAAGGAATGTGGCGATAACGCTGGTGCACATGTTTCGCATAAGCAAAATCCCGTTCATCAAAAACGACGACTTTTAAACTCATATGAACGGTACGCCCGTTGGCCGTTAGCTTATCCATTATTTCATCCAATATCGCAAAATTGGTTTCCATTCCTGAGCTTGGCGGTTTTGGCGATATCGTTAAATCATCGATTTCATAAAACCAATCTTGCCAACGGCTTCCTTGTGTTTCCAATGCTACACGGATCCCTTTTGCTTTTAATAGCCGAACGAGCCCGCCAAGCGATTTAAGTAAAGCGGGATTCCCTCCAGAAATCGTCACATGGCTAAAACAGTCACGCCCTATTTCTGCAAGCCTCTGCCAAATTTCTTCAGCTGTCATTTGTTGAATTTCTTCCTTTGCTGTTCCGTCCCATGTAAAAGCGGAATCACACCAGCGGCATGAATAATCGCAGCCAGCGGTTCGGACAAACATTGTCTTTTGGCCAATGACCATTCCTTCTCCTTGAATCGTTGGCCCAAAAATTTCAAGTACGGGAATCGTCTTTCCCATTATCGGTCACCCGCTTTCGGGCGGTACACAACATAGCTTGTCGGAGTCTCACGCACAAATACTTGCAAACATTTTGGCTTGTGAGGCAATGCATCCAAATAATCTTGTACCACTTCGTATATTTTTCGTGCGACAATTTCTGTCGTTGGGAAATGTTCACTATTTTTAGAATCGAACCAATCTTGATGATCATTTAAAAGCGTATGATCGAGCTTACCGTGAACAAGCTGTTTCAATTTTTGAAAATTCACTAAAAAGCCCGTCTCATCAAGTGCATCCCCAGCTACCGTAATGTTCACGACGTACGTGTGACCATGAATATGGGCACATTTTCCCGCCAGCTGATGCGGAATAAAATGAGCAGCAGCGATATGCATATCCTTATTAAGTTCATAACAATAATCATGAAATACTTGTGGATAAAGCTGATGCATCATCGCTGCTCCACCCCGGCTTTTGCTTGCAAATATTGCTCCAATCCTCTCCTGCGCAGCACACAAGCTGGACATTCTCCGCATCCATCAGCCATGATCCCGTTATAGCATGTGAGTGTTTTGGTTTGTACGAATTCCAACGCTCCTAATTCATCAGCAAGCTGCCATGTTTCTGCTTTATTAAGCCACATAAGCGGCGTATGAATAACAAATTGGTAATCCATCGCCAAATTTAATGTCACGTTAAGTGATTTGATAAAAACATCTCGGCAATCTGGATATCCGCTAAAATCCGTTTCACACACACCCGTTACTAAGTGACGCGCGCCTTTTTGTTTGGCGAGCACGGCCGCGAACGACAAAAATAATAAATTCCGGCCATCAACAAAAGTAGAGGGAAGCTCTCCTTCTTGATGTTCAATCGCCATATCGCTTCGCGTCAGCGCGTTCGGCGCCAATTGGTTCAACAAAGACATACTAAGCACCGTATGCTGGATACCAAGATCCCGTGCAATGTCAGAAGCGACTTCAATTTCCAGGCGATGTCGCTGACGATAATCAAAGGTAACCGCCTCTACTTCAGCAAACTGCCGTAAGGCCCAAAACAGGCAAGTTGTACTGTCTTGCCCCCCGCTAAATACAACGACAGCTTTTTCCTTCTTCATTTCGTTTCGCTCTCCTTTCTTTATTTCAAGAAGAAAGAGCATTCTAAAACAAAAAAGCCATACCCCCTAAGGATATAGCCTTCCCTAGTTTTTTATAGAGGGTTGTTCTAGAACCTCTCCCGCACCGATACGACATTCGGGCGGATTTCTTCTATCCATCATTTTTTCCTTTCATACTATACCACATTTCTTTATTTTTCACTAGCTTTAGATTTAAACAACTTGGCTATTGACACATAGATCCACAAAAATGGAATATAGGCCATCAACACATAAAAACCAGCGGTTGAGACTAAATTGCTAAATTGATCGATCTGAGCCCGCTTAGTGAAAAAAAACGAGGAAATAAATAGCAAAAGTAAAATAATCGGCAATGAGATGCGTTGCTTTAACGAAATAATTTGTTTTAATCCGCGTGTGACCGACCAAACAGCTAAGCAAATAATCGGAAAAATAACCATGACATAAGTTGAAATGACAATATACTCCATCCGTTCAATAAATGGAATTTCCGGGATTTTTGCTAGTGTCAATGTTGGCCATATAATATGCCGAATTTGCTCTTCATTATAAAAAACGATAGCAATACAAACCACTATTAAATAAAGAAAGGTGGTGAATGCGTTGCCCCATTGCGCCCATTTATGTGATTGAGGAGCATTTTTTACAAACGAATAATACATCAGGATCATTTCAAAGCCGAGATAATCAAGCGTCGACGCTTTGGCCCCCTTGATCACTTCAAGCACAGAATGGTCAAAGATCGGCAAAAAATTGCGATAATGAGCATATTCAAGCGGAAATACTAGCATAGGAACAATGATAAGAAGAGGGATCATAACTCCCCAAAAGCATAAGCCGACTACCACTCTGAATCCACCGGAAACCGTATAATACGTTAGCACTAAAATGATGAGACAGAACTGCCATGCTCCCATCAACGGAAATACCCACACCTGAATAATTTCCGTATAGATCCGCATCACAATTAAAGCGAACGAAAAAAAGTAAACGAGCAGGACTACATTTACCATATTTCCGATCCATTTGCCAAAGTATTGTACATTCACTTGAATGACATCTTTATTCTCCCCGGCCGATTTAAAAATTTTATAAATCATCCATATCAAAATATGAATGATCGTTCCAGCGATGATGACGCTCATCCATCCGTCATGTCCCGTCTCTTCATTGAGAAGATTGGGAAGGCTCAAAATTCCTACTCCTATTTGCGAGCAATGAATCGTAAAAAATACAAAAAACGGAGAAATATGAAAGCGTTCATGCTCTGTCTGCTGCATGACACTCCCCCTTTCCAATGCAATCACTCACCAATGCCTGTTTGAACAATGTCAACTTTTACATGCGGGCGAATTTGCAAGTGTCGATATTGCTTATAAAAGGCTTCTTCATCCCAATGTCTCGTCTTGCTCCGCACAAAATCACCAATTCCGAGCGGATCGACACCTTTCTTTTGGAAAAATGAAAGCAAATTCTTAATATCTTGGTTAAGCTTCTTTTCCATCTGCTCGCTCACTTTCTGGAAGGAACGCTGTCTAGAAAGGTCAAGCCACATTGGATAATCGCGAATAGAAGCACGAATGCGAAGATGAATATCGATCACTGGAGAGCTGCCTTTTTTCAGTGAATAATGACTATGGGCAAACAAATTTTCTAATAAAACTCGCCCCTTTTTTTCATTTTGTGAAATTGGCAGCTGATAAACACCATTTTTGGTTTCATCCAATAACAGCTTAACAAGAAACGATTTCCGTAAATCAATTCTCCCAACATAATGGCCATATTTGAATAAAGCCAGCCCCTCCAGCTTTACGGTATCTCCCTTTTTTTCTAAATAGGGCAAAAATGGATCGCGTCCTTTGCCGAAGTAATTGTATAAAAAAATGTGCAAATTCGTCTTCGGCAAATTCATTTCACGAATATTTTGTTCAATGAGATTGGATAAATAGAGCGTATCGCTCAATGTCGTTTCAGCGGTGATGCGCAGCAGTTCTTCCGCATCGCCTTTGGCGACCGCCAGCTGCAAATGACTCCCCACCTTGTTGTTCCTTGCTAAGCTATGAACGATTTCGGCAATGCCTTGCTTAGCAAACTGTTGTCCAAAAAGCACAAGCCGTATTTGCCCTTCTTCAATCGGCAAGGCTGATTTCGACGAAAGCCGCGGAATTAAATCATACGTCGTCGATGATTCCGTCGTTAAAATGTCCGGCTTCGTCATCGGTCCTTGCTTAAATGTCGGATAGATGGCTGTCCCTGTGTATTTGCCATTTTTCACATCATACCCCATCGCATGAATAATTTGAATTTGGTCAACGATGCGGGAGCTTTTACATCCAGAAAGCACTAAGAGAGCGACCAACATGAAATAGAGAGCTCGTTTCATCAGCATCTCCTCTTCTACTCATCAATATCTTTTTTCTTCTTCGCTTTTTTTGGATCATATCTCCATAATGTCAAAGGCCGTAAATAACTTGGACGTTTTACGGTCAAATGATAAGGAGAACGAATAAAGCTGTCTGCAAAATCTTTAACCCGAAACGGATATAGAGGAACGAGATAAGGACTTCCGAACGACTGTAGCTTGCCTAAATGAATCAGAAGCAAACAGGCGGCGAAAACAATGCCGATTCCTCCCCAGCAGGCAGCAAATAAAATAATCGGAAACCGAATAAACCGAATCGTATTCGACATTTTATAAATTGGCGTCGTGAACGAAGCAAGGGCGCCTAATGCGACGATAATCAGCAAAATATTACTTGTAAGCGCCGCTTCCACGGACGCCTGCCCAATGACAATACCGCCGACAATCCCCAGGGTCTGGGCTACTTTTGTAGGCAGGCGCGCCCCAGCTTCACGCAAAAGCTCAATCGTAATTTCCAGAAACAACACTTCTAATATCGGCGGAAAAGGAACGTTGGAACGAGAAAAAATAATCGGACCCAGCAGATCCTTCGGAAGCATTTCATAATGATAGGTTAAAACCGCCACATAAATGGGGGATGCCAAAATCGAAAACATGACTCCGATCATTCGAATCAAGCGAAAAAATGAACCAAGAAGCCACGGCAAATAATAATCTTCCGGAGAGGTAAAAAAATCAAATAACGTCGAAGGCCCTGTGATGACATATGGAGAGCCATCGGAAAAAATCGCAACCCTTCCTTCAATTAACGCATATACGATTTTGTCCACCCGTTCACTTGATACAAATGAAGGAAAAGGAGATGAAGAATTGTCTGATAATATTTGTTCAAATAGCGATGTGTCAAACATAATATCAAACTCGATTTCACTTACTCTCTGCACAACAGTCTGTAATGTTTGTTCATTAACAATTCCATCAATATAAGCAATAACGACTTTCGTTTGTGACATCGAACCGATCGTTAATTCCCGAAAGACAAGATGAGGAGTCACAATTTGGCGGCGCAATAAATGTAAATTAGTTCCAATATTCTCGACAAATCCTACTTTTGGACCGACCACGCTAAACTCATTTTCCGAATCATTATTTGGCCGTAATCCTAGATTTTCGCTGGCCAAATTAACAAGGGCGCAGTGGTCCGCGACTCCTTTCAGCTGAATCATCGCAAATCCCTTTAGCAGCTTTGCTTCAATCATCTCAACATCTGCCGTCACCTCGATTCGCTGTACAGGGATAATTTGCTGCAAGTCTTCGAGAGCAAGAGAAGCATAAGACGATAAATCCCGCTGCAACCGGCAAATCACCTGCTGTTGCAAGAGCTTTGGATCAATCAATGAATCAAAATAAGAAATGCAAAAATGATATCCGTTTGTCTGGAATTCAACCGTAGCAAAGTCGCTCGATTGCTTAAAAATTTGCAATAATTGCGGCAGCGTTTTTACTTGTTGCTGCTTACCGTTTTTAAACATAAATGAAAAAATAGACATGGTCATCCCCTCAAGCCTTCATTAATCAAACAAGCATTTATTTGCTAGTCTCCCTTGATTTTGTTGTTTTATGCATAGACATCCTTTTTCCTAGGTTGATAAATCTAAATTTTCAGTATATATTGAAAGAAATAAGAACGGAGGGGGACATAATGAATCGACTATTCAAAAAGAAAGAGGCACAAGATGCACTGAAAAAAGTTGTTCAAGTGTCTGAACAAATTCGGCAAAAAATAGACAAAGCCAAGCCTCTTGAACAGCAAATGGATCGCATTCGCTCATTTCTTGATGAACAGCTGCAGCATGATGAATATTTTGTTATCGTTGATGAAAGAGGCTATGCCATTGTCCACACGAATCGGCTGCGCGAAGGCCGAACGTTTTCTGATGAAGTTGGTCAAAAAGCTGCTCAAACAACCGAACCGCTTCTGCAAGCGTACAAGCGTGATACCGGTGAGCTGCTCATCGATGCAAGTTGCCCTCTATACATAGACAGCACAGGCAAGCGATTAAATTTGCGAATGGGCAGATTATCTTATCAGCCTACTTTGCAAATTCAATTAGCATGTCTATCGGCCATTCCGGCCACCATCAGCTTTTTTATCGCTCAACTGCTCTCTTTATCGCCATTATTCATTTGTAGCTTAACGATCGTAATCAGCCTTATTCTCCATACCTTCCTTTATCGAGCGATCATCAAAGAATGCCGCCACTGGTACTATGTCACTCGCACCGTTTCGTCAGGAAATCTTGACGCGCAAGTACAGACAGTTCAAAAACGAACGATATTTCATCAAATTGGGTATGAGCTTAACAAAATGATTCTAGGTATGCGCACGATTTTAGCAGAATTAGCCAAAGCTACCCAAACCGTAAGCAAAGTAGGCGAGCAGCAAACAAATGAAACGAGACGCCTTTCAGAGTCGTTTGACGAAATTGCCGCTGCGATGGAAACATTCCGCGAAGGGGCAAAGCAGCAAACCGCATCAGTAGAACATGCCAATCAATTTGTCACTAAAATGCTTGAAGAAGTATGGGATATGCAAAAAGAGTTTGAAAGCGTTGTTAACCATGCGAGAGAAGTAACGGAATCGATGCTCCAAGGAAGCCGCTTGCTTGAATTGACAAAAGAGCAAATGGATGGGATGCAGCATGATATGCAAGAGACGGCTTCGCTCATCTACTCCGCTTCTCAAGAAGCCAATCAAGCCGTGGGAATTGTTTCGGCCATTACAGCGATTGCCAAGCAAACAAATTTGCTTGCGCTAAATGCTTCGATTGAAGCATCAAGAGCTGGAGAAGCTGGAAAAGGATTTGCCATTGTCGCTCAAGAAGTCAGAAAGCTGGCGGAAAACACTAACACCTTTTCCGCACAAATTTTATCTTCGTTGCAAGAGATGAGGCATTTGCTGGATCGTGCAGTGGAAGCGGTTCAGCAAAACGGGCAAACCGCTGCCACCACTATGCATTCCTTTTTAAAAACAAATGAAGCGATGAAATCATTTTTGCAAGTTTTTTCACAAATGAATGACCTGCTGCTGCGTAGCCGAAATCATGTGGAGCAGATTACGAACCATGGTGATGAATTAAAACAAACGATCGAAGAAGTGCATAGCATTGCTAAAGATTTTACCAATATGGTTCATGAAACAACTTCAGGATTGGAACAGCAAACCATTGCCATTCATGAACTGGCCAAGGATGCCGCTGTTTTATCCACCTCTGTTCAACAGCTGCAACAAATCGTCACCCGCTTCCAGCATTCCTAGTTTATACTAACCGTTTGTCGAACGCTTCACGGCTAAAAACGCCCATTATCTGAGCTGAGCGAATCGCACAAATGCCCTATCTTTTTTAAAACCAAAAGGCTTGGCTGCACCGCCAAGCCTTTCATTTTTTTGAAAAGCAGATTTTTGCCGCATCCTATTTTGACGTCTGAGGAATTTTGCGAAACAAAAGCAAAACAAGAAACAAAAGACTGATATATCCAAACAAAGGATATAAGAATGAGAGCAAAGATCCGTAGCGAAATGAACTGATCGTATACAAAATCAAAAACAACATCGCCAAAAACAACGTCGAGGAGAATGCCTGAAACTGTCGCTGCAGCCCAAATACTCCACCAATGATGGACGTAAAAATCTCGCCATAAATAATGAATAAATACAACCAATAAAAATACGTAAAAAACGTGCGAACAATTTCAGCCATAGGAATTTCATAACGCAATACATGCGGAAAAGACAGCAAAACAAAGTGGCTGCTCAATAAAATGCTCGTTAGCAATATCCCGCCAAGCAACGCTCCCCACTTGACCACTCGATCGTCCTCTGCTTCAGAGGCGAGCGGAACAAGAACCGGCTGCGCCATCGCTAAATTAAAGGCCGCATAGGAAAGAGGCGAGAAAAAAGCACTCCAAGAGGAAGGAGAGGAGCTAGAAGGACCGCACCATTCTCCCCCAAGCAGTAATTTCCCTAAAAGCACAAAGCTAAATAGGATCATCATCGGAACAACGAACACATTCACGGCAAATAAGCCTTTTGCATCATAAAGCATCACGGCAAACACAAGAACGATCGTCGCCAGCATCCCTAGAGGCTTCGGCAATCCGAGCTGCTCCTCAAATAACGCTCCTGCTCCTGATAGCATCACAGAAGTCACGCCAACAATCATGATCGTCATAATGAACGTAACGAATGTGCTGGCCGTTTTGCCAAACAAATAATCATTCAATTGCTTGTACGAGGAAGCCCGGAGCGCTCTCGCCATCATCATCATCCGCATTCCTAGCCATGCAAACAGCCAACCGCTAATCAAAACTCCCATCGTTCCAATTTTTCCGTATTGTGTAAAAAAAGCAATAATCTCTTTTCCTGTCGCAAATCCCGCTCCAACGACAGTTCCTACGTATACAGCAGCAATCTGCCAAGCTGCCAGCCATCTTTTAATCATTTTCTTCCCCCTGTCTCTCTTTTCCCTAAAGCTTATCGTGGCAATCCATTATTTATTGAAAATACAAGCTCACGAGGCTGAGCACCGAGCTTTTCTCCCCTCTCCTCAATCAAAGCTTCGAGCCCAGCAATCCAGCCGTTAGCCATCGCCCTAAACGCTATCTCCATTTCGATTGCAGGCTGCTTATAAGCAATGGCAGAACAGTGTGGAATGAGCCGTGGATTTGGTTTGATCAGTTCGCTAATATGTTTGGTTATATATATGAAAAAAAGGACAAAGAAAGACGAAAAGAAAATAGAAAAAAGGAAGCCTTTGGGGCTTCCTTTCTATTGAACCATCACTTGCTTTACTTGATGTTCATGCAATTCGTTCGTTTCGACATGCACTTTAACTGAAAACGTTCCCTTTTCTTTAAATACCGTTTTCGCCTGGTACTTTCCACTGCCTTGTTCATTCGCATCGATAAACTCATGCTTCATCTGGTCCTTCCAGATTTCAAAACGAACTTTTGCCGCCGTAAGTGGCTGGCCATTATACGCAATATCGGCTACAATTGGTTCCTCCTTGTTGACTGTAAACATCTGTGGATGCAACGTTACAGCCACACCAGCAGCATCGTCATGGTGCGAATGGTCAGAACCGCTTTCTTCATGCTCCGATGCGGAACCAGCATTGTCACCTACAATCACATCTGTTTTGGGCATATTATGCATATTGCGAGCTGTAACATGGGCTACAACGGAATATGTCCCTGCGTCGGTAAATGTTTTTTCAATAGCGTATTTTCCATTTCCTTTGCTCTTGGCTGAAATCATTTCATGCTGGTCGTTTCCCTGCTTCCAAATTTCGAACTTCACCTCATCCGCGTCGTTCACTTTTTCCTTTCCATATGTAACAATACAAGCGATTTCTGTTTTTTTCTGAAGCTCAATTGGCGACTTCACATCTATTTTTACATCTAAAATGGCAGGTTCATCAGCCGATTGATCTTTCGTTTGGCCACATGCCGAAATCAATAACACCACCATCATGGCAAGCATCAAGCGAATATAAACTTTCATCTTCACGTTCCCCCTCTTTCTTCTCTCATTGTCCACTATATCACACCTCTTTCTAGCTACAAATCATTGTTCACATTTTTTTCAAAAACATTTCACCAATCGCACAAAAAATTTATAAAAACCTCTTGAAAGTCAAAAAAGGTCAAATTATAATAAAGTTAAAGTCAAATATAGTCAAAGTCAAAAAAGGAGGTTATGCCTCATGCTTTGCCAATTATGTCAGCAACATAAAGCAACCGTATTCGTTCAGATGCAAATTAATCATGAAAAAAAGCAGCTGCAGCTTTGTCATGAGTGCTATACAAAACAAAAACAAGAATTGACCATTCCAATGAATTTTGAATTCGGAACATTTCCATCCATTCCTCTAGATTCGTTCTTTTCAGGAAATCTGGCGGCCGATTCAGCATTCTCTTCTTCGGCAAATCCAATACTAATGACGCCATCACACAGAGGCGGCGGCTTTTTAGATCAATTTGGTCGCAATTTAACCCAGCTAGCAAAGGCCGGATTGATCGATCCAGTCATTGGCCGCGACCAAGAAATTGAACGAGTCATTGAAATTTTGAACCGGCGCAATAAAAACAATCCTGTGCTGATTGGAGAGCCGGGTGTCGGAAAAACAGCGATCGTCGAAGGATTAGCCTTAAAAATTGCGGAAGGACGCGTTCCAGAAAAACTGTTAAACAAAGAAGTATATTTGCTTGATGTCGCTTCTCTCGTAGCCAATACTGGCATTCGCGGACAATTTGAGGAGCGAATGAAGCAGCTCATTGCCGAATTGCAACGGCGAAAAAATATTATTCTTTTTATCGATGAGATTCATTTGCTAGTCGGAGCCGGCTCTGCTGAAGGCTCCATGGATGCAGGCAATATTCTGAAGCCGGCTCTTGCCCGCGGCGAACTTCAAGTTGTTGGAGCAACGACATTAAAAGAATATCGACAAATTGAAAAAGATGCTGCTCTTGAACGTCGCTTCCAGCCTGTTATTGTTCATGAGCCAACAGTGGACGAAGCCATCCATATTTTAAAAGGAATCCAAGAAAAATATGAACAATTCCATCGCGTAAAATATACGGATGAAGCGATTCAAGCGTGTGCAGCTTTATCGCACCGCTACATTCAAGACCGCTTTTTGCCGGATAAAGCCATTGATTTATTAGATGAGGCTGGCTCAAAAGCCAATTTACGCATTGCTGCAACAGATGAAAAAAATATTCAACAACGATTGGCCTTTTTAGCGAAGGAAAAAGAAAAAGCAGCGGCGGAAGAAAATTATGAACGCGCCGCTCAATTGCGGGCTGAAGAGCTCCGATTAGAAAAACAGCTGCAAAACCAGCAAGCTGATGAAACACCGATTGTTGATGTTGCTGATATTCAGCAATTAATCGAAGAAAAAACGGGCATCCCTGTCGGCAAGCTCCAAGCTGATGAAAAAACAAAAATGAAGCAGTTGGAAGAAAACTTAGCGAAAAAGATCATTGGACAAGAAGAAGCGGTGAAAAAAGTGGCTAAAGCGATCCGCCGCAGCCGGGCTGGACTAAAAGCGAAAAACCGGCCAATTGGCTCCTTCCTCTTCGTCGGCCCAACAGGAGTCGGTAAAACAGAACTGACAAAGACGCTGGCAGAGGAGCTATTTGGTTCAAAAGACGCCATGATTCGTTTAGATATGAGCGAATATATGGAAAAGCATTCTGTATCGAAATTAATCGGTTCACCTCCTGGCTACGTTGGACACGAAGAAGCGGGACAGCTAACAGAAAAGGTGCGCCGCAATCCTTATAGCATGATCTTGCTTGATGAAATTGAAAAAGCCCATCCTGATGTGCAACACATCTTTTTGCAAATCTTAGAGGACGGGCGTTTAACAGATAGCCAAGGCCGCACAGTTAGCTTCAAGGATACCGTTATTATTATGACAAGCAACGCCGGTGTTACCGATAAAAAAATTACAGTCGGCTTTGAAAAAGAAAATCGCGTTGGCCAAACAAGCATTCTCGACTCTCTAAGCGCGTACTTCAAACCGGAGTTTTTAAATCGCTTGGATGCCATTATTGAATTTAAAGCGCTGCAAAAAGAGCACATGCTACAAATTGTTGAGTTAATGCTTGCTGAGCTGCAAACAACCTTAAAAGATGAGGGCATTCAGCTTGAAGTATCGCAGGAAGCGAAGGAAAAGCTTGCTGAAATCGGCTACCATCCTTCATTCGGAGCTCGTCCGTTACGCCGGGCCATTCAAGAGCATATCGAAGATCAAGTGGCTGACTTACTTCTTGATCAGGATGAAGTGAAAAAAATTCAAATTACAGTTGAAAACGAGCGCATCGTCGCCCGATCAATAAATTAAAGAAGAGGCTGGCTCAAAAGATCACAAATATGATCTTTTATGAGACAGCCTCTTTCATATACCAACCTTTTATTCCTTTCCAGTGCGTTTAATTATGAACAAGCTTAAAAATTGAACGCTTTGGTTTTTTATCATCATTAATTGTTCATATCCATCCACCATTCCATTGGTCCAGCATAAATATCCATTATTCCCTAAAATATTCTAATGAATTTCATCTTTTTTCGTCGCCTTCCCCATTCTCTTATATCCACAAGTGTTGATGGTGCAGTATTTTTCACAAAAAATATAGGAATCCTCGTGGCGTTTGATCCGCTCTATTCACTTCATGGTCCTGTGCTGTACCCCGATGGCAAACGGGAACCTTTCCTTTGAGACAAGCAGGTAACCAAATGCACAGATAAAAGGTGATGCCAACACCATCAGCCTTCCTTCTTTAATCCATGCATAAGCATTTGGATGGTGCGCTCCATTTCCTGCTCATCATCCCATTGGAGGTTCGGTAGCAGGATGAAGCGAGTGAGCAAAAAGCCGACGATCGTTGTAATCGTCATCCGAATAATCGTATTCGTCGGCAAATCAGCAAGCTCTCCCTTCTGCTGAAAATGATCAATAACTCGCTTAAATTTCCCATAGATATTTTCCATAAATACCGTTTGAATTTGCTCTTTAATATCTGAATGAAATGCAGTTTCCTGCCAAAAAATCCGAATCATCGGCAAATATTTTTTCACGAATTCATAACGGTTGTTCATCAGCGCTCTAATAAAGTCTTCATAGCTTGAATATTGGCTTTCAAATACTTCTTTAACAAATTCTTTCGCTAAAAACGGGGCCGCAATTTTCATAATGGTTGGCGTCACAATCGCCATCAGCAGTTCTTTTTTCGTTTTATAATGGCGGAAAATCGTTCCTTCCGCAACGCCCGCTCGCTTGGCGATTTCGCTTGTTGACGTTGCAGCATACCCTTTTTCTGCAAACATTTCAATCGCCGCTTCTAAAATTTTTGCTTGCTTATCACTTAGCTTTACTTCCTCATCATTTATTTTCAAGAGCTCCTGCAGCCATTGCTCATCATTCATGTTCATTTGCTCCTTACAATTTTCGATATTTCTTTAACGCTATTACATTTAATATCATAAATAACAAAGAAAATCCAAGCAAAGCATATACGTCTATGGCAATCTCGTTCCAACCATTGCCGCGAATCATAATCTCCCTTAATGCGTCCGCTCCGTATGTCAATGGCATGATCACACTGAATGAGCGGAGCCACTGTGCCATTGTTTCCAAATTAAACAATCCAGAGAAGAAAATTTGCGGCACAACGATAAGCGGAATAAATTGAATCATTTGCAGCTCATTGTTCGCAAACGCTGATAATAATGTCCCAAGCGTTAGCGCCGTCATCGATAGCAAAAAAGTAATCAGCAGCACATACAAAAACGACCCTTCCATCATCATATCAAGCACATGAATCGCAAACCACGAAATCAAGCTGGCTTGAAAGGTGGTGAAAATGCCAAAACCGATCACATAACCAATCACAATCTCCCATCGTTTTAACGGTGTTGCCAACAGACGCTCTAATGTTCCTCTCGTCCGTTCTCGTAAAAAAGAAACGCCAGCGATTAAAAAGACAAAAAAGAAAATAAAAAAGCCAATCAGCACAGGGCCAACGTTATCAAATAACGCCATCTCTTCCGATCCGTGCAAATAGATGGTGTCAAGCTTCATCGTTTTTGTCTGCGGAGTTAGCTGTTGAAGCGTTTTTTGCACAGACATCAGAACGGCTTTGTTAGCCGTCGGATCGCTTCCCTCCAATGTCATTTGCGGCATTCCTTCTTTCATTTCAATAAAAGCGTCAATTTGTTGCTTGTTTAACTGAGCTTTCGCTGTCTGTTTGCCCATCCACTTGATATGGGCATCATTTTTTTGCAGCTTTTCAGCAAGCGCCACAGGGACGGCTTGATCCACTGCAATCGTTGGTTTATATTCTTCACCATTAAAGACTAAATTCATTAAAAATAGGACAAACATCGGCGCTAAAATCATGAGTCCAAGCGTCCGCTTATCACGAAAAAATTGACGGATAATCCGAATCACAATCGCGCGTACTCTCATTGATGCGCACCTCCAAAATATAAAAATGCCTGTTCAATCGTCTCAGAATGGGTCTTTTCTTTTAATTCATTCGGACTTCCTACAGCAATCAAGCGTCCGTCACGAATCATCGCCAGCCTTTGACATTTCTCCGCTTCATCCATGACGTGAGTCGTTACCACAATCGTTGTTCCTTGCTGGCGAATGCGCTCAAGTTCTGCCCAAATCGATTGGCGAAGCACAGGATCGATTCCTACTGTCGGCTCATCTAAAATTAACACTTCTGGTTCGTGCAACAAAGAAGCAGCCAAAGACAACCGTCGTTTCATTCCTCCTGAATAATGGTGCACCGTTTTTTTCAAATGCTCTGTTAAATGGACAAGCTCCGCCACTTCTTCAATGCGCTCCTTTTGCCTTTTTCCCCTCAATCCATAAATAGCAGAAAAAAATTGCAGGTTTTCAAGCGCTGTCAATTCTTCGTATAATGCATCTGATTGCGCCATAAATCCGATGCGCTTCATCGCTTGTAAATGAGGCATTTTGACATCAAACACATGAATCGTGCCTTCCGTTGCTTGATCAATTCCCGCGATTAATTTCACTAAAGTCGTTTTCCCCGCTCCTGATGGACCTAGCATTCCAAAAATTTCTCCCCTCTCCACAGCAAGGGCAATGTCATCAAGAACTTTCTTTTTTCCAAATACTCTCGACACATGCTCAACACAAATGCACGGTTTCGCTACCATCTTTATTCCTCCATCTCACCAAAAATGAGTGATTACTCACTTCATTATAACTTGCTCTCGAATGAAAATGAAGTGAGTACTCACTCATCAAATAAAAAATTTTTAGAGACTTTATTCTCAACCGTTCAACCTCATGGCCGAAAACAGCCACTTTCTCCGCTACAATAACGATTCAAGTCCCTCTATCCGCAACAGATTTCTTTAAGAACTTTGCCACCAATGTTGAGCGTCTCTTCTCCGACCATCGTTCCGCCTAAACGTTCGTGGCTTTGCGAATGTTCCTTATCTTTCTCTCCTTTTCTTCATATCCTATTCCCTTTGCATTTCTACATGAGCTCGACAAAAAAAGGAAGAAATCCTACAACAGTTGCTTCCTATCCTCTTATAGAAAAAAGCTGACCAAAAAAGTATGGTCAGCCTTCAAACGAAAACAACCGATCATTTGGGCATATATAAACCGCTTCCTTTTAGGACATCCTCCCATTTTTCACAGCTGTTTGTCGTCCACGCTGTTCAACCACTGCTCAATTTCTTCCATAACCGACTGAACGCAACCATCTTCAAATGGCGATATTAAATGAGCGACTTGTACAAGTTTGGTAAATGACTTGCTTCCTCCCTCACGGCAAAGCGTTAAATAATCGCGCCACGCTTCCTGATAATTTTCTCTTGAACGCTTCCAAAACTGAAACGCACACATTTGCGCAAGGGTATAGTCAATATAATAAAAAGCCGTTGTATAAATATGGCTTTGCCGTTGCCAAAAACCGCCGCGCTCCAAATAATCATGGCCATCGTAATCCCTTGTTGGCATGTATTTTCGTTCGATTTCCCGCCATTTTCTCTTCCGTTCCGCTGGTGTTGCCTCCGGATTTTCATAAACGAAGTGCTGGAATTCATCAACCGCCACCCCGTATGGCAGAAACAGCACAGCCGAGCTTAAATGATGAAATTGATATTTTTTCGTATCTTCTTTAAAGAACAGCTCCATCCATGGCCATGTGAAAAACTCCATGCTCATGGAATGGATTTCACACGCCTCTAACGTCGGCCAATTATACTCTGGAATTTCGTAATGGCGGCTTTCATACACTTGAAAAGCGTGGCCCGCTTCATGGGTGAGAACATCAATATCGCCGGACGTACCAGTAAAATTCGAAAAAATAAATGGCGCTTGATATTCTTCTATATATGTGCAGTAACCACCGCTTGCTTTCCCTTTTTTGGCCAAAAGATCCATCAATTCATTTTTAATCATAAACCGGAAAAACTCGCCTGTTTCTGGTGACAGCTCTTCATACATTTTTCGGCCGTTTTCGATAATCCACTTTGCATCCCCTTTTGGAGTCGGATTGCCCGTCGGGAATGAAAATGCTTCATCGTAATATTTCAACTTCTCGACGCCAATTCTTTTCCTCTGGCGTTCATACAGCTTTTCTGCGAACGGCACAATATAAGCTTTCACCTGCCCACGGAATCGCGCAACCATTTCAGCATCATAATCGGTCCGTCCCAACCTTGCATATCCAAGTTCAATAAAGTTGTTAAACCCTAGTTTTTTTGCAATGCTTGTCCGCACGTTGACAAGCTGATCGTAAATATCGTCAAATTGTTCCTCATGCGTTTCAAAAAAGGCAAATCGCGCTTCATTTGCCCGCTTCCGCATTTGCCGATCAGGCGACTCCACAAACGGCTGCAGCTGTGCCAACGTGTATTCTTGTCCTTCAAATAAAATTTTTGCGGAGGCTACCAATTTCGTATACTCGCTTGCTAGCTTATTTTCTAACTGTAAATCCGCGACAATCTCAGGAGAAAACGTTTTAAGCTCTGTTTCCGCAAGTGCAAATAACTGTTTTCCCCAGCGTTTTTCGAGCTCCGAACGAAATCGGGAGGCGACGAGCGCCTCATAATATTCGTTGACAAGGCCTTTGACAATCGGATCCACCTCATCGAAAAAATCTTGCTCCTGCTTATAAAAATCATCATTTGTATCAACCGTATGGCGAATATAGCAAATTTGCGCCATCGTGCTAAATTCGTTGCGCAGTTTATTGATTTGCTTCATCGCTTCATCCTGCTCTTCCGCATGCAGGGCCTGCTGAAACGCCTGCAATGCCGCTTGAAATTCTGTCTTTAGTTTTTCCATGTCAGGGCGTTTATATAGAAACTCGGAAAACTTCAAATCCATCCCTTCCTTTTCCTCAAAAATTTCTAACCTTAGTTATATTCCACTTGTTTGCTAAAAATTCCTGTTCATGCTTCAGATAAAAGCATATTGACGAATATTGTCGAATCGTGTATGATTATCAAGGTAATTGAATATTTTTTCTTCTCGTCAACTTAGATGAGATAGAGGTTGCAATGGATAAAAGTAGTTTGAATGAGGGACAGAGGAACCGATGACTTCAAACGAAAGGATTCATTGCCGAAGTTTGCAGCGTACTCTGGCGCCGCAAGCTGGGCCTGCATTCGAATAGAGTCAGGACTGCCATCGCTTAATGGAAGCGATGGAGCGCTATCTACATTAAGTTCGATGCGGATGTCACATGCACCCGTTGAAAACTTAAGGGTGTATTTTTTTTTTGATAAATGCGCAAATCAGAAAGGAGTAGGGGTTATCTTGCAGCAAAATAAACTAGGTCTCTGGGTATTAACGGCGCTTGTCGTTGGGAATATGGTTGGATCAGGAATTTTTATGCTTCCTCGTTCACTTTCAGAAGCCGCGAGCCCTTTAGGGGTCATTTTAGCTTGGCTATTAACAGGTGGCGGAGTGCTAATGACCGCTCTTGTCTTTGGCAATTTAGCGATTCGCAAGCCTGAGTTAAATGGCGGGCCGCAAATTTACGCGAAGGAATTGTTTCCAAAGAGATCAAACGCCTCGGTTTTATCGGGATTTATGTCTTCCTGGGGCTATTGGATTGGAAATTTTGCTGGAAACGTAGCTATTATTACGACATTTACGAGTTATTTATCCACATTCTTTCCGATTTTAACAAGCAAACAAACCGTATTTATGGTAGGCGCTACACCGATCAAACTCGGCAACCTCCTTACATTTATGGTTTGTACCGCTCTATTATGGGGAATGCACTTTATTATTTTGCGCGGCATCGAGGGAGCTGGAAAACTAAATTTCATAGCCACTTCGGCAAAGGTGCTCGGCTTCTTTTTATTTATTGCCATTAGCTTATTTGCATTTGATAAAAACAACATCGGCTCTGTTGTCGCTCCGCGTTACGATGAAGCAGGCCATGCCGTTAGCCTGTTCGGACAAGTGAACAGCGCGGCTATTGCGACATTATGGGCATTTGTCGGAGTGGAATCTGCGATTGTGTTCGCTTCACGTGCACGCAAGCAAACAGATGTCAAACGGGCAACCATTCTTGGTTTGCTGATTGCTCTCATCATTTACATTGGCATAAGTGTGCTTGTAATGGGCTTGCTGCCGCAAAAACAGTTGATTCATTCAGAGAAGCCTTTAGTGGATGCGATTCAAACCATTTTAGGGCCAAGCGGCGCATACATCTTAGCTGGACTTGGCCTTATCAGCCTTCTTGGCTCGACGCTCGGCTGGGTGCTGCTAAGCGCGGAGGTTCCGTATCAAGCCGCGAAGCAAGGTTTGTTTATCCCTTCTTTCTTAAAAGAAAACAAAAAAGGAATGCCGAAATTCGCTTTAATTTTATCAAATGGATTAGCGCAAATTTTCATTTTCTCAACGATCTCTCATTCGATGTCAGCTGCCTTTGATTTTGTCATTTATATTGCGACACTCGCTTATCTTGTTCCTTACTTTATCGCTTCTGTCTTTCAGCTCAAACTCACATGGACAGGAGAGACATATAAAACCAATACAAAGCAGCGAATCACGGATGGAGTCATTGCAGCACTGGCCACTATTTATTCCATCTGGGTCATTATCGCGGGAACATCTGACATCAAAACCTTCATGCTTGGCATTGTGTTGCTCGCAAGCGGCATCATTTTTTATCCGCTTGTGAAAAAAGCAGCAGAAAAAGAAGAAAACGCGAAAAAAAGACTGTCAGCTTGATCCAAAAGAGAGGGGGTTCTCCCTCTCTTTCTTTTATCTATAGTCTCTCCTCTCTCTTTATCAAAAAAGAACGCGCGCCCGCCACCCATTATAAAAAAGCGCCAGCGAACCTTTGATCCGCTGGCGCTTTCACCATCTGTACTTATTGCTGTTTCGCACCGTATCCCATTTTTTTCAATAACTCAATAACCTGTTCTTTCTCTTCAATCGTTAATCCGGAAAGTGTTTCATGGATCGTTTGTTCATGCTCCGGAAATACCTTTTCAATAAAAGCTTTTCCCTTATCCGTAATCGAAGCATAAGTTACACGGCGGTCCTTTTCACATGCTTTGCGCATAATCAGCCCTTTTTGCTCTAATTTATCGACAACATATGTGATGCTGCCGCTTGCCAGTAAAATTTTCCCGCCAATTTGCTGCAATGGCTGATCCCCCTTATGATATAGCAATTCCAACACAGCGAACTCCGTAGGGTTCACGCCGAACGACTGAATGGATTTATTTACTTGATCATTAACAGCACGGTACGCTCTTGACAGCACAATAAATAGCTTTAATGATTGCAAAATTTCCTCTCTATCCGCCACTTGTCATCAAATCCTTTATCGGTCGAATTCGAAGCCATTGTAGCGAAAAATCCTCTCTTTGTCAATGAAACGCCCCGATCTACACCGTCCATTTCGCACGTTCTTCTGCCATTCGTTTCAGTGCTAGAAAGCTGCTCGACGAATAGATTCGATTACATCCATCAAAAAGCGCAAGAATCGCTTAAGATTCCTGCGCTTGTTGGTTATTGAACAGCTTCTTCTTTTTCCTCATAAGGATGGGCAACCCAGCCAGATGGATCAATAAACAAACGAACAGCTACCACTTGGCGGTCTTCCATTAATGTGAAGAAATGCGGATTTCCTTCTGGCACGGAAATGACATCGCCAGCTTCCAGCTGCACTTCAAAATATCCTGTTTGTTCGTCGCCTTTAATAATGAAAATGCCGTGACCCGCGACGATGGCGCGCACTTCATCCTCCGTATGAATATGCACTTGTTCAAATTTCTTCAATAACTCCTCTAAATTCGGAGTCGCATCTGATAAAGCGACAACATCCCACGCTTTATAGCCTCTTCTTGTTGCTAAATCCTCAATATCATCTTTAAAAACCCCTAAAATTTCCTCTTTTTCTTCGTCACTCAAAACAAACTTTTCTTTTAAGTGATTTGGCAGCTTGCTAATCTCCCAATGTTCATACAGAACGCCTTGCTTTTCTAGAAAGCTCCCTACATTCTCATGACCTTTGATCCATTCACCTGTGTTTCTAATTTTAATAACTGCCATTTTTCATCCCTCCATTATCATTTTAAAATCTATGAAGTGAATACTTTGTGACCTTTTAGCATAAGCAGCTTAACATGATAGCTAAACAAAAACTCGCACGCTTCTAAAAACTTTTTCGCTTCAAAGGAGCTTTTTCCCCATACGGTAATACCGTGGTTGCGAATCAGCACCGCTCCGCTATCTGCCGAGACGTGCTGCGAAAACTCAGAGGCAAGCGTCGGAATGTGCGCATGATTCCGAATAATCGGAATGCGGAAAACCGCATCTTCCTCCCAAAGACCAAACGCTTTAATCATTTCTTGGCCGGTAAAAATGACTTCCCCATCATCCCCGTACAGTTCAGAGACGACATTATTATCAATCGTATGAACATGAAGCACGCAGCCAGCGTTCGTTTTATTATAAATTTCCACATGCAGCAAGGTTTCAGCCGATGGCTTTAAATGGGTCGACTCAGCCGGATTGCCCAAAGCGTCGACAAGAAGAAAATCATCATTTGTTTGTTTTCGTTTATCTTTTCCGCTGGCCGTAACGAAAAAGGTTAGCGGCTGATCAGCCACCTTGATCGATAGATTCCCGCTTGTTCCCAAAAACCAATCGCGGGAAGCCAGTTCTGCTTTGACATCAGCAAGCTCTTCCCATTTCTTCAATAAATCGCTCATGCGCTCACCTCCATCCTTTTCAAAGATTCAATGACATCAAAGAACGTCGTAAACGGCGTATGGGTCAGGTCCAGCTCCGCACATTTTTGCAACAGAAAATCACGGGCAATCACGTGATCGGCAAGCTGGGCGACCGCTAAATCTGTCACGGAATCACCAATGACGATCTTCGTTGCCTCTGGTGTTGCTAGCTTTCTTAACAACGACGGCTTGCAGCAGCCGCAGCCATTACGGCAATGGTCATCACACGCATACGGCCATGTAATGCGAATCGTTTCCCCGCTAAAGTCCGAACCATTGCAAAAAATCGCGTCTTTTTCAATAAGTCCCTCTAAAAGCGGATAAACGAAAAAATCGATTCCGCCGCTAACGACATAGAGCGGAATGCCTCGCTCCTTTGTAAAGGAGACAAATTCACGAAAACCATCGCGAATTTGGGCAGTGCCTAAAATAAAACTCGTAATCTCTTCTTTTAGCCGGGAAGGAAGAAGCGAAAACATCGCTCCGACGCCAGCTTGAACAGAGCAGCGCTGCGCGAGCACATCCTCTTTGATGCTTTCCCATTGCGGCGGAGCAAATTGCTTCATAATCGCTATAATGTTGTCATTATTTGTAATCGTGCCATCGAAATCGCAAAAAATTATCGGTTTCGTCATACTTTCACCTCTTAAGTGCCCCATAAAGCAATGGCTTTTTGCAATGAATGGTTTTCTTTTGCCGCCTCACTTAAAGGCTTTCCAGCTAATACTGCCGCGATTGCGGCGCTAAATGCCTTTCCTCCTCCTGCCGCTCCCTCTGGATGTCCATGCACCCCGCCTCCTGCATTAATGACGCTGTCGATGCCAAAATCGCGGATAAGGAGCGGAACCAGTCCTGGATGAATGCCGGCAGACGGAACAGGAAACGTTTGTACAAATACATCTTCCTTCGTTAATTCATGGGCAATGCCACTTGCGTCTTCCTTGGCCAGAGCAACGTTTCCATATGGAGACGGGAACAAGGAAAAATCCGCCCCTGCCATGCGAACGAGCTTGCCAAGCAACAAAGGATGGCTTACACCGTAAAATTCCGACGGAGTCAACGCCCCGCTAAACGCCGGATGCGCCATAATCGGAATGGAAATCTCCTCATCCTCCCGCAATCCTTGCAATACGTCCAGTCCATACGCGAACACGTTGAACAGCAGCAAATCAGCGCCAAGCTCCACCGCTCGCTTCGCTTTCTCTTTTAACTCAAACGTTTTTCCCGAAAGATTCACCGCATAAAGCGTTCTATGCCCTGTCTCTTCATATACGTGCTGCAAGACTTTTTTTCCTGCCGCAATTCGCTTTTCGAATGGCGCCTGTTCATTTTCAAATAAAATTTCATCATCCTTGACAAGATCTACGCCTCCAAGCGCCTGCTGTCTCAGTTGCTCGGATAAATAGGACAAATCGCGCCCGATCACACCTTTAAAAATGCTCATTAACAGCGGGCGGTCATAAACATCCAGCTTTGCGCGAATTCCCTTAATGCCAAAGCGAGGACCAGGAAATGCTTTCTTTAGATCATCAGAAAACTCTAAATCTATCAGCTTAATCGTGCCATCTAATGACAATTTCCCAAACACCGTCGTCAAAACAGCGGGCAAATCGACGCTGAAGTTGGCGCTTGGGTAAGCGATCTTGACCATTCCCCGCTTCAAGCGTTTTCCGAAATATTGATTGGCACGTTCGCTTTCTTCAAGCGGTTGCACATGCACAACCGTTCCTTTATGTTTACGCAGTTGTTCTTTTTCCAAAAACGGCAATTCGGTCCATGAACCGATCGTTAAGCCAAGCGCGATTTTCTCCGCCTTTTTCTCCAAATCAGCCTCATCATAAAGCAGATACGTGGCGATGACTTGGCTCATTCTCATCCCTCCAATTCCAATAAAAAAACCTCTTCCATAAGAAGAGGCTTTGGTTTCAACTCTTCTTATCTCTCAGCGTAATGCTGCAAGAATTAGCACCGTGCTTAACGTTGGTTAAGTCGGTTGCCGGGCTTCATTGGGCTCGTCCCTCCACCTGCTCTTGATAAGAATGACAGCTTCTATTCATTTTTTTGAAATTTTCATTTTGCAAATTTAATTCGAATTATGACAGGGATCATGCAGATTGTCAATTATTTTTTTACCGCTTGCTGAAAAAGATTGAGCTTAGCGATGCGCCGTGCCGCTTCTGTCAAGCGTTCTTCGCTTGTCAACAGCCCGACGCGCACATATCCTTCCCCGTGCTCGCCAAATCCAATCCCAGGCGCCACCACAACATGCGCTTGCTCAAGCAATAAATCAGCAAAGCGCTCCGAAGTCCAGCCCTTTGGTACCGGCAGCCAAGCAAAAAAGGAGCCGGCTGGAGCACTTACGTTCCAACCAATTTCCTGTAAAGCTCCAATGAACGCATTGCGCCGTGATTCATACAACGCTACCAACTCCGTCACGCATTGCTGTGACTCAAGCAGCGCAACCGCTGCCGCTTCCTGAATCGCACCAAACAAGCTGACATATAAATGGTCTTGCAAAAGATTGATCGCAGCAATCACACTTTCATTGCCAATCGCAAAACCTACGCGCCAGCCAGCCATATTATACGTTTTGGAAAATGTATAAATTTCAATACCGACATCCTTGGCTCCTTCCGCCTGCAAAAAGCTGATCGGTTTTTGCCCGTCAAATCCAATCGCACCATAAGCAAAGTCATGGACAACGCAAATTCCATGCTTTTGTGCAAACGAAACGGTCTCTTGAAAAAACGAGTCTGTCGCTACAGCTCCCGTCGGGTTATTTGGATAATTTAAAAACATCAGCTTGGCTTTCTCAACCACCTTTTCATCCAATTGACGATAATCAGGCAAAAAGCCGTTTTCGCTATAAAGCGGCATCATTTCCATTTTTGCACGCGCTAATGCCACTCCCGACCAATAATCAGGGTATCCGGGATCCGGCACAAGCACAACATCGCCCGGATTTAATAAGCACTGCGGAATTTCCACAAGCCCTGCCTTTCCACCGAATAAGACAGCTACCTCTCTCTCAGGATCAACCGTAACGCCATATTCGCGCTGATAGAAAGCAGCCACCGCCTCTTTTAAAAACGAATAGCCACGAAACGGAGAATACTTATGGTATTTTGGATTAGCCGCCGCTTTTTGCAGCGCTTCTACGATATGCGGAGGCGTCGGTTGATCAGGATTTCCTTGACCAAGATTAATTACATCATGTCCTTGAGCCACCACTTTTCCTACTTTGTCGACAAGCGAAGCAAAAAACTGCTTCGGAAGACTTTGCAACAACTCGGATTGGACAAATGATTTCAATTGCTTCACCTACTCAAAAAATTCTTGAAATTCTAGTCAAACATCATATATCGTAAAAATTAAATTGTAAAGACATTTTTTTGGGGTGAATGATTATGACATTAAAAATTGCTTGTCTTCAGCTCGATATTGCTTTCGGAAATCCTGCGGAAAATAAACGCCGCGTTCAACAAGAGATCGAAAAAGTTTGTCAAAGCTCTGTTGACGTCATCGTCCTTCCTGAACTATGGACAACCGGATACGATCTCGCACGCCTTGACGACATTGCTGATGAGAATGGCGCTGATACCAAATCGTTTATTAGCAAGCTCGCACGCCTGCACAACGTCTGTATTGTTGCTGGCTCCATTGCCAAAAAAACCGCTGCCGGCATCACCAATACCATGTACATTGTCAATCGAGACGGCGACATTGTAGGAGAATACAGCAAACTCCATCTCTTTCAGCTCATGGATGAGCATTTGTATTTACAATCCGGTGAATCGAGCGGCTTATTTACCTTGGAGCAAACGTTGTGCGCGGGAGTCATTTGCTATGACATTCGCTTCCCTGAATGGATTCGCGCCCATACAATCCAAGGCGCAGAGTTATTGTTTGTGGTCGCCGAATGGCCACAGCCCCGCCTTGAACATTGGCGAACCCTTTTGCAAGCGCGCGCGATTGAAAATCAATGCTATGTAATCGCCTGCAATCGTGCTGGAAAAGATCCGAACAATCAATTTGCCGGCCATTCACTTGTCATTGATCCATGGGGAGTCATCCTCGCCGAAGCCGATGAAAATCCATGCTCTCTTATGGCCGAAATCCAGCTGTCAAAAGTGAAAGAAGTTCGCAAGCAAATTCCTATTTTCCAAGACCGCCGACCTGAGCACTATATTTCGGCCGAAAAAAATTTTCAAAAAAACAGTTGACAAAACTGGCAAATCGAATGTATGATTCGAATCAAGCGAATTGAAAAAAGTTTTGCATTGTTAAAAACATTCGAATAAAACCGAACAAACTCTTATCAAGAGCAGGTGGAGGGACGAGCCCGATGAAGCCCGGCAACCGACTTAACCAACGTTAAGCACGGTGCTAATTCTTGCAGCAACACGCTGAGAGATAAGAGGGGAGAAGCCGACTTCAAACCTCTTTCGAAAAGCGAAAGAGGTTTTTTCATTGTTTCATTGATTGAGTGAATGATAAGGAGGGTACAAATGATGACACATTCTAAACAATCCGTCTACGAGCCTTTAACGGAATCAGGAGCGGTTGCACTCGCTGCTCGATTAGGCTTATTTCCGGAAGGAACACCATTCATTTGCCAAGAAATTGGCGATGGTAACTTAAATCTTGTGTTCCATGTATTTGATCCCCAAACAAAGAAAGGAGTCATTATTAAACAAGCGCTACCATATGCAAAAGTCGTCGGTGAAAGCTGGCCGCTTACGCTTAAGCGGGCTGTCATTGAAAGCCATGCGTTGCGCACGTTTGCCGACTACGTTCCGCAATACGTGCCAAAGGTATACTATTCGGATGAGTCGTTGGCGATTACCGTGATGGAGGATTTATCGCATCTGCAAATTGCTCGAAAAGGATTCATTGCTGGAAAAACATATCCGCTTCTTTCCCAGCACATTGGAGAGTTTATCGCTAAAACGTTATTTTACACATCGGACTTTGGCATGAACCAGCAGCAGAAAAAACAGCTGCAACAAAATTTCATCAATCCAGAGTTATGTAAAATTACCGAAGATCTCGTCTTTACTGATCCGTTTTTCGACCATGAAACGAATAATTTTGAAGAGGAGTTGCGCCGTGACGTAGAGGCTCTTTGGAATGACGATGCGCTTCATCTTGAAGTAGCAAAACTCAAGCGGAAATTTTTAACGGAAGCCGATGCGCTCATTCATGGGGATTTACATACTGGAAGCATTTTTGCAAGCGACACAGAAACAAAAGTCATTGATCCTGAGTTTGCGTTTTACGGCCCATTCGGGTTTGATATCGGCCAATTTTTTGCCAATTTACTCCTAAATGCGTTGTCCCGTTCAGAACATGAGCCACTATTGGCTCACATCGAAAAAACATGGAATGTATTTACGCACACGTTTGCTGCCCTTTGGGAACAGCATAATGTAGAACCGTATGCAAAAACTGAAGGATTGTTGCAAGACGTGTTGCAGCAAACGCTCATCGATGCGGTCGGTTTTGCTGGTTGTGAAATCATCCGGCGCACGATCGGCTTAGCCCATGTCGCCGATCTTGACGGAATCGAAGATCAACCTACGCGCATCCATGCCAAGCAGCTTGCCCTTCAGCTCGGGCGACAACTGATTTTACATCGCCAGACGATCCATGAAGTGCAACAAATACGCTCTTTGTTCTTTCAAACATTTGCTGCCACTCATTAAACGAAAGGAAGAAGAATATGGATTCATTGCTCTCCATTCCGCGTTCTGTTGAATGGAATCACACACATTTGACCATTTTAAATCAGCAAAAGCTTCCGAATGAGACTGAATATTTAGAATTAAAAGATATTCAATCTGTGTGGGATGCAATTGCCACATTGAAGGTTCGCGGTGCTCCAGCGATTGGCATCACAGCTGCATACGGTCTTGCTTTAGCGGCACACAGCTATCAAACGAATTCTCCCGAAGATTTTCGCAACCTTCTGAAAAAGGATCGTGATTATTTGGCAAGTGCCAGACCGACAGCCGTCAATTTATTTTGGGCGCTCGACCGCTTGATGGCCAGCATTGCGAACGTTTCGTCTGTCGCCGATGCCAAAAAAGCATTGGTTCATGAGGCAATCCGTATTCAAAGCGAGGATGAGAACACATGCCGCTCCATCGGTGAACATGCCCTTTCTCTTTTTCAAGAGGGAGATCGCATTTTAACCATCTGCAACGCTGGATCAATCGCTACTGCTCGATATGGTACCGCGCTTGCTCCCTTTTATTTGGCAAAAGAACGCGGAATTCGTCTGCATGTCTATGCTTGCGAAACAAGACCCATTTTGCAAGGCGCGCGGCTGACGACATGGGAGCTCATGCAAGCAGGCGTTGATGTAACGCTGATCACTGATAATATGGCAGCACAAACTATAAAGACAAAAGACATCACAGCTGTCATCGTCGGTGCTGACCGCATTGCCGCAAACGGAGATACCGCCAATAAAATCGGTACATTTGGCTTGGCATTGCTCGCTAAAGCATTCAACATTCCTTTTTATGTAGCGGCTCCCCTGTCCACTATTGATTTATCGACTAAGACAGGGGCAGATATTCCGATTGAAGAGCGTCCGTCTGAAGAAATAACCGAGCTGGCAGGAACACGAATCGCTCCTCTTGGAGTAAAAGTATACAATCCTGCTTTTGATGTGACGCCTCACGAGCTGATTACAGCCATTATTACTGAAAAAGGAATCATAAGCGGCCATTATGAAAGCGTGCTGACAGCTTTGTTTAAGGAGGAAATCAAGCGATGAAAAAACGACACACATTTTTGTTGGCAATCCTATTGTTATTCGGCATCATGCTCGGAGGCTGCACCAATGAACAAGATGCTGTAAGCTCTAAACCAGCGGCTAAACAAGAAAACACGGAACAGAAGGCGACGAACAATACAGCCAATGAATCCGCTTCCGCTGAGCAGGCCGCTATTCCAAATCAATTAAAAAAACCCATTAAAATTGCGGCCATTATGCAATTTTCGATCGGTACCTTCTCCTCTCAATATATTGCTGGCGTAAAAGATCAAGTGCAGAAATTTGGCGGAGAAGTACAAGTTTACAATGCTGATAACGATTTAACGAAAATGGCTTCATATGTAGAAACCGCGATCACGCAAAATGTCGATGCCATCCTTTTGGACCACGGACGAGCCGACGCATTAAAAGGGCCGGTTGAAAAAGCGGTGGCCAAAGGCATTCCTGTCGTCGCTTTTGACAACGACTTAAATATTCCCGGCGTAACCGTCATTGACCAAGATGACTATAGCCTTGCTTGGAAAACATTAAAAACATTAGCAGAAGATTTAAATGGCGAAGGAAAAATTGTTACCATCTGGGTCGGTGGTTTTACACCAATGGAACGGCGTTATGTCATTTATGACGCATTTAAAAAACGGTATCCAAGCATTAAAGAAATTGCTAAATTCGGCAATGCCAGCTCTAATACAGCATTAGACACACAAACGCAAATGGAAGCGATTTTGAAAAAATATCCGAACAAAGGCGATATCGATGCTGTATTCGCTACATGGGACGAATTTGCGAAAGGAGCCACACGAGCCATTCAACAGGCGGGCCGTACCGAAATCAAAGTATACGGCATTGATTTAAGCGATGAAGATTTGCAAATGATTCAGCAGCCAGACAGCCCATGGGTAGCAACAACCGCGACTGACCCTGCCGAAGTCGGCCGAGTCCAAGTACGGTTTGCTTATCAAAAAATTGCAGGTGAGAAAACGCCAAGTATTTATTCTCTCGAGCCACATCTGGTGAAAAAGACAGACTTGCCTAATCAGCAAGTAACAATGGGAGATCTGCATCAATACATTACTGGCTGGGGTCAATCCAACGTCGCTCTCTCTCCATGGATGAAAACATTAGAAGAACAGGGGAAAACAAAATGAGCGGGCTTTTCATGAACAATATTTATAAATCGTTCGATCGCGTGACCGTATTAAATGGCGTGAATTTCCATGTAAAGAAAGGGGAAGTTCACGCCCTTTTAGGAATGAATGGAGCCGGAAAAAGTACATTAATGAAAATTTTAGCTGGAGATCTTCAACCCAATGAGGGAACTATCACGATCGACGGCACAGACGTCAACTTTCCAAATCCGGCGGCCGCCAAGAAGGCCGGCATTGGCTTAGTGGTTCAAGAAGTCGACACAGCGCTATTCCCCTTTTTAACAGTCTATGAAAATATTGTGGCTGATGATTTGGTCCATGCCGCCCGCCATCCATTCCTTTCATGGAAAAAGCAAAAGCAGCGGGCAGCCCAAGTACTGCAGCAAATCGGGCTATCGCTTCCGCTTGATAAACGGATTCACGAGTGTACGCTGCATGAAAAACAGCTTATTGTACTAGCGAAAGTGCTTTTCTCTTCTGCCCGTTACATTATTCTGGATGAACCGACAGCCGCCTTAAGCGAGGTAGAAACAAAACGCCTTTTTTCGATTATGAAACAATTAAAAAATCAAGGCGTTTCCTTTATCTATATTTCTCATAAGCTCAAAGAGGTGAAGGAAATTTGCGATCAGGTAACCATCCTGCGCGATGGTTCCGTCGTCCATCAAGGTGATGCTGCCCAGCTGTCAATCGAAGAGATGATTTATCATATGGTTGGACGGACTCAGCAACGAAAAGAAAGAGAGCGACGCACATACGGCGAGGACATCCTTTTTGAAGTCAAGCAATTGCAAATTCCGAAAACAAACACGATGATTGATCTGCAAATTCGCAAAGGGGAAATTGTCGGAATTGCCGGATTGGTGGGGGCAGGAAAAACAGAGCTAGCCGAAAGCCTATTTGCCCATACGAAAACAACCGGGGAATGGTTGATTCATGGAAAGCGTCATACGTTTTCTTCACCAAAAGAAGCGATTGCTGCCGGCATGTGCTTTATTCCTGAAGAACGGCGAAAGCAAGGACTCTTTATGAGCGAAACGACTCGCACCAATTTAACTGTCCGTTTACTATCATCACTAGCAAAATGGCAATGGATTTCTAGAAAACAGGAGAAAGAAAGGGCTCAGCAGCTCATCGATACACTCCATATCCAGCCTTCCTCCCAGCAAGCCATCGTCAAGCAACTAAGCGGCGGCAATCAGCAAAAAATTGTCATTGGCAAATGGCTACAAACAGGCGGCGAGGTTTTTATTTTTGATGAACCAACAAAAGGCATTGATGTGAGCGCAAAAGCAGAGGTATTTGCGATTATTCGCTCCCTGGCCGAGCAAGGGAAAGCCGTTCTATATTTAACAAATGAATTTCAAGAGCTGCTCGATATCGCTGATACAATCTATGTCATGGTTGATGGACAGCTTGTACAGCGTTTTACAGCAGAGGAAGCAACATATGAACAACTGATCTATTACAGCAGCGGAGGTGGCGAAGAAAATGGCACAAGTACAAACAACAACGCTTTCAACCGTAAAGCGATCTCCTCTTAATTTTCTATATAAACACGGAACATTGCTTGCCATTCTAGTTGTCATTGCTTATTTCAGCATTACGCTTGATCGTTTTTTGACGTATGAAAATTTTAGTGATATTTTGCGGTCCATTTCGATTGTAACACTCGTAGCCATTGGCATTACATTTTCTCTTATTGTCGACGGCTTTGATTTATCCGTCGGTTCAACGGTCAGTCTCGCCACAATCGCGAGTGCAGCTTCTCTCGTTTTATATCGACAAGAAATTTTGGTCACTCTTCTCGTTCCGCTTTTATTAGGAATAGCAGTGGGCCTATTAAATTCGTTGCTCATTGTCAAACTAAAGCTCCCTGATCTTCTGGCAACACTGGCAACCATGTATGCCATCAATGGGGTGCATCTCACTTATACAAAAGGGTTTTCCATCTACAATGACATGCCCCTTCCAGACGGAGGAACGGCGCCGGGAAAGTTTATTCCATCCTTTTTATTTATCGGCCAAGGAGAAGTAGGCGGCATTCCATTCTCTGTATTACTCATGTTATTCATTGTTGCCGCTTCCCATTTCTTTCTGACCTATACAAAGCCTGGCCGTTTATTCTACATGACAGGGGAAAATCGGGAAGCTGCCCGACTTTCGGGAATTCCAGTCAATCGCTATCGAACATATGCATATGTCATTAGCGGATTTTTCGCAGCACTTGGCGGTATCGTCCTTGCCTCGCGAATCGGAACCGGACAAGTTTCTGCCGGAGCCTCCTTTTTAATGGACGGAGTGGCCGCTGCCTATATCGGCTTTTCCGTATTCGGCGCAGGGAAACCAAACGTTATCGGCACTTTATTCGGATCCATTTTAATTGGTGTACTTTTAAACGGTTTAACCATGATGAATGTCCCATACTATGCCCAAGATATTATTAAGGGAGCGATTTTAGTAGGGGCGTTAGCGCTCTCACATCTCCAAAAGAAATAGGAATGTTTCCCCATCGGCTTATATGAAATTTTGTGATATGATAAAATTACTAGCGCATTTGTCTTATGAACGGGGGAACAAGCGGATGACGACAGCAACAACTCTTACTCATTTATTAAACAGTGCCATTCATTCGATCAAAACGGTAATTCCAGCGGGGATTGAGATTGAAAAACCGGCTTTATACCATGCTAGTTCAATCCGCTCATCTTTATCCGTGCTGATTGGAATGACTGGACAAATTCATGGGCAGTTAGTCATCGCAGGAACGAATGATCTTTTTGCGCAAATCAGTCAACTTATGTATGGAATGATGCTAGAGGGAGAAATGCTCGAATCATTTACATGCGAGTTAGGAAACATGATCGCTGGTCAATTGGCGACACATGCATCGAGCCAGCAAATGATGATGGACATCACTCCTCCCACTTTGCTTGTAGGAGAAGCGAATGTAAAAGGGTTTCAAAAAGCGATTGTTGTTCCTGTCAATATTGTAGAAAAAGGAACATTAAATATGATTGTCACTCTCCATCATGAATAAAAAAAACTAGAAGCGATTTTTGCTTCTAGTTTTTTTATTCTCTAGCATAGCTTTGCTCTAAGTTTAACAGCTTTTCTTTTATATCTGTTCGACTTCCCGCATAGCCGGTTAATGAGCGATTCTTGCCAATGACGCGGTGACACGGAACCACAATGGCAAGCTCATTAGAACGGTTCGCCTGGCCGACCGCCCTTACCGCTTTCGGATTTCCAATTTTCTCAGCAATCTCGCTATAGCTTACCGTTTCGCCATATGGAATCTCGCAAAGCGCTTGCCATACCTTTTCTTGAAACGGTGTACCCTTCCATTTCAATGGAAGCTGAAATCTTTTCCGCTTTCCTCGGAAATATTCATCCATTTGTTCAAGTGCCGTTTGCAGCAACTCAGAATCACTTTTCACCATTTCATAGTTGCTGCTCAATTCTTCCCAGTCGTCAGCAAATAGCTCGATTTTCACAATGGCTTCCCCGTCTGAAACAATATACAAATCTCCTAGCTCTTTGGAGCTATAAACATTGTATTCTAGCTTCATGATCTCCCTCTTTTTCTGTTCTTTCAATCGGCAACGTAATATGGAAAGTCGTGCCTGTCCCCACTTCGCTTTCCACATCAATTTTTCCTTGATGCTCCTCAATAATTTTATAGCTAACCATCAGCCCGAGTCCAGTTCCACGTTCTTTAGTCGTATAAAACGGTTCACCCAGCTTTTTTATTTTGTCCTGAGGAATACCGCAGCCTTGATCCTTGACGGAAACGCGAATCGATTGGCGATCCACTCTTTGAATGCCCACCTGTATTTCTCCGCCTTTTGGCATCACTTCAATGGCATTTTTTAAGATATTGATAAATACTTGCTTAAGCTGATTCGGCTCGCAGTAAATATACGGCAAATCTTCGGCAAAGTCAGGGATAATTTGCACATTATGCATCATCGCCTGAGCGCTAATTAAATCAATTGTATCTTTCATAATTTTGCAAACATCATTTTGCTGGTATTGAATGGCTTGCGGTTTTGCGAGCACAAGAAACTCGGTAATAATGGACTCAATTCTCTTTAACTCAGACATAATCACATCAAAGTACATGGAGTAATCTTCGCTAATGCTGCCTTGCAACAACTGAATAAATCCTTTTAATGCTGTCATCGGATTACGAATCTCATGAGCAATTCCTGCTGCCAGCTCACCCACCACATTAAGCGTATCTGATTTACGAAGCTGCCACTCCAGTTCTTTTCTCTCAGTCACATCCCGCAGCATCATCATACCAACATTAGGAATAATTTCCCTTTTTAATGAAATTTCAACTGTTCGTTGCTCTCCCTTATTTGTTAACAGCGTCATTTCCGCATAAGCTTTGCCAAATTGCTCGCACTGCTTAATCAATTTATAAAACACCTTCTGCTCTTTTTCCGGGACCCAGTGGACAAACGGCTCATGAATTAATTGCTGCTTTGTTGCTTGAAAAATTTCGCAAGCGATTGGGTTCGCATCCAAAATACGATACCCCTCTCCCCAAAGCAGAATGCCATTCATCGAGTGATCAAAAATGCTGCGAAATTTTTGTTCGCTCTCCTGCAGTTCTTTTTCCATTTTGCGTCTTTCGGTGACGTTGCGGAAAATAGCCAAATGGAAGCCGTCAATAACTCCCTGCTTCATCGTAAACTCAAGCTGCTTATCCTCTCCATTCGGCATATGAAAGGTTAGTTCATCACGAATTTCGCCCGTTTTTCGGAAAAGCTCAAACACATGGTGTGCCTTTTCGTCGCGATAGTCAATAAAATCAAGCAAATTTCTTCTTGTGAGCAAATTGAGCGGCAGCTCGAACGTTCGGCTTGCAGCAGGATTGGCATTGACAATGTGTCCATAGTCATTCCAAATTAAAATCGCCTCATGCGCTTGTTCAAACATCGCACGGAATCGCTCTTCGCTTTTTTGGAGCTTAATCTCCATATTTTTCTTTTCCGTGACATCGCGCATAATCGCCATATAAAATCCGCTATATACATTTGATGTCATGGTTAATTCAAACATTTTGACCGTTCCGTCAAACCGGATAAACGACAGTTCTCCCTTCGCCGTTCCTTTTTCTTTTAGTTCAACTAAAAGCTGAACAAAATCGTCTTTGCATTCTGGTGCAACGAATTGCTGGAAGGACAAATTCAGCAGCTTGGCTTTTTCTAAATTTAAGCTCATGCAAAAAGCGGGGTTTACATCAATAAACCGCCCGAATTCATCGAAAATGATAATGCTGTCTACTGCGCGATTAAATACATCCTTAAATAAAAACTCGTTGATGATTCGTTCTCGTTCCAGCGCTTTTCGCGCCGAAATATCACGCATAATGGCTAAATCAAAGTGGTTGAATGCATCTTTTTTCATCGAAAATTCAATGTGCTTGATCTTCCCGTTCGCTAGCTTAATCAGCAATTCATCGCTAAAGGAGCCAAACTTATGTAACATGGATTGCTGAAATGCTAAAATGTCTGGGGGAACCAAATCAAGAAACAAGGTAAACGATTTCCCCACCAGTTCTCCCTTGTCCATTTCAAACAGCTGACACGCTGCCTCATTCACCTCTACAAACTCACCGTTTTTATTAAAAATCACGATCGCATCTAGTGATCTTTCAAAAATAATGGAATATCCGCATAGCTGTTCTCTCAGGCGTCTATTTTCTTCTTCTAACGACCTGACGTTAATCATTAAATCTTCTTCTTCCCGATGAGAAAGGCTGTTATTCACCATTAGCACCTCTCCTTCTCCCATAACGGCATAATATTCAATTATATTCGCTATAAAAAAGGGTACTCCTTCCATTGTTTTCGAAAAAATTCCTATTAATATTCAATAAAAGGGATATTTTGTTTTTAACTGTCAAGTTGCGCTGATATTTGCTTTTTTCTTTTATCACCAATATATGCTGCTTTTGTTTTTTTCATTTATCTTTTGACAAAACTGTGGTATATTAGAGTGTTGTTTTGAGACTTAAACGCTGATCTATTGAAATTCTTATTGATTAATGAACAGTCGCGATAGGCTAAGCTGTAAGCATTGCTTAGAATGTTGTGAATAAAGGAGTTTTTGCCTATGAATATCATCTGTGCGACATTAAATGCTAAGTATATCCATACAAATTTAGCGATTCGCTACTTAAAAGCATATGCTGAACCAGAGTTTACCATCCAGCTTGCGGAATATACCATTAAAGATCCGGCGATGAATATTGTGACAGATCTTTATCGAAAAAAACCGGATATTATCGGTTTTAGCTGTTATATTTGGAATATTGAAGAAACCATTAAAGTCGTGAAAATGCTGAAAAAAATTGATCCTACCATTACGATTGTCGTCGGCGGACCTGAAGTATCGTATGATGTCCGCGAGTGGCTCGAAACCGTTCCCGAATTTGATTTTATCGTCATCGGGGAAGGGGAAGAAACGTTTAAACAATTTCTGGCGCAAATGAATGGAGAGCGCAATTTTAATCAGGTACACGGACTCGCCTTTCGTCAAGAAGGACGAATCGTCATCAATCCTCAACGAAACAAAATCCGTTTAGCGGAAATGCCTTCTCCTTTCCGTTTTCCGGAGGACATTCCGCATTTATCCAAGCGCATTACTTATATTGAGACAAGCAGAGGCTGTCCATTCAGCTGTCAGTTTTGTTTATCGTCCATTGAAGTAGGTGTTCGCTATTTTGACAAGGAAAAAGTGAAAGAAGATATTCGCTATTTAATGAAGCATGGGGCGCGCACGATTAAATTTGTCGATCGGACCTTTAATATAAGCCGCAGCTATGCGATGGACATGTTTCAATTTCTTATTGAGGAGCATGTTCCCGGAACCGTGTTTCAATTTGAAATTACAGCTGACATTATGCGCCCAGAAGTCATTGAGTTTTTAAATCAACATGCGCCGCCGGGTCTTTTTCGATTTGAAATCGGCGTTCAGTCAACCAATGACGAAGTAAATAAGCTCGTGATGAGAAAACAAAATTTCGCCAAGCTCACTCGCACAGTAACGATGGTAAAAGAGGGAGGAAAAATTGCCCAGCATCTCGATTTAATCGCTGGATTGCCTGAGGAAGATTACACCTCCTTCCGAAATACATTTAATGATGTGTTTGCGCTTCGTCCAGAAGAGCTGCAGTTAGGATTTTTAAAAATGCTGCGCGGCACCGGATTGCGCCTGCGCGCTGCTGAATACGGATATGTATTTATGGATCACGCACCATATGAAGTATTAAAAAATCATGTTTTGTCATTTGCTGAAATCATCCGCATCAAGCAAGTAGAAGATGTATTAGAAAAATATTGGAATGCCCATCGGATGGATGAAACAATCGAATACTTAGTCACCCATACGTTTTCTACACCTTTTGATTTCTTTCAAGAGTTTGGGACCTATTGGGATGAACAAGGCTGGGGACGCATCGGCCATCAGCTCGAAGATTTATTCCGTCGTCTTCATCAATTTTTGCAGGAAAAAGCCTGTGAAGATCTTTCGGTGGTTGAAGCATTGATGAAGTATGATTATTTGCGCAACCAGAAGCATAAGCCGCGGAAGCCTTGGTGGGAGGAAAAAACAGACAAAGAACGGCGCGCTGCTCTTTATCGCCCTCTTCTTGAACAGCCGTCCATTTTAGGAGAAGCTTTTATGTCTCTCCATTTAGACGAAAAAGATTTATTTAAGCATACGATTATGGAATTGGTTTCAATCGATATTGGACATTACTTGGAAACAAAAGAAATCCATTACACTCCGACCGTGATGATTGCTTATTTTGACCCAATTCAGCTGCAAACGAGGATTTTCTCCGCTCCATTGTCATTATTTTCATCGACATTAAAAAAGTAGGGAACTTTCCCTACTTTTTCTTTTTCGACTTCTTCATTTCTGCCATTAGCGCCAGTATTTGCTGTGCATTGAAATCTCCTGTTTCAAAGGCAAACTCCTCTTGATTGCGATTGTCCATACGGCTATGTTCTTGGTTTTTCTTGTTCATTCGCCTTGCATTCCTTTTTTCGAATTGCGGTTAGCCCCGCGAATCATCGGTTCATCGCTTGCGTATTGCGCAATACCTTCCGATTCGGGCAAGCTTTCCGTTGGGGTTTTGTTATTGTTTTTGGCTGCATTTTCCTTGACTTTTCGTTTCATCCTTAGGCCTCCATTATTTTTTCTTATGCTTGTATGCAATAAGGACAATCTCTTCTCCTGTTTCCTCCCGCAGCGATTTTTCAAGCTGCTGTAATTTCTTCAATGAATCGTCCCGCAAATGGGCTACTGGAAAGGCAGTATTGTTCATGACACATCCCCTTTTTTTCTTTACTTTTCGTAAAAGCTGTTTGTTTTATTCATAATATTTTGCGACGGGTTCAAACTATAATAGAGGTGAAAAATATGGACAAAGACAGCAAATTAGAATCACCCATTTTAGATGAAACGCTTCCTCATCAAATTCATGCCCCTTCTTTTAAAGGAACAGGCATTCAAATGAAACCGCCATTTGTGAATCAATATGGAGTCATTATCGGCGACAGCAAATACAATTCCCCTCATTCTCCATTGAATCAATGGAGCGATGAAGTGGATCCAAGCGTCATGTCCGGAGAGGAATGGGTGCATCCAACCAATGATATCGGTTGGAATACACCGGAAAACCGCGAGCTACTGGAAGCAAAAAAGCGGCCGCAATCCGTTCCGTTCATGCATCCAAGCATTGACACAAGCTATGGACAAGATTGACCTTTTCTTTAATTAAGTAGGAGCTCCTTATCATTGATTGGAGATCTTTCTAAGTGGTAGACAAAGTTAAAATAGACTTTGTCTACTCCCATTTTAAAGATCGTGAATTCATTGCCATTTTCCCTTATGAGGCAAGGAACGAAGCCGAATGCGAACCAAGAAAAGTGCTTGCCAACACCCACCTCCACTCCGTTAAGAGGTCGGAGACTTGTCGGTGGATCATGTAAAAAGGATCTCCTCTATTGCTTGGAGATCCTTTTTTATTTTAGTCATCATGGTTTGAGTACGACTTTAATGCAGCCATCCTTCTTTTCATCAAAAATTTCATACGCGTGCGCCGCATCCTTTAAAGGCAAGCGGTGGGTAATAATGTCGGTAGGGTCGAATTTTTCTTCCACAATCCACTGATATAAAGTCGGAAGATAGTGAATCACAGGTGCTTGTCCCATCTTTAAAGTAACATTGCGGGCAAATAAATCCCCAAGCGGAAACTGATTATAGCGCGAGCCATAGACCCCTACTAGCTGAATGGTGCCGCCTTTGCGAACCGCTTGTGTAGCAATGACAATGGCTCCCATCGCTCCCCCTTGCAGCTTTAATGCAGATTCAACCATCTCAAGCGCCGTCTTTTTGCCATCTAAACCGACACAGTCAATCACGATATCCGCTCCGCCGCCTGTGATTTCTCTTATATATTCTCCCACATTTTCATATTCAGTAAAATTAATGGTCTCCACCCGATTCACATTTCGTGCATGCTCCAATCGATAGCCGATGTAATCAACCGCAATCACTCGTTTGGCTCCTTTTAGCCAAGCAAATTTTTGCGTCAACAGTCCGACAGGGCCGCAGCCGAGAACAACTACCGTATCCCCGTCCTTTACTCCGGCTTCATCAACACCCCAAAAGGCTGTAGGAATAATATCGGATAAAAATAACAGCTTTTCATCCTCAAGTTCACAATCTTGCGGGACAACAAAAGAGGTAAAATTAGCGAATGGAACGCGCAAATATTCCGCTTGTCCCCCTGCGTAACCGCCGAACGTTTCAGAATAGCCAAAATAAGCGCCAGCATCTCCATGTTGATTCGATGTATCGCATTGGCTTTCTAATCCATGACGGCAATACCAGCATTGGCCGCAGGCAATCGTAAATGGCACAATGACTCGATCCCCTTTTTTTACCTTCGTTACTCCTGGACCGACTTCCTCTACAATGCCCATCGGTTCATGACCGATGACAAAATCATGCGCCATATTCGGAATCATTCCATGGATAAGATGCAGATCAGAGCCGCAAATAGCCGTGCTTGTAATTCGTACGATCATATCATCATCCTTGACAATAGACGGATCAGGTACATTTTTCACTTGTACGTTTTTAATGCCTTGATAAGTAACCGCTTGCATCATGCGTTTTCTCCTTTCTTTGATGGTTTTATTCCTGCCACAATCACCACACTGGCCAGCACGCATAAACCAGCTAATACGTAAAACATCATATCCGTTGATTTCTTCATTAATAGGGCAACGACTGGCGGGCCTGAAGCCACGCCGATAAAGCGCATCGAGCTATAAATCGAAGTGATGGTTCCTCGTTCTTTTTTCTCAATTCCTTCGGTAATGAGCGCATCTAGACAAGGTAAGGCAACACCAATCCCAATGCCGCTTAAAAAGAAAATGGTCAATTGAAGCCAAATATTTTCAAAAAAACTTAATAAAAATGTAGCGATGGCTAGGAGCGATACCCCAGCAAAGGTAAGCCACTTCATCAATAGTTTGTTCTTTTCAATTTTCTTTCCGGTAAGAAATGAAGCGATGCAAAGCGCCCCAAGCGGCAAAGCAAGCGCAAATCCTTTTTTTACCCCGTCCATATGATGACGGCTCTCAAGCATACTCGATAAAAAGAATAAGACGCCAAATAAAGCAAACATTAAAATTCCGCCGATCATAAAAATGGCATAAAGCCAACGCCCTTCCCTCTGAAAAATTCCTTTCATCTCATGTAAAAATTGTTTGAACGGCATAGGTTCTTGAGACTTGCGCGGAGTTTTAATAAAAAATAGCATAAGCGCAATAGAAATCGCACAAAAAATCGGAAATGAAAAAAAAGGGAAAAACCAACTAAACCCAGCAAGAAAAGCACCTAATATCGGGCTCAATACTTTCCCAAATGTATTCGCTGTCTCAATCGTCCCTAAACAGCTGCTCATTTCGCTTTCATTTTTATACAGATCGCCAACAAGGGGCAAAACGATCGGAGCTGCTCCAGCTGCCCCTGCACCTTGAAGCATTCGACCGATTAAAATAAACATATACGAATGATCCATTTTCCAGGCGGCCCACCCGGAAACAAGGCCACCAATCGCCGCTAAAATTAAACTTGGAATGATGACTTTCTTCCGTCCAATACGATCGCTTAAATATCCAGCAATCGGTATTAAAATAATAGCCACGATGGAGTACACGGTAATAATCATGCTTGATTGAAAGGATGAAATCGCCAATTCTCGCTCCATAGTCGGCAAAACAGGAATTAACATCGAATTCCCTAATGTCATGACTAAGGGAATCGATGACAAGGATATAATAGCCAGTTTTTTTCCTTTTGACTCTTCTCCTTCTCTTTTCACATTTTTATCTTGTTGAGACAACTGCTCTATCCATTCCATATAACATTCCTACCTTACGTTAATATATAAATGATTAGCTCATATGAACGCGTTTTTTGCATTTTTATTCGTTCGAGTTCGATGATTGGAAATGCTGTATATAAACTTAGGCACTCCCGTCATCCTCTCCACCTCTTTTCAGCATGATGGAGCAAAGATTATCCACTTCTTTTCTCATGGTGAATATCCTTATTGTGTGGCAAAACCTCGTAGTTCTGTTATAAAAACAGCGGACAATAACAATGAGAAGCATTTCTTTCTATAGCCTGCCTTTTAGGAAATGTACCAGCTTAATGATGGATATAGATGCCCCTAAGGCGATCCTGTTGATCCTTCCCCGTTCTAGGCATGACAAAAAGCCAAACAAGGCTGCCCCCACTCATAGATCTGTACAGCGATTCGTTAGTTCATCATTCAATAGCCGGAAAAACACCAGATACATACCAATGCTAAACGGCATCTATGGTGAAGCTATAGTAAAGGAAGAAGTTGATTTTCTCAAAGCTTTCATCATTCGTACGTCCTTTATTCCCCCTTTACGCGCTAAATGGATTCATACACGTTTAGCATCTCCTTCAATTATCATGACATTCTGTAAATTTTTTCAAAACAAAAAAGCTGATCTTATTAAAGAAGATTTTTCGATACATGTATAGAATGGAACATCTGTGAAGCTTTCTATACACGTCATCGATGACATTTCTTCTTTCTTAAGATCAGCATTTCAATCTATGCGCTCAGGCGGGTTAATTATCCAATATTCCTCGCTTTTCTGTTGAAGTTTAGCGATATCATTCTGTTTTTTAAGTAAAATAATGGAAAATCAATGGTGTGCGCTATTTTCCACCTGTGAATGATATTCCTTTGATGAAATAACGATTAAAAAAGATATAAATGAGAAGCACGGGCAAGGTGAACACCATGGATGCTGACATAATATAGTTCCAATAGCTAATATACTGTCCTTTAAAGCTGTTTAAGCCAAGCGGCAAGGTAAACATTGCTGGATCAGAAAGAATAATAAGCGGACGCATAAAATCATTCCATGACCCCATAAACACAAAAATGGCTTGTGCCGCTAAAGCGGGCCTCGCTAACGGAAGCACGATCCGAAAAAAGGTTCCAATCCGGCTAAGGCCGTCCAATGCCGCCGCTTCTTCCAATTCTTTTGGGAAATTAATAAAAAACTGGCGCATCATAAAAATAAAGGTAGCATTCATCATCGTCGGTACGATCATCCCTTGATACGAGTTGAGCCATCCAAACCACTTTAAGATAAGGTAATTGGGAATCAGCGTCACCTGTGCAGGAATCATTAATACGGCTAAAATAATCACAAAAAGAGGCTTTTTGCCCGGAAATCGCAACCGCGCGAGCGCATAGCCCGCCATTGAATTAAACAACAAATTCAAAACGGTAACGGCTGCCGCAACAATCACGCTGTTAAGCAGCCATCGCGGAAACATTTCCTGTTCAACAAAAATTTGCCGGTAATTCTCAAGCGTAAACTGTTTAGGAATAAAAGAAACCGTTCCACTTACAATTTCCTCAAGTGTTTTAAACGAAGAAGAAAGCGCCCATAAAAACGGAAGCATCGTCGCTACAGCATAAAGCACAAGAATAATGTATAACAATCCTTTGGCTATCCCGATTTTTTTCTTCATCGCACCCATCTCCTTTAGTAAAGAGACTCCTCTTTTGAAAATTTTCGCTGCAACCATGTCGCCATCAAAATAATGAGCGCTAAAATAAAGGCGAGCGCTGCAGCATATCCCATCGTCCCTAATGTTTTAAACGCATATTGATAAATGAGAAGCACAATGGTGAGTGTCGAATTATCTGGACCTCCTGAACCCGCTGAAAAAATATAGGATTGATCGAACAATTGAAACGTGCCAATAAGTCCCATAATAACGACAAACGAGGTCACCGGACGCAAATAGGGCACCGTCACATACCAAAATTTTTGCAAAGCGTTAGCTCCATCCAACTCAGCTGCTTCATAAAGCGAATCAGGAATATCTTGCAGCGCTGCCAAATAAATGACCATAAAATACGGAGCGGTCGACCAAATATTCATCGCCATAATGGCGCTCAGTGCCACTTTCGGATCTCCAAGCCAATTGTAGGTTGGAAGCCCGATCGCTGCCAACACATGATTAATTAAGCCGTTTTGATTATACATCCACATAAAAATGAGCGTTAAAACCGCCGAAGAAGTTAGTGTCGGCAAAAAATAAATAATGCGAAACCACTTTTGTCCTTTTAACCCTGCGTTTAACGTAGCTGCTAATATAAGAGCAAGCACGGTTTGACAAGGCACTACAATGATGACGTACTTAATGGTATTCCATAGGGCAATTTTCGCACGCAAATCCCCACCCATTCTTTTAAAGTTGTCAATCCCGACAAATTCAAAGGAAGTGGCACCAAGCAACTGCACTTTATGGAATGAGAGAAAAACGATAAACAAAATCGGGCCGATAATAAATAACAGCAGTACAAACAGTGTTGGTGAAAGCAGGGCATAGGCGGCGCCCGCTTCTCGCCACGCTTTTTTTCTCATATTCATTCCTCTCCTTAAATGAAGGAAATTCCGTTGACTTTTCCCCTAAACGCTATTCTTTTTATCACGATCTTATATAACGCAGGTAGCTGATAGAAGAAAGTTCTTCTATCAGCTACCTCCTTTATTCGTTTCCTTTAATTTCTTTATTAGCGGTTTCTTGAGCTTCTTTTAAAGCCTCTTTCAAAGAGCGGTCGCCTAAAAATGCACTGACAAATTGGTTATTAAAGTTGTTCATAATAATTGGCAGGTTCGTCCCGTTTTGCCATACGGTTGCATAAGAAGCTCCTGCCACTATTGGCGCGCGCAATGGATCTTTGTCAAATCCAAGCTCAGCAGCGACAGATTTGCGTGATGGAAGCTCTAATCCTTTACTTGTCCATATTTTCATTCCTTCTTTTCCGGTTAAAAAGGAAAGTAATTCCCATGCTGCTTCTTTATTCTTCGCGTCTTTGTTCATAACATAGGCTACTGTATATGCCATCGTCGCTTTCTTTCCATCCAATGTTGGCACTTCAGCTGTTCCGTACTCTAAGTTCGGGAAGGTTTCATCTAAAAATGGGATAGCCCAGTTTCCTTCAATCACCATTGCTGCTTTTCCTTGTCCAAACATTTCACTGCCTGAACTCGCTCCCACTTCTTTAGGCTCTGCTGTCGACCGGTCTTTAAGATGCATATCCACAATTGGTTGAAGCGCTTCCACTACTTTTGAATCGGCAAAGCTTGCTTTATTATCAGTGACTACCTTTCCGCCTTTTGATTCTGCGAGGTAGTAAAGGCGAGCTAATTCCGGCATCACTCCAAATCCATATACGTCCTTCCCCTTTGTTAATTTTTTCGCAGCTTCCCTTAATTCATCCCATGTTTGTGGTACTTCCACACCAGCTTCATCTAGCATTTTTTTGTTATAAAATAAGGCGAGTGTTGAATATCCTTTTGGAAACCCATAAATTTTTCCATCCTTTCCTTTGAACGCATCAAGCAACGGCTTTTCAAAATCGTTTATATCAAAATCATTGGTTACATAAGAATCAAGTGGCTCTAGCACTCCCGTTTCAATTAAAGCAGGGGCTTCAAAAGCATCAAGATAAAAAACATCCGGCCCTTCTCCACCCACAAGACGTGTTTTAATCACATCCATATATTGATCTGAAATCACTTCATATTTCACCTTAATATTTGGATGGGTTTTTTCAAATTCATCTAGCGTCTGCTGAAGCAGCTTTTGCTCTGTCGGATTTCCTCCCCATCCAGCAAGCGTTACTTCCACTTTCCCATTGTTGTTTGTGCTTTCTTTGCCGCTTCCGGCCTTTTCATTGCCGCTGCTGCATCCTGATAAAGCGCTTCCAACTAATAATGAAGTCATCGCAATGGTGGCTAATTTTTTCCCCTTCATGTTTAAAAACCCCTTTCTTAAATAAAATGATCATATATACAAGGAAGAGAAGACTCTTCCTTATGTAGAAACAAAAACAAGATCGTAGCCGGTTGTATTTTCATGAACGTGAACGTTCATTTTTCCTTGCTCCCGCACAACCGTTAAGGACAGTTGTCCATCGCCAATCGCCATATTGCTTATTTTTAAAAAATTCATCGAATCCAGCAAAGTTGGTGATAGTCGAATTTCTTTTGTTAAGCTATTTGGAAACAAGCCAAGCAATGCTTGAATAAAGACAAGCGGAGTTCCTGCCGCCCAAGCTTGCGGCGAACAAGCCACGGGGTATTTCACAGGCTTGCCAAATGACTTGTCATAACCGCAAAACAATTCCGGCAAACGATCATATTCAAAATGTTCAGCCGCCTCAATGAGTCCGCTCATAATCAATGTTGCTGCGTCTCGCCGCCCCAATTTGCTCAATCCGAGTAAAATGATACTGTTATCATGAGGCCAGATGCTTCCATCATGGTAGCTCATCGGATTATATCCCGTTTCTCCTTTCCCCATTGTGCGAATTCCGTAACCAGAAAACATTTTCGGAGACAGGAGCATGCGGACGACGGCGTCTGCCCGATCTTGATTAAGCATATCGGCAAACAAAACGTGTCCCGGATTCGAAGTAATGGTGCCAACCTGCCGTTTCTGCTCATCTAACGCAATAGCATAAAACTCGACATCCTCCATCCAAAACTGCTCGTCAAATTGGTCTTTTAATGCCTTCGCCTGTTGGCGAAGTTTTTCGGCACGTTCTCCCTCATTCAATTTTTCAAAAATATCAGCAAGCCCTTTTTTCGCTTGATAAACATATCCTTGTACTTCTGCGAGAGCAATAGGAGATTTTGCGTATTCGCCGTTGCGATGCACAATAGAGTCACCGGAGTCTTTCCATCCCTGGTTGGCAATTCCTTTGCTTGATTCTTGATGATATTCAACAAACAAGTCGCCATCGCGATCGCCGTATTGATCGATCCAAGCGAGGGCAGCATCAACATTTTCTTTTAATTGGTCAACAATGGCCAAATCTCCCGTCCATTTCACATATTCTGTTAATAACACAAGAAATAACGGGGTGGCATCAATCGTTCCATAATACGGCGTAAACGGAATTTGATTGGTGTTGGCCAACTCGCCAAACCGAATCTCATGCATAATTTTTCCCGGTTGTTCATCACGCCATGGATCAAGCTTTGTTCCTTGATAATGAGCCATAGTCAAAAGAGTGCCTTTGGCAATTTCCGGATTAAAAGCAAGCAACTGTAGCGCCGCAATTAAACTATCGCGTCCAAAAGGAACCCCGAACCAAGGCAATCCTGCCACCGGAAACGGTCCGTATCCTAAATCGGTCAACAACACCCGCACATCGTTAATACCACGATGAACAAGACGTTGCAGCGGTTCGTAATCGGTCTCTATTTCTGTAATTTTTTCCTGCCATTGTTGATAAGACCACTTTAAGCGCCGCAGCGCCTCATCTGGATGAAGGACCTCGTTGGCCGCTTCTTGACCGATTTGCGGCTGCACAATAAATGTTACGGTTTCTTCAGCCGCAGGCTGGAGAGAAAAACGAAATGCGATTTCTCCATGCTCAAAAGCGGCCTTTTCTTGACGATCCCAACTAATTTTGGTGGTTCGTGTAAGCTCGTCTTCCCCCTTATAGTGGAACATAAGCGAGCGTTCTCCGACTGTTTGGCCTGTACGTGTCCCCACTTTTCCTGTTTGGAATCCGCGCACTAGAAACATGTCAGCAAAATCAACATCAACCTGGATGTTCAAATCGAAGGTCACTGGCTTTGGATAGTAATTTTTTAATTTCACGACTTCATAAAGAACATTTTCATAAATAAATCGTTTCCTTTCTATTTCGATCGACTCGCGCCATAAAATCAATTCTCCACCTTTCTCCATATGCGGATTTGTGAGCAGAATCGTCGCTGCATAGTTTTCCGCTGCATCGGACGAAAGCAGCACAGGCTCTTCGCCATTGATTCGCAAATCCCATTTGCTCAAAAAACGAGTATCTTTTATGTACAATCCTAGACCGTACGGATGATTTTCTGGGATATTCCCTTTTTGATCCGTTAACAGAAATAGCTCATTCTCTTTAATCACTCGATATTCCATTCACTGATGCCTCCTCTTGCTTGAAAGCGTTTTGGAGATCCATACGCCAAATCCGAAACGTTTTGATTTTCGTTTCCAAAACGTTTCGGATCATCAACTAAAAAAAAGCAACCTATTCCAAAACGTTTTCAATTTTCACCTTTTAAAAACCACTCCTACTCGTGGTTTTTAAAAGTCGATTCGCGTACTTTTAATTCTGTCTCTAACACTTTAATATGGGAGGTTGCTTTTCCCTCCAGCATCTCAATCAACAGCTTAGCTGCTTCATATCCCATCGCAAATTGATTTTGAGCCACCGTCGATAACGGCGGGGTCGTATAGGACGCCAAAATAATATCATCATATCCTACTACCGCTACATCTTCAGGAATGCGCTTTCCAAGTTTTTTAATCGCCTTCATGGCTCCCAGCGCCATTAAGTCACTTGCACAAAAAAACGCTGTAATTTCCGGATAGCCAGTCAATAGCCGCAACGCTTCCTGCTCCGCTTTTTCTTCCTTGAAGGCTCCATCCGCCACTAGCTGCTCGCGAAAAGGCACTTCTGCTTCCAGCAACGCTTCACAAAATCCTCTCAGCCTTTGTTCGCTAACAAATGCGTATTCATAGCCATTAATCATCGCAATGTCGCGATGACCGAGCGCAAGCAAATGGCGAACGGCTTTTTTTGCCCCAAGAACATTATCGGTTGTCACATATCCAACCGTCTCCGATTCGATCGGAATATCAATAAGCACGCAAGGAATGTCGCTCTCTACGACTTCCTGCAAATACGGATCATCAATGCGGATTCCTTGCAAAATCGCTCCGTCTACACGCCGCTCGCGGCAAAGCTGCGTATACGTTTTTTCGCGCTGCTTCGTCGATGTCGTGCTGAATAAAACCATATCATAATCTACTTCGCTTACGTATTGATTGACACCTGATAAAATTTCAAATGTAAAGTTGTCCTTTGCGCTTTCGCGCGTCAATCCTGAAACGAGCAAACCAATCGTTTTGGATTTATTCATCACGAGACCCCGGGCAAGCGTATTCGGACTGTAGTTGAGCTGTTTAGCAATTTCAATAATTTTTTGTCGTGTCTTTTCATTTACGTCAGAGTAGCCGTTCAGGGCTCTTGAGACAGTCGTAATCGAAACCCCGGCCGCTTTGGCAATATCTTTAATCGTCGTCACCATTCTTCCTCCAAAACGTTTCGGATTGCTTTCTGATTGCATTTTATCTTAACTTCTAACGGATTGCAATAAAAAAATAAACGAAGCAAACAAAATATCTGAATTTTGCTTCCTCTCCTTGACTCATCATCTTTGTATCACCATTGGCGTAATGCTCAAACGAACATACAAAGCATCAACCGAGTCATTGAACAATGGCTCATTGCCAAAAAATTGCCGCTGCCTCTGTAATTGCCATTATAAATTATTTCTCACGCCACATACTAACATTGCAAGACCATTTATCACATTAGGAGGAGAAAAAGATGGCTCGAAACAGCAACAAACTACTCGTACCTGGAATTGAACAAGCACTTGATCAGATAAAATATGAAATCGCTCAGGAATTTGGCGTACAGCTTGGCTCAGACACAGCATCTCGCGCAAACGGTTCTGTCGGCGGAGAAATTACAAAACGTTTAATAGCACAGGCTCAAAGCCAACTTGCTGGATCTTTCCAACCAACTGAATAAAAATGGCTGATTATAAATGAAGAGGCTATTCCTTTTGAATAGCCTCTCAGTCTGTTCAGACACACTTCCCGTCACCGACCTCGCCCGTCCGCCCACGAACGGCTTTCGCTCCGATTCGTATCTTCGCTTGGCTGCAGTCCTTGACAACCAAACGTTTTCATTTTGAAATGAAAAAATCAAAAAATAGGTGCTTAAAATGGCGATAGACAAAGTCCATTTTGACTTTGTCTATCGCCTCTTTTGGTTTACTGTTGTTCTGGGGTAAATGTCCGCTTCGCTAACTCACTATCGAGCATAAACATGGCATTGTCGTCGTTTTGAATGCGAACAAGTTTTTGAATCATCGTATCAAACATCGATTCTTCTTCCACTTGCTCATCAATAAACCATTTTAAAAAGTTAATGGTCGCATGCTCCCGTTCATCCCACGCGATATCCGACAAGCGGTAAATTCGTTTCGTCACTTCTTTTTCATGAGCAAGCGCCTTTTCAAAGCAATCCAACACAGAGGCAAACTCATTATTTGGCGAATCGAATCCTGTTATCGTTGCACGTAAGCCTAACGCATTAATAAAGTTGTAAAATTTCATGGCATGGAACCGCTCTTCCTCGGCTTGAACAAGAAAGAAGTGAGCAAATCCATCCAAGCTTTCTGACGAACAGTATGCTGCCATCGCCATATAAGCATGTGCAGAAAAGAACTCAAAGTTCATCTGCTCATTTAACCCTTGCAAAAGCTCTTCACTAAGCATCTGTTTTCACCCCGCTTCATTCATAGTATGTCCATTATAGCAAAAAACAGAAAAGGAATGCACCTTTGCTCAAAAAAAGACCTTTGCGTTTTTTAGCAAAGGTCTTTCCAACATCATAACATTAGCTTACTTTTTCATTTGCCTCAGCTGGTCCGTTCAATGTGCTATGTCTGCGGCCATATGCAAAATAAATAACAAGACCGATGATTAACCACGATCCAAAACCAATCCATGTAGTGGCTGGAAGCTGAAGCACTAAATATCCGCAGAAAGCAACAGCCAACAACGGAATCCAAGGAACTAATGGAGTTTTAAACGCACGTTTTAAATCAGGCTGTGTTCTACGCAATACGAGCACTCCGATTGAAACGGTAATGAAAGCAAAAAGCGTTCCGATGTTTGTTAGCTCTGCTAATTTATTTAAAGGTACTACTCCTGCAAAGAAAGCAACGATTAATCCTGTCAACCATGTATTCACATATGGTACTTGTTTTTGTTGGCTAACACGTGAAAATACTTTTGGTAACAAACCGTCACGGCTAATCGCATAGAACAAACGTGTTTGTCCATACATCATAACGAGCAATACTGTGGTAATACCAGTAATCGCTCCAAGTGAGATGAAACCGGCTACCCAATCTTGATGAATGTAATTTAACGCAAAGGCAACTGGGTTTTTCACGTTCAATTGGTCATAAGGAACAATACCTGTTAATACGAGTGACACAACGATGTATAAAGCCGTACATATTAGCAATGAAGCAATAATTCCGATCGGCATATCGCGCTGCGGATTTCTTACTTCCTCCGCCGCTGTTGAAACCGCATCAAAACCGATGTAAGCAAAGAATACAGTTGCCGCACCCGTCGCTACGCCTGAAAATCCATATGGCATAAATGGAGTCCAGTTATCTGGCTTAACATACCATGCACCCACAGCAAGGAATAAAAGAACAACGGCAACTTTAATGATAACCATAACAGCATTAAAGCGAGCAGACTCTTTCACACCGCGTGTGAGCAATAATACAATTAAAAGAACAATCAAAATCGCTGGCAAATCAATAAAGGTCCCTTTTGCTGGATCGTATGCGCTTGTTAGCGCTTTCGGAAGTTCAATTCCAAAACCGGCAAGCAATCCTTGGAAATACCCTGACCAACCAGCTGCTACTGCTGAAGAAGCGACCCCATATTCCAAAATGAGATCCCAACCTAAAATCCAAGCAATCAACTCACCAAAGGCCGCATAACTGTAAGTGTACGCACTTCCCGATACAGGAACAGTTGAGGCGAACTCTGCATAACAAAGAGCTGCAAATACGCAAGCAAGACCCGAAAGAATAAAGGAAATGACAAGTGCAGGACCCGCGTGTTCAGCAGCTGCAACCCCAGTCAATACGAAAATCCCTGTGCCGATGATGGCTCCGACTCCAAGCATCGTTAAATCGAAGGCGCTTAAAGATTTTTTTAAGGACGCCCCTTTCCCTCCTGCTTCTTTCAGAAGGACATCAATCGATTTCTTTCTGAATAAACTCATTGTTTGTCTCCCCTTGTCGTTTTCTGTAGAATTTTGCAGAAGTACACGTGAAACATTGTATACTATTCAATATTTTTTGTAAAGTTGAAAAATGAAAAAAGAGTGAGATTATTTTTGGAATTAAGACAAAAAATTTAGAATTTTCCAACTTATTATTGTTACTAAACATTCTTTTGAGGTGTTATTGTTATTGTTCAATAG
>NZ_NASY01000056.1:0-72767 GCF_002075365.1 Anoxybacillus sp. UARK-01 | reverse complement strand
GCTTCCGCCCACCCCTCCACTGGGAGGCTAGTCAAAATTAACAAAAAAGCCAGACTCCAAATGAACCATTTTCTAAGTTGTTTCATCCTTTTGCGTGGTTTCATCGTATTCCCCCTTTATCTGCCCATGGTTCAAAAACATTGTAGCGAGGAGAAAAGGGAGTGGCAAGATTTTTCGACAGACAAAATACGAGACATTTCGACAAAATTCAGTCCGATGATCCCTTTTCCTCCTATTCCTAATCTGGCCGGCCATTCCAGAGAAGCTGAATAAAAAGCCAGACCTTATTTAAGAATAGCTTAGTGCTTTCGTTCAAGTTGGAGAGAATAAAAAAGACATATGATTTTTTAATGAAAAACTGAAGCAGTTGATAATACAGGAATTAAAACGAAAACGTATCTACACGCTCTTTTTCTCAATCATACTCTTTCATTCAATCCATATCTCATAAGAACTAAAGGTGCGTTTTTTGCGAGTAGTTATGCAATACGGATTTACATGTACATGGGGGACGGCTGTAATCAATTATTTACTCTTTCTAAAGCTTTCACAAATTACCAATCGTCATTTGTCAGAAGAAGCCTGACATAAGAGTGCAAGTCTAACCTTAGTACCTAGAGTTTAATACTAACTCACTCTATTATTTTTTTCTTATCGAAAAAGCAAAATCTTTATCAAATCGAGTGGTCACTGCCAAACTATGAGAGGGAGGCTCAATTGATTATTAATTTCTTTATATAACATTTAGCAGAGCCCCCAGAATATAGCAACACAGAAAATCTAAATAAACTGTTCTCGTTATCATCATGCTGAAAACGTACATTCATTTTTCTAGAAAAGGTTTTGTCTTGCACTCTTTTTGCCAACAAAAAATGAGGATTATGAAAACCTATATTTCTTTTTTAATATTTCCTCGTCCTAAAATCACCACAGCTAATTCCCTTATATACCTTATTGTCATCACTGAACTATATTTTTTATTTCTTTCAATAACTGTGTCTAATTCTAACCATAAATTACAATCTCTTTTCCCATGCAGCCTGTTAGTCCCAGCAATTCCCGATGGAAGCACGGCTCATTTTGATATCCTCATTTAGCTGTTTGGCTATTAAATACTTGAATGCTACTGCTGTCCGACACAGAAACAACCACGTTCTTTGCTCTGCCTCCTCTTGTGCTTTACTTCGTCTCTCTCATTCTGAATAAATCAACGGCTTCAGCCTGCGGTGATGGTATAAAAAGCCACCTTTTCTCCGCCTATCCAAGCGGGCAAAAGGTGGTTCCAATAGGTTTATAGCTGATAAATCGCTCGATATTTATCTTCTAGGTATTGAATTAAATAATCCACATTTAGCTCTTCACCTGTCGCTTCTTGCAAAATGTCAAGCGGCTTTTTCGTTTTTCCGAAGCAATGGACTTTTTCTGTCAGCCAGCTGCGGATCGGGAGCATGTCTCCCTTTTCCAGCAAATCGTCAAAATGAGGCAGATCCTTCAGCATCGCATGCTTGAATTGGGCGGCATACATATAGCCAAGCGCATAAGAAGGAAAGTAGCCAAAGCTGCCTCCTGACCAATGCACATCCTGCAATATGCCAGACGCATCGGAATCCGGTCGAATGCCTAGATATTCCTCGTATTTATCGTTCCAAAGCTCTGGCAAGTCGTCCACAGCAACGCTTCCATTGAACAGTTCTTTCTCGATTTCATAGCGAATCATAATATGTAAAGAATAGGTGAGCTCATCCGCTTCAATGCGAATAAGAGATGGCTTCGCTTCATTCACCGCCCGATAAAACTCATCTAATGTGATGCTGGCAAATTGCTCTGGCGCGTATTTCTGGAGAAGCGGATAATGGCGCTTCCAATATGAATAATGACGGCCGATGAAATTTTCGTAAAACAGCGACTGCGACTCATGAATTCCCATTGACGTTCCTGTACATAGGGGCGTACCGACCAGCTCTTTAGCAATATTTTGCTCATATATCGCATGGCCGCACTCATGAATCGTACCAAATAGAGCCGTGCGAAAATCGTGCTCATCGTATCGAGTGGTAATCCGGACATCTCCTGGATTTAACCCAATCGCAAACGGATGAACCGTCTCGTCTAAACGGCCGGCGGAAAAATCGTAGCCAAGCTCGCGCAACAATTCGAGGCTAAAAGCGCGCTGTTTCTCCTTCGGAAATTTCTGAAATAAAAATGAGGTATCGGGTTTATGCTCGGCAGCGGCCACTGCTTGAACAAGCGGAACCATACGCTCTCGCAGTTTGGCAAATACTTGGTCGAGCAGTTCAACCGTTATGCCCGGTTCATACAAATCAAGCAACGTATTGTACGGATGTCCTTGATAGCCCCAATATTCGATAAATTTTTGATTAAACTCCACTAATCTTTCTAAATAAGGACGAAACATCGCAAAATCGGATTTTTCTTTCGCTTCTTCCCAAACGCTTTCCGCTTTCGACTGCAACACAACATATTCCTTATATTCCTCAACCGGAATTTTTTTATTTCGTTCATATTCTTTTCTGCATTCCGCTAAGGCACATTGCACCACTGCAGATAGCTCCGTTTGCACATGGCTTGGTGAAAGCTTGGCGATATAAGCGGCCATTTCCTCTGATATCGACATTTTAAACATTTCTTGAGATAGAATGCCGACTACTTCTGCACGCTGCTCTAAGCCTTTTTTCGGAGCGCCAGTCCGCATGTCCCAATACATTAGTTGGATCGCTTCATTGTAGCTCATCATTTTTTTTATATAGCGCAAAAATTGCTGCTCCATTTCCTTCAGCATCTTTATCCCCCTTTCTTGGTTCGCCCAAATTATTATAATTCCCTCTTCATCTTCCTTTTCCTCTTTCTTTATGAAAATAACCATGCCACGAAAAAAAGGGAAGAAATTATTCTTCCCTTACATTCGTCGGCAGCACTCTTTTAACTGCTTCAATTACTTTCTCGCTTTCCTCATTCGTTACAAAAATGGACACGATTCCTTGATCCTCATGTGTGCGGATCAGTCGCCCTATTCCTTGGCGCAACCGCAATAACATATACGGAACATCGACTTCCCAAAATGGATTTTCGTATGCCTTCCGTTTCGCTTGAAACACAGGGTCGTTTGGCGGATATGGAAGCGACCAGATGATGACGTTTGCCAACGACGGTCCCGGAATATCTAATCCTTCCCATAAATGTTCAGAGCATAAAATCGTTTCTTCTTGTCTTTGGAAAGTCGCTACAAGCTCACTTATTTCTTGGTCTCCTTCAAATAAAAAGGAAAGCCCGTCCTCATGTACGGCCTTTTTCTTAAATCTTTGCAGCTCTTGCCGTGAAGGGAACAAAAGTAAAGCCCGTCCATTTGTTTCGCGAATTTTTTGCAGCGCATAGCGATATTTTTGTTCAAATAACGTTTCATCATTTGCAAAAAACGGCATATAAATCGTCATCTGCTCATCGTAATTAAACGGTGATTCCACGCTAAAAGATAAATAATCCTTAATTCCTAAGCTCATCGCGATATACTCAAACGATTGGTGATTCGACAGCGTAGCAGATGAGAAGATAAAAGGAATATTTTTGCTAAACACTTTCTCCTGCAATACTTCCTGCACCGTCCGCGGCATGATGACTAGTGTTTTTCCTTCGTTCAGTACTTCCAGCCACGTAATCGCATCACGATTATGGATCAATAAGTGAAGTGAATGGCTAATCTGATCTAAATATTCATCAACAATATTTAATTGATAGTGATCGATGGTAAATGTTTCACTTTCAAAAACAAGTTCATTGCCGATCTTCTCAATCGCTGCAAGCAGTTGTTTGCCTCGTTTCATCAACTGGTCAGAGAAAGAAATTTCTTGGCGATTCGAACCTGCAATTTCTACCGCGCAAGCCGTCAGCTCAGCAAAAAAGCGAGCATTCAGTTGCAGTGCTTCTTCAATAAGATAAGCGAGCTCCTCACGAATGTCGTTTTCTAATAAGCGAGTCAATAGTGTTTCTAATGTTGTTTCCTTCATTCGATATGTTAAGGCCTTTTGAGCGGCAAATTCCAATAAATGCCCTTCGTCAAAGACCACACAGCACGCCTCAGGCAAAAGCGGAAGCTGTCCCTCCCGTTTGCGTGCCTCATATGTCCATACGTGCTCCATATAAAAATCGTGTGAACAAACAATTAAATCAGCTGCTTTCCGATAATGCTCACGCGACAATGTTTGTCCACAGCGATGCCGCTTATCACAGGCAAAGCAATCTTGAAATGAATCCCAGGCAATTTTTCGCCATTGCTCGTCGCTTAAATGTGCATATTCTTTGCGGTCTCCGTAATGATAGAACGACTGCAGCGCTTTGTAATCATGTACAAAATCAGGAAGATCATCAAAAATTTGCTCGTAAAGCTCGACATCATCTTCCGTCATTAACACTCGATCAAGCTTATTTAAACATAAATACTGATCTTGTGATTTAGCAAGACGCACATCAATATGCAAGTCGAGCACATGGGAAATTTTGGCGATATCCCCCTCTTTTTTCACTAACTGCTCAATGAGCGTTTCATCGGCACAAGCAATGATCGCTGGTTTCCCGGTATAACGCGCATAACAGATCGCATAAAGCAAATAAACGATCGTTTTTCCTGTTCCCACCCCTGCTTCAGCAAACATCACTTTCTTTTCTTTAAACGCTCTTTCCAGCTGAAACGCCATATAAACTTGCTCATCGCGCAATTCAAAGCCAGCGTCCGGCAAAATATCATAAAATACATCGCCGATCCATTCATTTAATTTATCAAAAAAGTTCTCGTTTTTTTCTAACGAAAAAGGATAGCGCTCGCGGCTCATCCTTCGACCCCCTCCAACATAATAAGAGTAACAATCAATTATTATCCCTTATCTGTCGGAGGATGTCAATGTAAGAGTCGGAACACTGGCCGCCATTACGCACGAAACACATCAGACATTGCATATGTAAATGCTTGTTTCCATTCGTGTTTGGCTATTTCAATGCTTTCAAGCCCTGTTGTTTCCTCCTGATGCTTCTCTAACAGAGCATAGGTTTTGTCGAGCGCTTGAGAAATTTTTAACAAATCCTTACATAATAAAGCCATTTCATTCTCTCCTTCATCCATTTTGTTATTTCTGCAAGACTCGCATCAAAGCAGATATAAACGTTTATTTCAAGCGAATAAACGCGCAATCAAGAGTCTTGTCTTCCTTTATCTCCAAAATATCCAGAAATATGCAAGCCGTTGAACCAGCCATTTCCTTGCGAATGGAAGAATGATGCATTTTTGTGCACAATAGGTGCCGATATTATTTATATGCCCAAAAGAAACAAATCATGCTATATTTCTTTACCTATTCGTCATGATGTTTCAACAAAAAGGAGAAAGGAAGTATTTGTTTTTATCGTTATATCACTAGTGTTGATGATTCATTAATAAAAACAGAGTAATATGGCTTAACGTCCGCTTTTCTGTTTGCTGACTTCAGCAAAAAAATGAGGGATTCAGGGCTGCTCATTGGATCGTCCATACGCCTAATCTTATATATAAATTTTTACTTTGCAGCGAATCGATTCAGTAAATATCTGATTTCTCGAAAAACCCTTCATCACATAAAACATCAATAATCGACAAAAAACAACCGCACCTCGTTTAAAATAAAAGAGATGCGGTGCAACAATAAAAATGGAATATTGGTTGTTCGTCTGCGAGGTAAAAACTTTTCACTTGCTCCTTCACTCATCGCTCTTTTGGAGGACGTGGCCCCCAATATTGATAATATTGTGTTTCAATAAAGCCATTGAAAAGCTTGCGGCGCTTGGTTGCCGGTTTCCCATAATATGTTTCAAATTGTTTGTGCGCAGTTAACATATAGATGGACCATGTATCAAGCTTAGCGAAGGTTTGTCCCATTTCTTTATACATTTCCTCTACCTGCTTCCGCTCGCCAAGCCGCTCGCCGTATGGCGGATTGCCGAGGATCACTCCGTATAGTTTGTTAGTTGTAAAATCCTTTACTTGCATCTGCTTAAATGCAATGATATCGCCTAATCCCGCTTCTAGCGCGTTATCTTTGGCTACTTGAACCATGCGGTGATCAATATCGAATCCGGAAATATCAAGCGGCTGATCATATTTCGCCAAATCCTCTGCCTCTTCACGCGCCCGCTCCCAATGGCGCTCGCCAATCCAGTCCCATTGTTCCGACACAAAGTCGCGATTAAACCCAGGAGCAATGTTTTGCCCGATCAGTGCCGCTTCAATGGGAATGGTTCCCGATCCGCAAAAAGGATCGACGAATGGACGATCTGGTGTCCAATTTGTTAATTGAATGAGCGCGGCCGCCAATGTTTCCTTTAATGGCGCTTCCCCTTGAGCAACGCGATAGCCGCGTTTGTGAAGACCGGCTCCGCTTGTATCAATCGTTAAGGTAGCGATATCTTTATGCAGCGCCACTTCAATGCGATAGAGCGGTCCCGTCTCTTCAAACCACGATACCCGATAATGCTGCTTTAAACTTTCAACAACGGCTTTTTTTACAATAGCTTGACAATCAGAAACGCTGAACAATTGGGACTTCACTGATTTTCCGATGACCGGGAACTCCGCATGAACAGGGATATAATCTGCCCACGGGAGCGCTTTCGTTTGCTCAAACAATTCTTCAAAGGTTGTTGCTCGAAATTCACCCATTTTTAATTTGATTCGATCCGCTGTTCGCAGCCATAAATTGGAGCGGCAAATAGCCAATTCATCGGCAGCAAATGTAATTTTGCCGTTCTCAACCGTGCATTCATAGCCAAGGCGCCGCACTTCTTCTGCTACAATTGATTCAATTCCCATGGCTGCAGTCGCAATAATCGTCAGTTTATCCATCTGTATTCCCTCCTATAATCGCTGTCCATTCCTTTAAAAATTCTTGCAGTTCCGCGAACGGCAGAGGCTTCGATATATAATACCCTTGTGCGTAATCACATCCTTGCTGCCGCAAAAACTTAAACTGCTTTTCCGTTTCTACTCCCTCGGCAATAATCGAAAGCCGTAAATTTTGTCCCATTTTAATAATCGCTGTAACAATGGATGCGTCATCATAGGAAGACAACAAGCTTTTAATAAAGCTTTGATCAATTTTTAAAATATCGATAGGAAAACGGCGCAAATAGCTTAGAGAAGAAAAACCGGTGCCAAAATCATCGACCGCAATTTTCAGACCGAGCTGCTTCAGCTTCACTAGCTGTTCAATGGATTTTTCCGCACGAGGCATAATCGTACTTTCTGTCAGCTCTAATTCTAAAAACCTTGGATTTACGTTCGACTGTTCGATCATTTGTTCAAGCTTTTTCACAAAATCGGCTTGCTGAAAATGAATAGCTGAAATATTAACGGACATTTTTAAATGCGGATAGGTTAAACTCAGCCTTTTTAAATCTTCACAGGCTTGCAAAAGCACCCACTCGCTAATGGGGATGATCATCCCCGATTCTTCGGCAATCGGAATAAACTGGCTCGGAGATACAAAGCCGATATCCGGACGCTTCCATCTGAGCAAGGCCTCCACACCATAAATTTGTTTTGTTTCAATGTGAATTTGCGGCTGATAATGCAATTCAAATTCTTTGTGTATGACTGCTTTTCGGAGCAGATTTTCAAGAAAAAAGCCTTGCTGGTCCTGATCATGTGATTCACTATGATACACTTCAAAATGATTTCGGCCGCTTACTTTTGCCTGATACATCGCCCGGTCTGCATTGCGAATCAATGTTTCGATGTCCTCCCCGTCGTGCGGGTAAAAGCTGATTCCGATGCTCACTGAAATATAAGCTTCATGGCCATTTAAGCGAAAAGCAGCCTTCAAGGCTTCATGGATGGCTTCTGCTATTTGAATCGCTTCTCTAATATGCCTCAAGTTAGGGAGAACTATAATAAACTCGTCTCCGCCGATTCTGGCGATCGTATCCTTTCTTTGCAAAATCCCTTTCAATCTCTGAGCCACCTTTTTCAGCAGCAAATCTCCCGCCAGATGGCCCAGCATATCATTGACGTACTTAAATCGGTCCAAGTCTAAAAACAAAACAGCAAATTGCTGATTATATTTCCTAGACGTTTGAATTAAGCTTTCGATCCGTTTCGTTAATAAATAACGATTGGGCACACCTGTCAAAATATCATAATGTGCCATCTTTTTTAGCTGCTCAATATTTTTTTTCCGCTCCGTAATATCGGAGAAAATAGCAACATAATTTGTAATCGCTCCTTCGCTGTCTTTAATGGAATGGATTTTCAGCCACTCAACAAATAGCTCTCCGTTCTTTCGTTTATTCCAAATTTCCCCTTCCCAAAAACCGTGATGAATAATCTCATTCCACATGCTTTCATAAAATTCTTTGTTGTGTACTCCCGATTGCAAAATGTTTGGGTTTTCTCCAATCACTTCTTCTGCGACGTATCCTGTGACCATTTCAAAAGCCGGATTGACAAACAGAATATTTCCTTTTTCATCGGTGATAATAAGCCCCTCATGAATATGGTTAATGACGTTTTTGGCAATTTTAGAAAGTATATTTTGTTTCAGCATGACCAACATCCCCCCTTTATAGTCAGTAAAAGAACGTCTTGTCTGGTCATTCACAACACTCTTCGCTTCACTTACCACATAAGCTCAGGAGCGCTTCTAGGAGAACGGGTGCGTAACAAAGGCAAGTCGATGACTTGCCTTTGACTTATGTGCAGATTGGCATGAAAAAAAACATACATCGCCACGATATGAATGATTGCAGGTAGAAAAGGGTAATCTCTCTGTACTCTCATATGCGTGAAACGAAACAAAAGAAAAAGACCGACTGCATATGATTTTCTCTAGCTTCAACCGCTTTAATTTCATTGTATCATTTTAGAATGATGGAATATGTGTTTGAACGTTCAAAAATGATAAATATTTTATGTACTTGTGCCATCAGAATCTGTTGTCCTTATACTGTATAAATACATGGAAAAGATGGCTCGACTCAGCCGAAGAGATATTTTACGTATGCACCGTAAAAAACAAAGCAATGATCGGCTCTAAAATCCCAATGCTTTTTGGCAGCTCTCCTACCCAGGGGCTTCAAAAGCATTAAGGATATTTAACGATACACAGTACCGTTCGACAGAAGCAAGAAAAGCCCTCCTATATGCAGGAGAGCTTTTGCCACCATGTTTAGCCATTAATAATGCTCTGTAAGCCATGTTTTGTTCCTTCGTACTGCAAACGGCTTTTCGCCTCGTACTCCGGCGGTAATCATCTATCTACAGATGGAACATGCCATCTGTCCTTCCCTCCGTTCATTTCCTTCGGGAAGATGCCCCTACCATCATTTGGGTTTCTCGCTCGAGGGGTTTACCGCGTTCCACCTCTAAGGTTTCCCTTAGAGCTACGTCACTGTGGCACTTTCAGGGTAATCGAGCCATATCAGAACTTGACTTAGGCTCTTTCCCCGCCGTCAGCCCAGCCGAAGCCAGACTGCCCTAGCTTATGGATTCGCTAGGCACGAACACTACGGGCATCTCAGCACCGTGCGAGCATGGACTTTCCTCTACGGCAAAACTGCCGCAGCGATTACCCGAACATTATCAATGGCGCAATATCTGCATAATGTAGTATAGTCCATTTTTTCCTTCACTTCAATGGAAATTTTGTGTTTTATGTAACCTATTCATATAATTTGTTGCCAAATACGTGCTTTTCTAAATTTGACAACCGCTGTAAAATATCAAAATTGGTCGTGCCAACAGGAGTAGCTGGCCGTTTTTGCAGCTGCTCTATTTGATGCTTTAAACGTAGGTTTTCTTGCTGAAGCTCCTCAATTTCTTGATGAAACGCTTCATAATCCTTAATAATCGCATCTAAAAACTGATCTACCTCATCTTGATTATAGCCCCGCATGCTTACTTTAAATTCTTTTTCTAGAATATCCTTCGCTGTCAGTTTCACGCGACCTGCTAACATAAAAATTCGCCCCCTTAATTCCACATTCCGCTTTTCTTTTCTTTATTTTTTCAGAAAGTCGATCGATTGTCAATTTACCATTGATTCATTTGTTCTTCTTCTATGATAGCCTGTAAATCAGAAAATGAAATAAAAAAAATAGGATAGTTTTTTCTTCTTTTGGCGACGTTTAGTAAAAACTTTGGCGTTCCTTCTTGCTCTTCGTCATAAACAAGCAGCAGCCCCTCACTTTTAGCAACAATAAATTCGTTTTTTAAGCGAAATTGCATAGGACTTTCGTAAGGGCGTTTAGTTACACAGTCAAAAAAGTCCGCTTGTGAAACAATCGATTCGTAATACTCGCGGTTTTCTTCCTTCCATCGTTCTTCTTGATTTAAAAATGGAGCAATGACGGCTAAACGCAGATGCGGATAGGATTCCTGCAATTCATATACCGCTTCTGCTGCCCATAATTCGACGCCAAGCTGTCCGCTAATCATGACCCATTCCAGCCCTTCATCCGCCAGCTCCGTTAGACGCTTTTTAATCACTTTTTTGATATAAGCAACAGCTGGGTGATGATGGGAAAAAATATGAAGCTCATGCGGCTTGTATCCGCTTAATGCAAGGACCTTGAGCACTTTTTTCTCCCTCCTTTTCGGAGAAATAAAACAGGAACTGAATTTTTCAGTTCCTGTTTCTTTGCGGCTTAGAAACCCCAAGGCATCGGTCCTACTGGTCCTGGTCCAAGTGGCATTGGCGCAGGGCCTCCACCGCAAAAGAATTGTTGATTTGCCGTCTCATTTACCGCCGACTCCGTGTGCGGGAAATAGTGTTGATGCTGGTAAAGATGATGATTGACATGCGTCGTATGAGACGGGTGAATATGTGGTACAATGGTTGCTTGGAAGTGATGCTGTACACAACATTTTGGCGGATGAACAATTGGCGCCGTTACATTTGGTCTGCAATGCATAAATACATCTCTCCTTTTGATTTATCATAAGCTGTTTTACAATACTAGCCTATGATGAAAGGAGCGGACACGTACTAGTATAGATACCCATTTTCTCCGTTATATCATGTTAAATTGGTAAATACAACGACCGTTAAGCCAACCACGACAAAAAATAAATACAAAATTTTTTTATACATCCTTTTCAAGGCTCGTCTCCCCATTACTACTTGTTTTTTCGCACTATTCACAACACATAATTGTACACCCTTTGCGATTTTTCTACAATATTCGCAATAAAAAATAAATTTTCTGTATGTTCTGTCGTTTTTTGCGCTTTCCGGGGAAATCATCATTTCCTGATTTTCCGTTCAAGCCTCTTCAATCGCTTGAGCAGCTCGTCGGAAGGCTCGCTGAAGCGATGGGTACGAGCGATCTTTTTCCACATGTGATAAGCTGTTTGCACATATTCATAAGCCTCTTCTGGCTTTTTATAAACATGTTCATATAGTTTGGCCAGCTCCACTGCAGCTTTGATGCTCCGCGGATCAAAATCAGCCTGCAACAGCTCTCTCCAAAGTTTGACGGCCTTTTCATACTGCTTTTCTTTTTTATAAATAAGCGAAAGCTGCCATTTCGCTCTTGCGGATTCCTTCCCTTCCTTTTCGGCTACTTGCTCATATATTTTTCTCGCTTCCCCAGCTTCGCCAACAGAATCAAACCATCGGCCCATCTCTAACTTTTCTGTCACATGTTCGATATCGTACGCTTGCAAAATTTGCTTCGATAAATGGATGTATAGAACAATAAGAGACAGCACATCCATTTCATTATGCTTCAGCACCCCGGTCATTCCGTCTGGTTGCTTTGATGAGAGAAATTCAAAATACATCATAGGTGCTAAAAACCCGGGAATATCCTCTGTTCGCTCCACCCCAAGAATTTCTTTCTCTACATGGGCTAGCTTGACAGATTCCAACCGATGCTTCCATATTCTTCGTGAAGCATGGTATAAATCGAAATGCCCAAATGCCGGCAATTTCGGTACGGTGTCACGGAGGAGGGTATGACGCGTCTTTAACACCGGCCAATCAAAGGCTTTTCCGTTATAGGTCACAAGCGTTGTATAGTCTACCTCTGATAAAAAGCTTTGATAAAGGGCTACTTCCGCCCCCGGATGTGGCAAAAAATGCTGACGCACCACAATGCGATCAGCATATACACGTGCATGTCCAAGCAAAAAAATTGTATTTCCTGTTCCGCTTCCAAGTCCTGTCGTTTCCGTATCAAAAAAAAATAAATCGCTTATATCATGGCCTTTGCTAGAAAGCGGATGAGAGAATAAAGCCTGCTGCCATTTTTCATGGATCTCATGCAATTCGCCAAGCCGATAGATTCCATGCTGTTGATCGAGTGAATAAGTGACTTCGCGAATCAAGCAATACTCTCCATCGAAAAAAAACGGCTCAGCATTCATGGTACGCCATTGTGCCAAATAAGGCACGTCCGTCTCTGTTTCATCATCTCTGCAAGCTGGCGAAGCCGCGGCGATACTCGTTCCTTTTAATTTTGCCAGCTTTTCTTTAATCGACATGCTCCTCCTCCTTTTCTTCGTTAAGGATGGCCAAAAGCTTAAGCGCATCGCGTTTCGCTCGTTCGGATGATATATGAGTCCCAATGCAGGACGGGCAACCAGATTCACATGGACAGCGCTCAATCATTTGTTTGGCTTCCCTAAGCACCTGCTCCATCTCATGATACAACGCATCACTTAGTCCAATTCCTCCCGGATACCGATCATAAACGAAAATGGTCGGTTGTTCATTATGGAGCGATTTTACTTGCGGTACGACATGCAAGTCGGCGCGGTCGCACATCAAAAACAAAGAAGCCACATACTGGAGAACATGGGTGATTCCAAGCAACCCTTGCTCCATGCGTTCATCGTTCCAATGCGGCAGCGCTTCCCGCTTGATGCTGATCCATGCGGCGTTCGTGTGTAGCTCCGCCTCCGGCAAATAAATCGGTCCTGAGCCGATATTCTCGTGTGTTTCTAGTTTGATTTTTTTAAAAATCGTCGCTTTCGCGAGCACCATCACATCGCCAAATCCGATGATTGATAAGTCCGCTTCCCTCTTCCGATCCTCCTCAAGCACTTTCAATTCGACTGCTACATTCGCATCAGTAAAATAGTCGACATCTACTTCGCGAACATACGCTTTTTTCTCTTCCCAATCCAGCTTCTCCACCTGATACTGAACCCCTTGATGCAAATAGATCGCTTCCTCATGAAGCAATGTCATCGCACTAAAGCGGTCCATTTCTCCGATTACCCGATGGTCTCCTCTATTTGACACATCGATAATGACCACATTTTCCTGAGAGGCGGAACGCAAACTGATGCCATGAGCTGGAAACGAGTCACTCATCCAATACCATTTATTTCCTCTTCGATAAAGCACTCGCTCGTCTGCCAAATATTCAAGAATTTCCTCGATCTCGACACCAGCAAATGTTTCCCCTTGGCGAAAAGGCAATTCAAAAGCCGCACATTTCACGTGATCGACGAGAATCACAAGATTATTCGGATTTAAGCGTGCGCTTTCCGGACTCCTCTCCAATACATATGCAGGATGTTGAATAATATACTGATCGAGCGGGCTGGAGCTGGCCACCATGACTACCATTGCTTCCTCTTGACGTCGACCAGCCCGCCCCGCCTGCTGCCAAGTGCTTGCAATCGTACCAGGATATCCTGTTAGCACGCATGCCTGCAGCTGGCCGATGTCCACTCCTAACTCAAGCGCGTTCGTACTGACTACTCCATAAATTTCTCCGTTTCGCAACCCTCGTTCAATCTCTCTGCGCTCATTCGGCAAATAGCCTCCCCGATAAGCACGAATAGCTTTGCTCCCCAATTCGTGCTTGATGAGCTGTTGCAAATAAGTAAGCAAAATTTCGACACGAACACGACTTTTTGCAAATACGATGGTTTGAATGCGATGCTTTAACAGTTCGCTCGCGATCGCTTTCGCTTCCAATGTAGCACTTCTGCGAATGTTTAATGCTCGGTTGACAACCGGAGGATTATAAAAGACAAAATGCTTTCTTCCCGACGGCGCTCCATTTTGATCAATGAGCTCCATCGCTTCCCCTGTTAGCACTTCTGCATGCTCTTTTGGGTTCGCAATCGTGGCCGATGTGCAAATAAAACGCGGATGACTTCCATAAAATTCACAAATTCGTTTTAAACGACGGATGACGTTGGCAACATGGCTACCAAATACTCCCCGATATGTGTGAAGCTCGTCAATCACAACAAATTGCAAATTCTCAAACAATGACACCCATTTCGTATGATGCGGCAAAATTCCTGAATGCAACATATCGGGATTTGTTATGACAATATGGCCCGCTTTTCTCACCCTTTGCCGAATGGTTGGCGATGTATCTCCATCATACGTATCACAATAAATTGTTGTTTCCATTTCCCCAATAAGCTCATTTAAGGCGCTTTTTTGATCTTGAGCCAGCGCCTTCGTCGGGAATACATAAAGCGCTCTTGCTTCCTTTTGCTGCAATATCTTCTGCAGCACAGGCAAGTTATAACACAATGTTTTTCCTGACGCCGTCGGTGTAACAGCCACGATATTTCGTCCGGCTTCTACCGCTTCATATGCTTTTTTTTGATGGATATATAACGATGAAATGCCTCGTTTCTCTAAAGCATGCCGCAAAGCAGGATGAAGCGATTCAGGAAACGGTGTGCTTTGTGCTTCTTTTTCCGGAATGGTATGCCAATAGGCAACGCATTCATTCTCTTTCCAGTCTTCAATGACTTGTTGCAACGTTTTGCGCTGGTTCAGCATGTTTCTCACCTACCTATTTCTATTTTAGAGAATAGAGGTTCGTTTTCAATAAAAAAAGCACGAAAATGTCGTGCGTTTATTTTAGCAGCTATTTTATTCACTTTCATCCATGCAAACGGTTTGCTTTGAAACAGTTTTGTAGCGAGCAAAATACCAAACAATCCAAAGGAAGGAAGAGCAGCTTCCTCTTTATCTCTCCTGCCATTCACCGATCTCATCCATAACCAAACGAGAGCTTGTTGTGCATATAGAAATTAGAAAATGGAATGTATCTATTTTGATGATGCGTCGCTTCCATATCAATGCTAATGTTGAGCTGCCAAGTTACGTCACAATAAATAGCTATAAAAGGCGCGCCAGTCAGCGAGCCTTTCTAAAAATGGAACAAATCCCATGATAAATACCGTTCTCCAGAATCGGGCGCCATGCAAAGAACACGGGCATCAGACGGCAATCGCTTTGCTATTTCTATCGCATAATGTGCAGCCGCGCCAGCTGAAGCCCCCACCAAAATCCCTTCTTCTGCTGCTAAACGGCGCGCCATCGTTTGGGCATCTTCATCTTTAATTAATAAAATTTCATCAAAAATGTCGCGATTTAATATCTTTGGAACAAATCCAGGCCCAGTTCCCGGGATTTTATGCGGCCCCGGTTCTCCTCCAGACAGTACAGGCGAGCCGTACGGTTCTACGACATAAATCCGCAAACGAGGAAGATGCTTTTTTAGCTCCTCGCCCGTACCCGTCACGGTTCCTCCTGTTCCAGCGGTTAGCACAAAAGCATCAAGCCTTCCTTCAAAGGCCGCTAAAATTTCTAAAGCCGTGCTCTGTCTATGGGCATCTGGATTAGCGGGATTTTCAAATTGCATTGGAATAAAACTATCTTCAATAACAGCCGCAAGACGATGCGCTTCATCAATCGCCCCCTGCATGCGAAGCGAAGAAGGAGTTAGATGCACCTCAGCGCCGTACGCCTTTAAAAGCTTGACACGCTCCATTGTGGCATTATCCGGCATGGTAATCATGCAGCGATAACCTTTCGCAGCGCATACCATGGCTAGTCCGATCCCTGTATTTCCAGAGGTCGGCTCAATAATCGTACTTTTTCCTGGCACGATTTTCCCTTCTTCCTCCGCGCGCTGAATCATTTGAAATGCAGCCCGATCTTTCACGCTTCCACCCGGATTAAATGATTCAAGCTTGATATATACCTCTGCTCCCTTCGGATCGGGAATTCGGTTTAGTTTGACTACTGGTGTATTGCCGATCACATCTAAAATAGACTGATACCGCTTCATCAATATCGCCAACCTTTGTTTATCATTTTTCTTTAACGATTATATTGCTTCACCTTTCCTCTTTCAACGCTTGGCCATTTATGTGAGGAAGAGGGAAGCTGAAAGATCAAACAAGCTTTTATTCTAGAATCCCGGTTTGTAAGTTTTACTGATACTGCTCATTCATAAGATCACAGAGCGCAAGAACCGAGTGAATCGATTGGATCTGTCGCACCGAGAGTGGCTGGAGTTTTTCATGATTCTGTATTCCGTTCACTCGACCTCATGTTGCTGGTCATCCCACATTGGCAAATAAATGGACACCTCTGTTCCTTTTCCCTCTTCGCTCGCAAACGCTATCGTGCCACCATGAAGATGGACGATCTGTTTGACAATCGCTAATCCAAGCCCCGTGCCGCCTTCTGCTCTTGTGCGCGCTTGATCGACACGGAAAAAACGCTGTCCCAACAGCAGGAGCTTCTCCTTTGGAATGCCTTTTCCGGAATCACGGATGACAAAGCAGCAAGAATGAGCCTCCGCTTCAAAAAGCTGCAGTGTGATCGTGCCTCCTTTTGGCGTATAGCGGATCGCATTGTCGAGCAAATTATGGATGACTTGCTCCATGCGATCGCCATCCCCTTCAACAATCACTTCTGGACTTAAATCTGCGACAACTTGTATTTCCTTTTCATGCAAAAATGGCTCATATTTGGCTAACGTATCTTCAATAACTTGTGAAAATACGAGCGGCACCTTTTGCAGTGGGACGCTTTTTCCTTCCAATTGCGCTAAATCAAGTAAGTCGCGGACAAGCCGTTCCATTCTTCCTGCTTCTCGATGAATGAGCTTCATGTATTTTGTTTCTTCTTCTTTTGTTTTCACCATTCCTGCTAAAATGGCTTCACTGTATCCTTTGACATAACTGAGCGGCGTTCGCAATTCGTGCGACACATTGGCGAGGAATTCCCTCTTGCGCATATCCTCCTCGTGAATGGCTTTGGCCATTACATTAAACGCCCGAGCGAGCCTTCCTATTTCGTCATTCGCTTGAGTCGGAATCCTTGCTTCATAATCCCCCTGCGACATGCTGTAAGCAACTCTTTCCATCTCCTTGAGCGGTCCAGCCAAGCGGTCCGCCATTTTTTTTCCGAACAGCAGCAAAGCCGCCACAAATAAAATAGCAAGCGGAATCCAAATGGACGCAGCCTCCTTGGTCATTTCCTGAATGGTCGCAAGCGGAATATAAAGATAAAACACTCCTTGTAAGCGATGCTCGTCCAATAGCGGCACGATCACACCCATGATTTTGCGCCCAAATCGCTTTTCATAGCCTGTTTTCGTCACTACTTTTCCTTCAAGCAGCTTTTGCCGATCTGCTTCGCTAATCAACGAATCGTAATCGACTTGAAACGGCAAACAAGCGCTTAATTCCCGCGGGTTGCTGACGAGCAGCACTTCCGATGTCGTCTTTTCCTTATACCATTCTACCCGCTTCCGATATTCTTCAGTTATTGGTCCTCCTTGATAATCGCTTGCTAAATTTCTGCCTTCTTCAATCAATGTTTGTTCCACTTTATTTACATATAAATTTTGGTAAAAATAATTTAAAAGAAAATAAGAAAAAAGTACAGTAATAATCACAACAAGGCTCATAGCCAGCCAAATCTTTTGTACTAAAGTCATGGATTTTCGCCGCATCTGTCACACCTCAAATTTATAGCCAATCCCCCACACCGTTTTAATGAATGCTCCACTTTCCTTTAGCTTTAACCTTAATGTTTTAATGTGTGTATCCACCGTTCGAGCGTTTCCTGCATAATCATATCCCCATATCCGAATAAGCAAATCTTCCCTGCTAAATACTTGTCCGCGATGCTTAGCAAGAAAAAGAAGCAAGTCAAATTCTTTTAATGTTAAAATAACATTTTCTCCTTTTACCGTCACTTTCCGTCCTTTTTCATCAATCAAAAGCCCTCCAAAAGAAAGGTCATCTTGCTTTTTGGCTTGATATGTGCGTCTCATGATCGCCTCAATGCGCGCAATTAACTCTCCGGGGCTAAATGGCTTTACGATGTAATCGTCACCGCCAAGCTTAAATCCACGAACTTTATCCCATTCATCTCCTTTTGCTGTCAAAAAGATAATCGGCACATTCGAATAGCCGCGAATATGCTCACATAATGAAAACCCGTCCATATTCGGCATCATGATATCAAGCAAAATCAAGTCGATGGTTTGTTTCTGGATAAGCGCCAGCGCCTCTCGTCCATCTTGTGCTTGCAAACAGGTAAATCCCGAGTTTTCAAGATACATACATACTAAAAAACGCATATCCTCCTCATCATCAACAACCAGAATCGTTTGCTTCGTCTCCATTCTCACCCTTCCTCTCTTATCATTAGTTGAAACGGACCTTTTCCCGTTGTCAATCGTTGAACCACTTGGAGTGTACGGCCATCAATGACCGTCACTTCATTGCTGTCATAGCTTGCGACATATAAGTAATGGCTTTCGCCAATCATCACAAACGGATTCGCCCCTACTGTAATCGACGCTTTTTCCTCTCCTGCATGATCCCATTTGCGCACAGTATTTGAGCCGTGACTTAATGCAAAAATTCCTTCATTTGTCTCGGCAAAACTAATAGGCATCTCTGGAGCAGGAATCGTCTTCATGAGTGTTCCACTAGGTAATGAATAGATATGAATCACGGTTTCTACCGAACTTCCGCTTCCATGGCCGCCAACCCAAAGCTCTTGCTCCCGCTCGCGAAGCAAACCGCCGAGCGCAAATTTCGGAACCGAAAACGTATGGGTCACTTGATGTTTCTCCATATCGATCACAGCGGCTTTTTCATCTTGGAAATCAATCGCATACACACGTGTCCCTGTGCTGTTTTGCAGTAGAGTAAGGGGCTGGCTTCCTATTTTGATGGATCCATTTTCTTTGCCGTTCATGTGAAAAATGCGGATCGCCTTTTGATTTTGGTCAGCTAATAATAGATGCTGTTGATCATTGGAAACAAGTGCACTAATAATCCCCTTGCCTATTTTCCATTCCTTCTCCATTTTCCCAGTTGCCAAATTATACTCATATGCCCGGTCCAGCTCATGTCCGTATAACAGCAGCGTGCTCCCGTTATTCAGCAGCACTCCTCCTTGAATAGGCTGACCAAGCTCCCATTGGGCGTATTTTTTTTCACGTTTTAAATCGAAAAATGTGACACTGCCATCCTTAATATTTATACTAATCAACACTTTCATCCGTTTAGGAATCGGCGTAAACTCTTCCTGTCGTTCGCACCCCATTAACAAGCTGACAAACATAAAGGCAAGCACAAGGGCAAGTCTCATTGTTCTCCTCCTTTTCAGGCGAAACACTTGACATATTATAAACAAATATTGTGAGAAACTTGTGAAAAATGACGAAAAAATTTTGTATGATATCATTCAGCAATAGAGCATTGTAAAAACTGCAAATTTAGCAATATTTCTCTTTATCATTTTAGCTATTTCCTTTTATAATAATAACATGCGATGGCGAGCGGATAAATGAGGTGAGTGGATTTGGAGTCTTCAAAAGAAAAACTAATTGCGTTTCTAGAAGAGCATGTATCTGATTTTCTAACGCATTGGCGAAACCATGTGCGTATCGCCGATAATGATAAATATATTGATCAAGTAGAGCATAACGGGCTATCTTTCTTTCAACTTGTGAAAGAAATGCTCAGCCATCCCCTTCCGTCAGAACACATTCAAGCACTGGCGGAAAAAATCGCAAAAGAAAGAGCAGAAGCAAATGTGAATATCGGTGAATTTGTCTATAATACAAACCTCGGCCGAAGTCTATTAATCCGGTATGCGTTGCAGTCTGGTCTTCCAATTGACGAGCTTCAACCATTAATTGACGATATTAACGCTTTATTTGATCGTTTTTCGTTTTATGCGGTTACAAAATACACCGAACTAAAAGATGCGGAAATTCAAAAAAAGAAACTTGTTTATTTCTCAGTCTCATAAAGATCGGCTCACATTGCTTGGCCAAATGTCTTCGAGTTTCGTTCATGAATTTCGCAATCCATTGACGGCTATTATCGGGTTTATTCAGCTGCTAAAATTTGAACATCCAACCTTAAAATATTTGGATATTATTGAACATGAGCTCCAACAATTGAAATTTCGCATTTCTCAATTTCTTCATGCTTCAAGAAAAGAAGCGGTTGAAGAGAAAAAGGAGACTGTATCTCTTTCCGAGTTTTTCGAAGAGATCCTATCCTTTCTGTACCCAAGCTTTGTGGATGAAGATGTCGATGTGTCTACCAATATCGATTCAACATTGACTGTATTTGTCTATAGGAATCAGCTCAAACAGGTCATCATGAATATTCTTCTCAATTCCATCGAGGCGGTCAAAGAAAAGGAAAAGCCGCGGCGGATCAATATTGATGTGTCTTTGATGGACGGAAAGATTGCCATCATGATTTCTAATAACGGTCCAATGATTCCTTCGGAAGCCATTCACGCCATCTTTGAGCCATTTTTCACAACGAAAAAGCTTGGCACAGGAATCGGCCTGTATGTATGTAAAAAAATTATTGAAGATCATGGCGGCCAAATCACCTGCTCTTCCAATCAGCATGTTACTTCCTTTATGATTTCCCTTCCCAGTTCAAACTAAATCCCTCTCCCCTTAATATGGAGAGAGGGATTTAGCGTAGCGGTTTGCGAAATCCTGCATCTTGTGCCTCTTTCTCAGTACAAAACATTCTTTCTGCCTTTGTTACCTTATATTGCGGACTTCCAGGAACATGATAAATTTTTTCTCCGCTTTTTGAAATATTGCCTTTAATCATTGGCTTAGAGCACGATGATGAAGAAGAAGCTTGATCGTTAAATCCTTGATCTGTTGCATAATTTTCTATTGACCAAATCCCCAGTTGCTTCTCCCTGGCTTTCTCCTGAATTTTCCGGAATTCATCGACATATTTCGTATTAGGCTCAAATACGTAAGCCACCCGAGCATAGCCCTGCTCCAGCAGCAGCTCATTAAGCATTTTGTTTCCGATCCATACATAGGCTAGCAGCCGGCCGTATTTGTCTCGCTCTCTCACATCCAATTCCAGCTCCACCTTTGTCCCTGATGGCAGTAATTGCTTCACATATTGACTTGACTCCACGCCAAACGGCTGCACGGGCTTGGTCGGATGTACAGATTCAGGTGTGTCAACCAACAACAAACGGACGGTTTCTTCTTTGCTTCCGACTGCAACTTTTAACGTATCCCCATCAATGACCCGTTGAACAATAGCTGGAATTTTTTCTGAAGATGATTGGCATCCCGTTAACACGAGAACCGCAAAAGCAGTCAAAAGCGCGATGAGGTATTTCTTCAATCTTTCTCCTCCTTCCGTATCTTATCGTAGCGCATCTCAGAAAACTTGACCACTATTTGTTCACTTTTTTATCCATAATCCTAAGCTTTCAAGACCATACAAAACATTTTCCAAGGCGCATGGATCGCCTAAAAATAGAACTATTATTCCGTTTATATGGAGAAACTATAGAGAAAATGGAACGAACCTTTCGATCTTTTCATTTAAGCGATGCCATCCAATGGAATGGGTCAACATTTCTTCCTCAAACGAGTATGAATTGAACAAGCACCATGAATGCCCTGTTCCATTGAACGAAATAGCTAGTATATAGAGTATGATGGAAAGATTCATTATACAAATAATATAATATTTAGATTAATAACACTATTAAATCGATAAAGATAAGTTTAAAAGTTTATATTTTTCTATTTCTATATAATTTTATTGACTTATAGATATTTTATAAAATAAAATGTTCTTTGCACGATCATCAATTTAGGAGGAAGAAAAATGGGAGCATTACCTGAGGTTCAACCGATGCAACAGGAACAAAGCAAAAAACATCCTCCCGGGCTTTATCTTTTATTCTTCACCGAGATTTGGGAGCGTTTTAGCTACTATGGAATGCGGGCGATCCTAGTTCTTTATTTAACGACAGCAACCATTAGTGGCGGTTTAGGATTTGATCAAAGAATCGCCGTAAGTATTTATGGGTTCTTTACAGGGATTGTTTATTTTACCCCTATTATCGGTGGATACCTTTCTGACCGCTTTTTAGGTCGTCGCTTAGCTATTACCATCGGCGGAATTATTATGGCCGTCGGCAATCTTATACTGTTTGCGGTCAATACAAAAATAGGGTTATATACGGGGCTTTTACTATTAATTATCGGAAACGGTTTCTTTAAACCTAATATTTCGACGCTTGTCGGTGAATTGTACGGACCAAATGACAAGCGCCGCGATGCAGCCTTTACCATTTTCTATATGGGAATTAACATCGGCGCCTTTTTTGCTCCGCTGATCTGTGGATTTTTAGCTGAAGATTATTTTAAAACGACTGTCAATGGCGTCGTGCAGTATGGATTTAAATATGGTTTCCTTGCCGCATCCATCGGTATGATAATTGGTCAAGTATTTTTTAATCTATTAGGAAATCGTTATCTAGGAGAAATCGGCAAAAAGCCGATTGGCAAACAGAAAACAGCTTCAACTGCGCCAAAAGAGCCGTTAACAAAAAAAGAAAAACAGCGCATTCGTGTGATCTTAATTTTAATGTGCTTTGTTGTCTTTTTCTGGGCTGGCTTCGAACAAGCAGGAAGCTCGCTTACATTGTATACCGATAAGTTCGTCGATAAATCCATCGGCAGCTGGACCATGCCAACCTCTTGGTTTCAATCATTAAATCCATTATTTATCGTTCTATTAACACCCGTTTTATCTGCATTATGGGTAAAATTGGCTAACTCTAAACGCGGTGATTTATCAGCTCCGACAAAGATGGGATTAGGTATGATTTTGCTTGGTCTCGGATTTGCTGTTTTGGTTCCTGCTCTGCTGCAAACCGGAAGCGACGAGCAACACATTACGGTAAAAGCAAATGCATTATTTATTGTTTTAACATACTTTTTGCATACGCTTGGTGAGCTTTGCCTATCACCGGTTGGGCTATCACTTACAAGCCGCATCGCACCGATTCGTCTCGCTTCCCTGCTAATGGGAGTTTGGTTATCAGCAACTGGTATCGCGAATATTTTAGCAGGTCAATTAGCAGCTTTTACGGAGTCATTAGGCTATCTAGAAATTTTCAGCTTAATTGGCGGCATTACCATTGTTCTTGGCTTTGTTCTGTTATTATTATCGAAAAAACTTGTAGAAATGTCAGAATAATAAAGAAAAAAGGATTCACTTATATCGTGAATCCTTTTTTCTTTGCTTATTTACCATTGGTCGTTTTAACATTCTTCAGTCGAGAAGTCTCCCATTTCTAAATCTTGCGAAGCTTGATGAAAGTGGGAGATGAATCGACTTCGGACAAGGACAGGCTTTTGCCTGTTCAATTGTCTGACCCTGTGGTAAAATAAACCTATGTCGTTCTTTCATAACTGGATATAGGAGGTTGCATGGAGAAAATAAAATGCGAAAACCAAGCTGATCCTTCCATGCGTAAAATATCCAAGGTACAAAAGAACTCCGAATTGTCGGACATCTAGGGTTGGAACGACCCGAAGTCACGCTCAGGGAGACGAAAGGCGGCTTTCGTCGTGGAACTGAGAAGCTCCCACTTCAAGCTTTAGCTAAGTGGTGAGTAGTTCACGAAACAGGATTTCTATCGTTCCATGCCTCTCGCTCTATTCCACGTATATAGTAAACATAGAAGGGTTTGGCTTTTTTGCGATTGAAGCATAAATAAATATTGTTTTTGTACAAAAATTGTTTTATAATCATCATGGAACAAAATGAATAGCATCCTCATTCACCCGATGAGGTAGAGGTTGCGGCTTTTATGAGTACAGCGAACGAGATGCAGAGAACATTGAAGACTTCGCTCGAAGGGAAAAGCCGCCGAAGTTGGCACATTTCTCTGGATGTGCGAACTGGGGCTGTCACCGAATAGGGGCAGCACTGTCACGGTTTGCGTAAAGCAACCGTGGGGCGCTATCTTCACGGAAGGGTTGATACGGGTAATGATTGCATTGCCGCCGAATCTCCTTCGGCGGCTTTTTTTATTGCCCGGCTCCTTTCCATGACAACATGAAAAAAAGGAGCGATGAAAACATGGAAAGCGTCATGCAAAAACAGGAAGCCGCCACACCGGCTTCGCCTAACCAGCTGCAACGAAAGCTAAAAACAAGGCATCTAACAATGATTTCTCTTGGGGGAACGATTGGTACTGGGTTGTTTTTAGCAAGCGGCGGAGCGATTCATACCGCTGGACCGGGTGGAGCGCTCATAGCGTATATCGCGATTGGAGTGATGGTATATTTTTTGATGACCAGCCTTGCGGAAATGGCCGCTTATATGCCCGTTACCGGAACGTTTAGTACGTATGCAACGAAATTTGTCGATCCTGCTCTCGGATTTGCTTTAGGATGGAACTACTGGTATAACTGGGCCATTACAATTGCCGCAGAACTCTCGGCTGTGACTATGATCATGAAATTTTGGTTTCCGAATAGCCCTTCACTTTTATGGAGCGCATTATGCTTAGTGATTATGTTTTTACTTAACTATTTATCTGTAAAAGGATTTGGTGAAGCCGAATATTGGTTTTCCCTTATTAAAGTAGTAACGGTTATTATTTTTCTTATTGTCAGCTTTTTCATGATTGTAGGTATTATGGGTGGTGAAGCGGTTGGATTTAGAAACTTCACCATCGGCGACGCTCCGTTCCATGGTGGGTTCATGGCGACTCTCGGCATTTTTATGGCCGCAGGATTTTCTTTCCAAGGAACAGAGCTGCTTGGGGTTGCAGCCGGTGAAAGCGAGGATCCGAAACGAAACATTCCTCGCGCCATTCGTCAAGTATTTTGGCGTATTTTGCTATTTTATATACTGGCTATTTTAGCAATCGGGCTGCTTATTCCGTATACAAATGAAAATCTAGCGAATAGCGACGTTACGGTCAGCCCATTTACTCTCGTCTTTGATAAAGCTGGCATTGCGTTGGCTGCATCCGTTATGAACGCCGTCATTTTAACAGCGGTTTTATCAGCCGGAAATTCCGGTATGTACGCATCTACTCGAATGCTTTGGGATCTAGCAAAAGAAGGAAAAGCGCCAAAATTTCTGGCCAAGCTAAATCACCGCGGTGTTCCTGTTAATGCATTACTAGTCACAGCTTCACTAGGAACGCTTGCTTTTTTGGCTTCTTTCTTTGGCGATGGCACCGTTTATGTATGGTTATTAAATGCCTCTGGTATGTCGGGATTCATTGCGTGGCTAGGCATCGCGGTCAGTCACTACCGTTTCCGCAAAGCATATGCCGCGCAAGGGCGCGATCTCAATGATCTTCCTTATAAAGCCAAATGGTTTCCATTTGGACCCTTGTTCGCTCTAGTGCTTTGCACGATTGTCATTTTGGGACAGAACTATGGGGCCTTTATGGGGAAGTCAATCGATTGGTACGGCATTCTCGTTTCCTACATTGGACTGCCATTGTTTTTAGCGGTTTGGCTTGGCTATAAAATCGTGAAAAAGACAAAGGTCGTTCCCCTCAAAGAATGTGAATTAGACTAAAAAACCGCTCGGCTATGCCAAGCGGTTTTTTCAGTCGTGCTTTTTCGTTTTCTGTTCTTCGTCATCCATGATGCCTTTTGTAGCATTTTTAAATTCGCGGAGCGTTTTTCCAGCTGCTTGTCCAAGCTCCGGCAGCTTTTTCGGGCCGAAAAGTAACAGGGCAAAAAATACGATCAAGGCAATCTCGCCAAATCCTATGTTCATATCATTCACTCCATGCGCTTCATTTTCGTCTTTTCCTTTTCCATTATATCATATCATCTTTGAATTACTACCACTTTCGCTTCGAAGTGGGAGATTCCTGCGAACATGGAAACATCCTTCGATTTTTCAGCTAGCAGACCTTCCCCGTTGTTCCAATGGGAAACGACAAGAAAGCTTGTACATTCGTCCGCTTCACACGTTCGACTGGGCTCGGTTTTCGTTGCTTCGAACCGTGCACAGACAAGGGAACGTTGAAGCTTTTACGTAACGGACGGTGTTCCTTGTCACAATCCCCTATCTTCAGTTTTTCCAAGAACCACTTACAAGTATAGAATAGCACATAGATTCTTGTGATTCCACTGCTTTAGCCAATGCCAACCGACATTTCTCTCTCTAACTCATGAAGCGATGCCCGTCATGTTCCTTGAGGCGATAGTCTTCTGTCGGAATATGGAGTAGTCCAATGATCGACATCCTTATTCGTTCAGTGCTTCAGAAACCGCTCTTGCCAGCCATTCCGCACTTTTTTTAGGAGAAGGAGCTAAACTGATCGCGCTAATGACAGACACCCCGTCTGCTCCAGCGGCAATAACCTTCTTTGCGTTGTTCGCGGTAATTCCGCCAATGCCCACGATCGGTATCGACAGGCCATGCTCACGCATAAGACGAAGAACGGCCGTTCCTTGTGCCTCTTTTGCATCTTCTTTTGTGCTGGTTGGAAAAATAGGACCGACTCCAAGATAGTCAGCGCCTTGCTCAATGGCGCGTTTCGCTTCTGCCAAATTATGAGCTGAAACGCCGAGAATTTTATTTCCTATTTTTTTTCGTACGACATCTGCCCGTTCATCGTCTTGTCCAATATGGACCCCATCAGCATCAAGCTCTAATGCTAGCTCCACATCATCATTCACAATAAACGGAATATGGTGCTTCCGGCAAAGCGCTTGCAACTCTTTGGCTAATGCGTACTGCTCCTTTTTCAAAAGAGCCCCTTTGCCCTTTTCGCGAAATTGAAACATCGTAATTCCGCCTTCAATCGCTTCTGCCAGCACCTCTAACGGACTTCGTTCACAATTGTTGCTTCCCATAATAAAATAAACACGTAATTGCTCTTTCAGACTATCCATTGAAGTTTGCGCCATTTTTATCACCTATGACATCCATTTTTGCCGATACGCCCAATGGTTGGTTGGGCCATGCCCATTGCCGATCTCCAGTTCGTTTTCAATCGCGGCTTGAATAAATGCTTTCGCTGTTTCGATCGCTTCATGGACGCTGCGCCCCTTAGCAAGCTCCGCTGTTACTGCCGCGGCAAACGTGCAGCCTGTTCCATGCGTATGTCTCGTTTCAATTCGGGCGCCCTTGAAATAGGAAAATTCACGGCCATCATATAGCAAATCAACCGCTGCATTTTCAACATCATCGTGGCCTCCTTTAATGACCACGTACGTGACTCCGATTTTGTGAAGCTGTTTTGCCGCTTCTTGGCGTTCCTCTAATGTGCGGATCTTCATCCCCGTCAATACTTCTGCCTCTGGAATGTTAGGAGTGGCTACCATCGCCAGCGGCAACAAATGTGTTTTTAACGCTGACACCGCTGCTTCCTGTAAAAGTGGTGCCCCGCCTTTAGCGATCATAACCGGGTCAACGACAAGCCGACGCCAGCCAAATTGCTTCACCTTTTTCGCTACGGCTTGGATGATATCTTCATTAAACAACATGCCCGTTTTGACGGCGTCTGCTCCTAAGTCCGTACCAATGGATTCAATCTGCTGCTCAACGGCTTCTACAGAAAGCGGATACACTCCCTGCACGCCAAGCGTATTTTGCGCCGTTACCGCCGTTAATGCAGACATTCCAAAGACGCGTAACTCTTGAAATGTTTTTAAATCCGCCTGAATGCCGGCTCCACCTCCACTGTCTGACCCAGCAATCGTTAATGCTTTATAAACTTGATTCACCATGTCTCTCCCCTTCATTCAACTTTGGTAAAGGATCCATATTGACTAATGGCCTCCGCGCCAACTTTGGCCAACTGATTTAAAAAGGCGATTTGAAAGCTTCCAGGCCCATACTCTGCCGCTTCATCAGCAGCTAGTTGCGCCGCCACGCCATAGCTGACAAGCGCCGCTGTTGCCGCTGCTGCATAGTCCTTTTCAACAGCCGCAAACGCTCCGATTACAGATGTGACAAGGCAGCCTGTCCCAGTGACTTTTGTTAACAGCGAATGACCGTTATGAACCACATAAACCGTCGCTCCGTCTGTGACAACATCGTCCTTTCCGGTAATAGCGACTGTCATTTTTAACTGCTGTGCTGCTTTTTTCGCTAGTGCCACCACATCGCCGCTTCCTTCGGCGGCATCCACTCCTTTAATCTCCCACCGCTCGCCGATAACATTCGCGATTTCTGCTGCATTGCCGCGGATGACGGCAATATTTAATTGACGGACTATTTTTCGGGCGGTTTCCGTGCGATATGGCGTCGCTCCCGCTCCAACCGGATCGAAAATCACAGGAACTCCCTGTTCATTTGCTGCCTTGCCGGCAATCAGCATCGCTTCAATTTCCTGTTCATTTAGCGTGCCGATATTTAAAACAAGCGCTCCGGCAATTCGCGCCATATCCGCTACTTCTTGCTTGGCATAGGCCATCACTGGTGAAGCGCCAAGCGCAAGCAGACCATTTGCTGTAAAATTGGTCACAACTACATTTGTGATGTTATGCACAAGTGGATTAGCCTTGCGCACTTGATCGAGCACTTCTGCCACATGTTGCAAATTCATCTTTTCCATCCTCTCCCTTATTCGTTTGTCCAGCTGGATTTGCAAATAAAAATGCACTTTGCGCGTAAGCAAAGTGCATCTATATCGCCTCTATCACTTTCCCTACGCTGGCATTACCCAACAGGTTCAAACGGTCAACGGCGGATGATAGCCGTACTCTCAGCCTGATTCCACAGACTCCCGTATCCTTTTCACTGTTTACAAGCACAGTCTACCCCTTCTTACCCGAGAATGCAAGCAAAAAATTATGTGCTCCCTCCCGGCAATGATTCCGTTCTTCTTGGCTCTTCATGAAACGAGGAAGATCGCGGCAATGGCAAATTAAATAAATCTAAGTCCACAATATAACGAGGGCGCCGTTTCGTTTCTTTATAAATCTTTCCGATGTATTCACCGATTAGCCCAAAAGCAATCAGCTGCAATCCTCCAAGCAGCCAAATCGATGTAATCAACGATGTCCATCCCGTTTGTGTGTGACCGGTCCATTTTAAAAACAGGAAGTAAGCACCAAATAACAGGCTGACAAAAAAAGAAACCAACCCGATCATGGAAATAAAACGAATAGGTGTCACACTAAATGACGTAATACCGTCAAGAGCAAAGGAAATCATTTTTTTTAGCGGATATTTTGTTTCACCGGCAAGTCGTTCCTTTCGATCATAATAAACAACAGTTGAACGGAATCCAAGCAATGGAACAATTCCTCGCAAAAATAAATTGGCTTCTTCAAATCGTTCCAGCTCTTCAACCGCACGCCTGCTCATCAAGCGGTAATCGGCATGATTATATATAAGGTGAACGCCCATCGCCTTCATCATTCTATAAAATCCCTGTGCTGTATGACGCTTGAAAAACGTATCTGTATCGCGGCGGTTGCGAACCCCGTATACAATCTCATACCCTTCATGAAATTTTTGTACAAACTGGCGGATGACCGACACATCATCCTGTAGATCGGCGTCAATGGAAATGATACAATCTGAGCGAGTTTTTGCGGAAAACAAACCAGCTAATAACGCATTTTGATGGCCGGCATTATGGGCAAGCTTGACCCCTTTGACCTCCGGATAATGCAAACTCGCTTTGTAAATGATCGTCCATGTTGCATCTCGGCTTCCATCATCGACAAATAGTAAAGCACTACGTTCGGAAATAAGCCGCTCCCTGACAAGCTGCTCGCGCAGTTCGCGCAGCTGCCGAATCGTTTCCGGAAGCACTTCTTCTTCGTTGTAGCAAGGTACAACAATCGTTAATACAGGTTCGCTCATGATGCTCTCCTCCCTATGATGCTACTTTGTATAAATAAATCGTCCATGCGGATTCCTTGGAATGAAACACTTTCTCAAGCCGCAGCTGATTTTGGGCTGCGTTTTCGATCGGAAGCGCCGAAAAAATATAACGACCGCCCATCTTGCGGAATACATCGGTATTCAGCTCTAAATGTTGAATTTTCTTCTTTGAATTCTTTTTAAACATGTAGTGCTTGCCAAGCTCATCGACAAATAAATAGCAGCGGCCGCCCCACTTATCGAAATACTTGCGCAGCGTCTGGTTTTTGGCTAGCTCAGGAGCAATGATTTGCCGAAATTGATGTTTATATTCGAGCGGATAAAAATTGTTGTACGTATCCAGCGTATAAAAGCCGTTATATTGAGCAATGGCCGGATGAATGCCGATGCTGGCAACGCGGTATGTATCAACGGGCCGCGCGATATAACGTTTAATTTCCGCGAATTGTTTTTCAGCGTAGAACTGGCGAAACGACGGCTTATTTTGATACATAATTTCTTCGTTAAATATAGCTAAAATAAAAAGCTGCAGCGCAAGCGCCAGCCACACAACATTTTTCCATGCTTTAGCATGCTGCCATATGATTCGCAATGAAAGAGCAAACAATACGTAAATCACCATAGGTCGCAAGAAGTGATAGCGGGCAAAATTAAACTTATTAAGAAGATCAAACCGTTCTGTAAGTGGCAGCCACCCTCGATAAAACCAAAACGCATACCACAGCGAAAGGGCAAAGTTAAGCACATGAAGAAATAAAAACAGCCTTTCTTGCCGCCATTGCTTTCTTTTTCCCACAAAATACAAGGCGAAAAGCGTGATTGGTAAAATCACGAGTCCGTGCACGGTCATGACATGCGTATGACCAAGAATATAATTTTTAAATGTCAAACGAACCGCACGCCAAAAAGAAAGATCAGCATGAAAATATTCATCGCGGCTTGTTGGCTCTTCGGAAAATAGAAGTGAATGAACAAGCCGATAATCAACGGCTAAATATAACACAGTCATATAGATGATGGCGGCCAAAAAGCGCAGATTCCATCTTTTATACCTCACTGCATCCACAAGCCACCAAATGCCCAGAGCACTGAGGAAAAAGAAGAAACCAAGTACAAGACCAGAGTAAAACGGCAATAGTGTAAGCACGAGATAATCCACCCACGACCGCCTGCCAGCGCGAATATTAAAAAACGCCCAAAGTGCCAGCGGCATACCAAGCGTGCTTAACATTCCGGACGGCCAAAATGGTGTTAATGCAAAAGCAAGTGCTACACCAATGCGAATCCATGCCCATTCTTTCTCTCTCATAACATGCGTTTTCAGCAATAAGTACATTCCTATAAAAGCAAATACCCTTGTAATCAGCTGGCTGAGTCCATAAGCATAAATCGATGGAAATAACGCATGGAGCCATACGATTCCGCTAAATTCTGTCCCAAAGGCATTTCGCGGCAGACCGTTAATGATTTGCGGAATGACCGCCCCCACCGGCCCAAACAGCTGACCGCTGTTGGCGAGCACCTTGTACCAAGCGATGTTGGAATCTAAATTATCATGTACTCGCATATGCGCATTCTCGCCTAAAATAAAATAAGGCGATACAAACAAAGCGATCACAAGGAATGAGAAGAGCAAAAGTCGCTTTTCTGTTATCGTCATTTCTTCTCCTCCTCTTGTCTGATCATGTTATTTTTATCTTTTAACAAAAAGAGGAAATTATACAGAAAAAATTGCATGTATAGCAAAAACGTGCGGCTCGACCGTCTCTATACTATGGATACAACTCTATGAGCCGCCTTTGTTCTCAAGAAGCACCATGCATATCAAGTGTGGTCTAAGTCGACACAACCCCTTTCATCGTTGCGGCCTGCCTCTCTTTTGCAGAACCTCTAACATTTCGGCGCTTGATGCCCCCATAAAAAAACAGCGCCATTCCCTCTTATTTGGAATGGCGCTTTCGCAAACGTTATTCTACATTTAATTCGAGCTCTTCAATCCGTTTTTCTGCATAGTTTTGATCCTTTTGCGCATGATAATGCTCCGCTTTCTCAACGATGGCCACCGTATTGTATTCCGGAATGTGCGCGTACGTTTCATACACTCCTTTTGGAATGAGCACATTTCCCTCCGGCCAATAGACGGCGATGTTGCCGCGTTTGACGTCCGCGTATTTGGCGCGCCCCTGCATCATGCCATGCCGGTTGTACACAACGATCGGTTCGCCGTCGCGAATATGGAGCGATTTGGCGTCTTCTTCGTTCAGCAAAATATCATAACGGTCGGCGTTATTAAACGGGTCTTTCTCGCTATAGACCATCGAGTTGAACTGCTTGCCCCGCCTTGTTGTGACAAAAAAGCTGCCTTCCGTCTTGCGCAGCTCCGGCAATTCGATCGGAATAAGGTTTCCGCGGCCGTCCGGTGTCGGGCATATGCCGCCTTCACAAAGCCACGCGCCGCCCCATTGAAACACATCGCCTTTTTTCCGTAAATGTTGAATGCCGTCGTAGTTTCGGTTGGCCACCGCGATTTCGTCGCGGATTTGCTGAGCGTTTTGAAACTCGATGAGATGCTTTTGTTCCGGCTTGACTCTAGAGGCGAGATCGACATAAATTTTCCACTCGGCGCGCGCTTCCTCAATGCGCGGGCCGTCGATTTCCGGACTGAAATAGACCATCCGCTCTGTGCTGGTCGAGGTACCGCCACCCGGCTGCTCGTATCGCGTCATCGCCGGTAAAATAATCACCTCTTCCTTCGCATCTAAGAGCGTTGAAGTATTGAAAATAATATCTTGATGCACGCGCAGCTCCAACTGTTCAAGCGCCTGGCGAACAAAATCAGGATTCGGCATCGTCTCAAGAAAATTGCCGCCGCTCGTATACAGCAGCTTCACTTTTCGTTCATGACCGTCGGGAAGCAAGATGTTTTCAATCGTTTGTCCGATTGTGTCCCCTTGCCAGCGAGGAATCGGAAAGCCCCATATTTGTTCAAGACGGGTAATATTTTCCTCATCAAATTCGCCGCCCGGAAGAACAAATGGGTCAGCCCCCATTTCCCCCGAACCTTGCACGCCGCTATGGCCGCGAATCGGCATGACGCCGCAATGCTCACGTCCGATAAACCCGCGAAGCAAGGCAAGGTTAACGACTTGTGACACATTATCCGTACCGAACCGGTGCTGAGTCAATCCCATGCTCCAAACAAATACAGCTGACTTAGCATTAGCCAGTAATCTAGCAAACTCATACATTCGTTCCTTTGAAAGCCCCGATGACTGCTCAAGCGTCTGCCAATCATATTTCGCGACATGCGAACGCAGCTCGTCAACACCGTTCGTGTGTTTGGAGACAAACTCCCAATTAATTGCATCCTCCATCTCAAACCAATGCTTGATAACTCCATTTATAAAGGCGATATCTCCGCCAATATGGACTTGATAAAAATCATCTGCGATTTTTGTTCCGAATAAAGCGCTTTCCCAAATGGACGGAATCCAGTAGTTTTCCATAGCCGGCTCACGGTACGGATTCACAACAATGATTTTCGTACCTGCTTTTTTCGCAGCGTACATATATTTCGTCGATACCGGCTGGTTGTTGGCAGCCACAGATCCCCAAAAGACAAGAACATCTGTGCCGATCCAATCTTTATAGCTGCAGCTTGATGCACCGATTCCAAGTGAACGCTTTAACGCTGTTTTGCTTGGTGAATGACAAATGCGTGAAGCATTATCGATGTTGTTTGTTCCTAAAAAGCGCGCTACCTTAGCAGCAGTGTAATACACTTCATTCGTAATGCCGCGCGCTGTCAAATAAAAAGCGATCTGTTTCGGATCAAGTGAGCGGATTTTTCGGGCAATCCGTTCAAACGCTTCATTCCAACTAATTCTTGTAAACTTTTTTTCTCCTGGTTTTCGTGACAGTGGATAGGGAATGCGGCCAAGCTTGCGCAGCTCTGTACTGTCCATTTTGCGCAGCTCCTCCACATCTTCCAGCCATTTTGGGTCCATTGCTGGCATCGTATTTAGACGAAGTACGTTTAAACGAGTCGTACAAAGATGCGGACCTGTCAATGTTTGATCATGAAGTCCGGATACACCGAGCGCACAACCATCGCATACTCCCTGCGTTAAAATGCGGTAGGCATAAGCAAGCTGGTCTTTGTTTTCCAGCATCACTTTTAAAGTATCACGGAGATGATGCGGCTTTATCTTTCCAACTCCCATCGGCAAAAGGCTCGCCCAAAGCGAGGGTTGGGGACGCTGATTCAGTTTGATTGGGCCGGTGTGTTTCGTTTTGCCCATCTTCGCTCCTCCTTTTTTATTGGTCATCCTATTTTCGAAACATTCCTACATTTTTATGGTATTATTATATTATATCATCTCTTCTTATTTCCTCAATCAATATGCAGCTGAGCCTTTGAGCATGATCGATAAAAAGGAGAGGATGAATGGTATAAATCAGCGATCCTGATCCGACCAGTCAAACAAGAAAAACATCACTTCATTGAATAGAGTAAATCAAAGGAGAATTCGATGGTTTCGACAGTCGCAGGCAAGTTCTTGACTTGTTTCTCATGCCTGCCCACGGAAGGAAGAAAGATGGGCACATTTCATTGGAGTTCTATCACCACACAAGAGGACATCTCTAAAAGGAAAAGGGTGAAAGATTCACCCGGCTTTATATACGCCTGATAGCTTCGAGGTTATATATGAAAAGAAGGTGAAAAGTGTGAAATCGAATATAACGACTGCCAAGCAAATCTATAAATATATGGAGGGAGAACTTCACGAGCAAGAGGACGCCATTGTTCTTGAACAGCCATTGACCATGATCGTGAATGGAGAGGAGTTTGCCACGCTCGTTTGTTCGCCAGAGCACCTTGATGAGCTTGTTCTCGGCTTCCTTGCTTCTGAAGGAGTGATTCGTTTCCACGATGATATTCATCAATTATCCATTGACGAAGAGCGAGGGTTTGCCTATGTTGATCTGTCCGTACCTCTAGCCCCGGCTTCTTCTTTTTCCAAACGGTTCATCGGCTCATGCTGTGGAAAAAGCCGACAGTTTTATTTATTAAATGATGTAAAAACAGCAAAAACGATTACAACCTCCACACGCATCCGCGTTGAGAAATGCTTCGCTCTTATGAATACATTGCAAAATGAAAGCACGGTTTTTCGCCATACAGGAGGAGTGCATAATGCGGCCTTATGCAATGAAGAAGGGATGATCATCACCCGCTCTGATATCGGTCGCCACAATGCTCTTGATAAAATTTATGGCTATTGTTTGCACCATGCGATTCCGATGCGTGACAAGCTCGTCGCTTTCAGCGGCCGCGTATCTTCGGAAGTATTGCTGAAGGCATCGAAAATGGGGGCAGGAATCGTACTTTCAAAATCGGCCCCGACCGATTTAGCGTTACAGCTCGCCGATGACTTGCACATGACCGTTGTCGGCTTTATTCGCGGAACAACCCTCAATATATACACCCATCCGGAGCGGATTATTGTATAACAACCGGCTTCTGTTCGTTTGAAACGAATCTAAAGAAAAAGTTCGGCTGTTACGGCCGAGCTTTTTCCTTGTAACAAATGAATGAAAGCCAAATACTAGCAGCCATAAGAACGGTGTGAAAAAATGGTGTAACGAAAAGGTGACTTCCATCATGTTCTATGATGCATTGTCCCTCCACTTTCTGAATCCAAACGTTGCTCAAAGCTTATGTTTCTATATCCTCCGCCATTCGCTAGCGGCCTTGCCTCATCGCTTTTGCGCTTCCTTTGCCGCGAGAATCCGGACGAACGGACAGACAGAAAAATACATTTTACCGTGAATGACGCCGGAATATATCACGTTTTCTTTATCCAATCGCTTGGATTTCAATCATTGCACCATGCAACGCTTGAACTAACCGCTTCGCAAACGAAACGGCTTGACTCCCGTCACCGTGAACACACACCGTTTCTGCCACAATCTCCACATCAGTACCTGCAAGCGAACGAACACAGCGTTCGCGCACCATTTTCACCACTTGACGCACCGCATCCTCTTCGTTCGTAATCAAGGCCTGTGGATGACTTCTTGGAGTGAGTGAGCCATCTTCTTGATAGGTCCGGTCGGCAAATGCTTCATTTGCCGTTCTCAAACCAAACCGTTTGCCGGCACGAATCAGTTCGCTTCCGCTAAGCCCATATAAAACGAGCGACGAATCCACATCCCGCACCGCTTGAGCGATCGCTTCCGCCAATTCTGCATCTTTCGCCGCCATATTATACAAGGCGCCGTGCGGCTTGACATGAGAAAGCCGGCCTCCTTCCGCCTTGACAAATGCCAACAGCGCTCCAATTTGATAAACAACGTAGGCATACGCCTCCTCAAAAGTGACATGCATATGGCGGCGTCCAAAGCCAAGCAAATCAGGAAAACCAGGATGTGCACCGATCGCCACTCCCTTTTCAAGCGCCATCTGCACGGTTTTCCTCATGACAACCGGATCGCCAGCATGAAATCCGCATGCTATATTAACGGATGTGACATAGTGCAATATTTCGTTTTCGCCAAGCTCATATATACCAAAGCCTTCACCAAAATCACAATTTAAATCGATTTGCGCCATTTATCTCCCTCCATTTTTGGCGGATGATCGCTCTTGAGTACATCATCTCACGCTCGCGCTGGATGTATAATCGCTGCGCTTCCTGCCAAGATGATGGTTGAAAGCGAATGCGATCGCCGGGGCGCGCTTGTGCTAAAATTGGCAAATCGACAGCTAATACTTGAGCGATACGCGGGTAGCCGCCGGTTGTTTGCCGATCCGCCATTAACACAATTGGATCGCCGGACGCGGGCACTTGTACGGTTCCAAACGTCACCGCTTCTGAAACGATCTCTTGGTCCACACTTCTCTGCAACTTTTGACCTCGCAGCCGGTAGCCCATCCGATCAGACTGTGTCGTGACTTCATATACTTCGGTAAAAAAATGTTCAATGCTTTCTTTTGTAAACGTGTGGAAGTCTGGTCCTTCTACGGCACGAATCACTTTTTCTTGACTGTTGATATATTGACGCATAGAAAAAGCGATTCCCCATGAAGGCGGCCATTCTGGCAAACAAGGAGCTGGCCGCAGCGAAAGCTCATCATCTTTTTGCAAAGGGCGGCCATAAAAGCCGCCGATAGCGGCTTTCGTGTAGGTTGAACGGCTATTCATCAGCAGCGGAACATGCAATCCTCCAGAAACAGCGACAGATCCCCGATAGCCTATCCGACAGGCGCCAATGGCAAGTATATCGCCCGGCTGTACCATAAACGGCTGCCACAGCGGTACGGACTGATCGTTCAGTTTGCCAGAAAATTCGCCGCCGCAAATAGCGACAACCGTTCCTATTTCAAAACGCAGGGTCGGACCCAGCATGGTTATTTCTAACACGGCTTCATTTGCTTCGTTTCCGACTAAAAAATTAGCAAGGCGGCTCGCAAAATCATCCATAACGCCGCTGACCGGCACACCGTCTTTTTGAACCCCCCATCTCCCCAAATCTTGTACAGTTGTGAAAAAGCCTCCATCAAGAACAAAAATCCCCATTATTTTTCCACATCCTATATTCTTTCTCCGTCATCGGATGAAACTGCACAACATCTCCAGCTTGCAACAAGCTAGGAGGCTGCCGCTCTGCACAGAATAAAGACAGTGGAGTTTTCCCGATAATTTGCCATCCCCCCGGTGTAGCAAGCGGATATACTCCCGTCTGGCGGTCGGCAATACCGACAGATCCCTCGGGGACAAGCAAGCGTGGAACAGCGCGGCGCGGGGTGGCAAGCTGCGATGGCAGCCCTCCCAAATACGCAAATCCTGGAGCAAACCCAATCATATATACTTTATATGTTCCTGCCGAATGAAGACGAATCACCTCTTCCTCCGTTATGCCATGATACTGCGCTACTTCTGGCAAATCAGGTCCGAACTCTCCCCCATAACAAACCGGGATTACCACCGTGCGTCCTGCTAAAGCTGAAGCCGCTCTCTCCATTCCTTCCACTTTCTCGCCGATGTCTCGGCTTGCTTGTTCATATGTCCCAAGCACAAGCGGATTGTAATAGACCGTAACCGATGAAAAGGCAGGGACGATATCTATGATCCCTTCCATCGCTTCACAACGGAGCAAACGAGTTAGTTTTTGAACGCGCTCATGTGCTTCGTCGCTGATCTCATTCGAAAAGCGAATCGTCAATGCATTCTCGCTTAATGGAAACATCGTATATCTCATCATTTTTTCCCTTTACATAACGAAGATAGGACGTTTGGAATGGCACTGATTACATCGGTCGCCAGCACATCGAATGGCGAATGCTTCGTTTTCACTAAAAAATCAGCTGCTTTTCCATGCACCCAAACCGCATTGCTGATCGCCGCTTCAAGCGAACGATGCTGCATCAAAAACGCAAGAATCATTCCTGTAAGCGCATCGCCGCTTCCCCCTTTGGCCAGAGCCGGATTCCCCGTCGTATTGATATACTGCTTTCCATCAGGGGTAGCGACAATCGTATAAGGCCCTTTTAAGACGACGTAGATCCCATAGTCAATGGCCATTTGTCTGCTTACTTGAAAGCGATCATTTTCCACCTCGCGAATCGATAGGCCAAGCATGCGCGCCATTTCTCCTGGATGTGGGGTCACGATCGTGGGGCTTGTTCGTTTTTTCAAAAAACGAGCGTAGTCGCTCCAAAAAAATAAGGCATCGGCATCAAGAACAACTGGCACTTCTTGGGCAAGAGCCGCTTGAACGATCGGTTTCGTTCCTTCCAGCCTTCCCATCCCCGGCCCTATAGCGATGGCATCCATATCCAAATGGATCAAATCGATCTCTCCAGCAAAGCCGCCATTTTTCGCTGAACAAGGATGATACATCGCTTCAAGCACGCCGCTAGCCACCACAGGATAAATCGTTTCAGGAATGGCCAGCGTCAAAAGTCCCGCCCCGCTCCGTAAAGCCGCCTTTGCTGCCATCATAACGGCGCCGGTCATCCTTTGAGAGCCTCCAATAATCAATCCCTTACCATGCACTCCTTTATGTGAGGCGCGCTTTCTTTCTGGGAGCGTGCGGATGACGTCCTCTTTCATCCATACTTTACGGAAAGCCGCATGGTGCTCCGATGAAAGCGGAGGGATCCCGATATCAACCACTACTAATTCACCGTAATAATCAGCGCTTGGAAATGTATAAGCGCTCAGTTTTGGATATTGTATCGTAATCGTCATATCTGCATAAACAGCCGCTCCTATCTCTCCACCGTCAGCCGGAACACCGCTTGGAACATCAATAGCATATACAACTGCGTCATGATGATGGTTCATCGCATCGATGATTTCTTTATAAGGCGATTGGACTGGCCCTTTCACACCGATTCCGAGCAGCGCATCAATCAAAACGTGATAGCTCAGCATTTGCTGAAAAAATAACGGCTCATTTCCGATAAAGCTTTTCACCTCATAACCGCAATTTTCATAGATTTCAAGCGCTTTTTTGGCTGCTCCTTTTATTCTTTCTTTTGGGGGAATAAGCCATAAATCAACGGTATAGCCCCAGCTTTTCAACACTCTTGCCATAATAAAGCCATCCCCTCCGTTATTGCCCGCACCTGCTAACACAGCAATACGCTGAAACGGAGAAATGCGCTCAAGCAGTACTCTAGCAGCGGCTTGTCCGGCATTTTCCATCAATGCTTCTTCACTGATTCCTATATGCTCGATCGTATAGCGGTCAATGGCATACATTTCAGCTGCTGTTACCACACGCATGATCGTTCGCCCTCCTTCTCCAACGATTCACTATGAAATTCCTCTTCCCCATACGTTGTGAAAATCTCCTCAATAAACATGTTAAATGATTCTCCGTTTAACCGAAAAACCCTTTTGTAAAGCAGACGGGTTTTTCGGTTTGAAATTAAAAAAGCTTCAAGGGCCAACCCTTGAAGCTTCTTCTTTTTATATGAGGTTCTGAGCTGAGATTCTGATACTAGAAGGTGTTGCAAAACTAGAGTAAAAACTCAAAATTGTGCATAAGAATGCATAATTGTACATGCAGTAAATAGCGATGAAACCCATACCAACGCGGCTGTTCTAATCCGTCATTCTTTAACTGATTAAATGTCTGCTCAATCGAGTTGCGAAAACCAAACAACCACTTTCCGAATTCTGTTTTCAAAAACGAACGAATCATCCGACCATAGGCATCTTTTCGTTCATCGCTATTTCGAGGATTAATAGGTGAAACGAAAAAAATTCCTGTCTGTTCGGCTATTTGACGGACTTTTTCGCTGTCATAGGCGGCATCTCCAAGGGCAAATTCAATCTTCCATTCCTTTAAAGATGGAAATAATTCGAGCGCAACGGCTGCATCATTTCGATTCGCAGTCGTGAAGACATGGGATAGGACGATTCCTTCTGTGGTTGTACAAAGGTGCAACTTATATCCTTTGAACCAGTTATACCGAGTCGAAATCCCCCATCTCGCTTGAGAATCATAAAAACTGCTTCGGAGTGCCGTACTGTCGATGATGACAATTTTGGGATACCGAACACCTAAATCTTTTAGAAGTCGAGCATTAAATGTGGAAAATCCTTGTTCTCGAAACCACTTACCTGCACGTGAAAACGTAGAAAGATGTGGAACCTCTTTGAGTCCACAAATACGCCGGAAGTAGCCAAATCGATCGAGTGTTTCCACTAACTGACGTAAAGAATCAATGGAAAAATAGGTTTTTAAAAAGAAACATTTTAACAATGATTTTTTCGAAATCGGTGGTCGCCCGGTTATATAAGGTGTTTCTGGTAAAGAAAGTTGGTCGATGTATTGAAATAAAGCCTGTAAAAGAGGATCCATTTCGCTATTCAGTGCATGTTCGATAACAAAATTGGAAATCATGATAGTGTCCACCCCTTGGAAATGTGTTTTTGGTCACTGTATATGATTTCCAAGACGGTGGATTTTTTGCGTCCTTTTATGCACCCGTTATGCGTTTTGCAACACGTTCATTTAACAAAACAGGGAAACCCTTTGAGGGTTCCCTGTGATTTTTATTTAACCTACCTACCGAGAAGTCTCTCACACTTAACATTCTTATAAGTATGAGATTCCTCTTTTCCTTCTTTGGCAAATTTCTTAAATATAACGGTTTGAAAAGCCTCCCTTAAGCACGTCCTGATCATTTTCCTCTATACATATGGAAAGATGGCAGAGAGAGCATGGGACAATTGACGCTTACAGACAAATTCATTTGTTAGTACGGGAGTTGTTCAGTCGCTCGACCGGCGAATTTGCATCTATGAATTTAGAAATAAAAAATGTGATAAAGCTATGCGGCCAGTGAGAAAAAAGCCCTAGATTTCGTTCAAATAATCTTTTTCATTTTGTTGTTTTTTTGATAAAATAAAAACTAATCATAATTTTCTAAATAATATTTCTCAAGCAAGGAGTGACGGACGAGGATGCAACTATTTCAGCCAGGAGCGCAATTGTTAAACCGATTAAAATTTGGAAAAAAATTTATGCTCTTATTTATTGTTTTTATTTTTTCGCTTGCAACAATTGGAATATTTTACATTCGTGAACTAGAAACGAAATCGAATTTTATAGAAAAAGAAAAGATTGGCCTGTTGTATGTCCAAGACTTTTTAACCGGGCTAAGAGCGCTCCAAGACCACCGCGAGCATACCACCCTTTACCTATCTGGGGATCAATCAAGCGAACAAAGCATTCAAGCCGATGAAAACAACCTGGATCAAGTTTTTAAGAGAATACAGGCTATGCAAAAAACATATGAGGATGTATTCAAAGTAGACAAGCAATGGAAGGAAATTTATGAATCTTGGGAACAAATGAAAAAAGGGTGGACATCCTATACAATGGACGAAACGATTTCACGCCATAACATTATGATTAATAATTTTATAGATATGATGATGAATGTGACAGACCGTTCTAATTTAGCGTTGGATGATGATATTGATAATAACTATCTTGCCGATGTCATCGTTGAAAAAATTCCTACTTTAACGGAGCTCATTAGCTCGGCGCAGGCACTTGGGGTGAAAATGTCGCTCAGCACGCAAATATATGAGATCGATCAATCGAAAATGACTTATTTTTTAAATGCCATTGATAATTCGTTAAATGCGCTGAACCGCTCTGCTTCGCTGATGTTTGCTAATCATAAAGCGTTGCAGAATCAGTTTGACCAACATAAAGACATGGCTATGACCGAAGTCATCAGCATGTCGGGAATGATGGATAAGGATTTTTTAATGGTTGGACAAGTGTCTATTCAACCGAAGGAAATATATGAAAAGACAAGCAAGGCGAATGAGCGGCTATATGAGTTATCCACATTCAGCGTCAAACTCTTGGAAGATCGAGTTCATGAACGCTCTCAATCGGTAAATATGAATAAATGGCTGACTATTTCCGTCATGTTAGCTGCATCGATCATGATGATTTATCTGTTTATCGCTTTTTATTTTTCTGTTCGTTATCATATTTCAGCAACAGAGATGGCGATTAAACAGGCGGCTACTGGAGATTTGACAGGACGAATGCATATTCGAACAAACGATGAGTTTTCTCATATCGCCCATTCGTTTAATGAATTAGTCGATTCATTTCGTTCGATCATTTCTGTCAACCAGCAAATGACCGAAGAGGTATCTGCTGCATCAGAAGAATTGACAGCCATTACCGAGGAGACGGCACAAGCGGCAGGACAAGTGGCGACAACGATTGAAAATGTTGCTGTGGGTGCTGAACAGCAATTGAAATATGCGGAACAAAATACGCACTCGATTCATGAGCTTTTACGCGATACGCACTTTATCGCGGATCGGGCAAAGCAAGTAGCAACTTCTTCATTTGAAATGACAAACGAGGCAAAGAGCGGAAGTGAATCCGTTCGGCAAATGATGCAGCAAATGTCCAGCGTCAACGAACTAGTCTCGCAATCTTCGCGGTTCATTCAAACACTTTATGAGCGTTCAAATAATATTGGACAGATGACACAAATGATCACAGCTATTGCTGAGCAAACGAATTTGCTGGCCCTCAATGCAGCGATTGAAGCGGCGCGTGCTGGAGAGCAGGGAAGAGGCTTTGCTGTCGTGGCCGAGGAAGTTCGCAAGCTCGCTGAACAGTCCTCGCAATCGGCTAAGCAAATTCATGAACTGCTGAGTGAGATTCAGGATGATACGTCCCAATCGATGAAAGCTATGGAACATGTGCTGCGAGAAGCGGAAAAAGGAGTAGAAGTAGCCAATCGCACAGGAACCATTTTTGAAAAGATTTTATCCTCAACCGATGCTGTGACTGAACAAATTAACGGGGTATCTGCCAAGCTTTCCATGATGGAGTCATCACTGCAGCAGCTCTCAGAAACGATTCAAGAGACGGAGCATATTTCTAAAGAATCCGGACAGCAAACACAAATGGTGGCAGCCGCGGCCGAACAGCTTCTCGCTTCCATGCAGGAAATCTCCTCATCGGTCCAGTCGCTGAATAGCAAAGCACAAGACTTATTTGAAACCATTGAGCGGTTTCATCTATAACCTGTTCCCCCTTTCGATCACGAAAGGGGGATTGTTGCTTTATTTACATCATTAAAAATGAAACGAATTCCACGTTCAGAAGAATCTTAGTGACTGATCTTTTTTGGGGATGCATCTGCGTGAACAAGGTTGGAGCAACGCTACTTTCAGCTCTATTTCTGATTTTGTTTTGTGAAGAGGTGTGGTTTAGTCATCCGGCTTATGAACGGAAAGAACGACGAAAAACATTTACAGATGCCTAGAGAGCCGCTTGTATCTATATCGAAGTTCGCTTTTATGGAGGACGTCATCTTTTAACATGTTGAGAAATAAACAGGGATTTAGGTGCAATGAAATAGATTATATTTAGATATATTGAGAAATTAAGGAATATCTACTAAAAAATATTTGATTTTTTATATTAATGTAATAATATATCAATAAAAATATTCAGAAAAAAAAGACTCTTTAATCTCTGATATGGAGGTGATGATTTGTCTAACCAGCCAGTTTTACAAATCGAAAACTTACGAGTTTCATTTCGGGTTCATGATGCCTATTATGCTGCAGTTGATGGGGTATCGCTCAATGTTCACAAAAATGAGGTGCTTGCTGTTGTGGGCGAGTCAGGCTGCGGCAAAAGTGCATTGGCCCTATCCATTATGGGGTTGCATCCGCCTGCAAAAACGAAATTAGAAGGAAAGATTCTGTTTCATGGAACCGATTTGTTATCATTATCTGTCCATGAACTAAATAAAATTCGCGGAAAGGATATGGGGATGATTTTTCAAGATCCGCTTACCGCTCTCAATCCGCTCATGACGGTAGGAAGACAAATTGAAGAAGGAATGGATTTTCATCTGTCTCTTTCTTCGCTAGAAAAAAGAGGCCGTACGATAGAGTTGTTAGAACGCGTTGGCATTCCTAATCCAAATCAAGTATATCATCGGTACCCGCATGAGCTGTCGGGGGGAATGAGACAGAGAATTGTCATTGCGATGGCGATTGCTTGTCACCCTTCATTAATCATTGCGGATGAGCCGACAACAGCATTAGATGTCACGATTCAGTCACAGATTATGGATCTATTAAGAGAACTCCAGCAGCAGATGAATACAGGCATTGTTTTAATTACGCATGATTTAGGAGTGGTAGCGGAAATGGCGGATCGTGTAGCGGTGATGTATGCAGGTGAAATTGTTGAAATGGCGGATGTTTATACGCTATTTGATCGCCCTTTGCACCCGTATACACGTTCATTGCTCCAGTCCATCCCATCTGCCCAACATCCAAAAGAAAGGCTTCATGTCATCCAAGGCATCGTTCCGCCGCTTCAAAAATTGCCAAGAACGGGATGCCGATTTCGCTCAAGAATTGAATGGATCGATGAATCAGAACATGAAGAGCAGCCGATTTTGCGAGAAGTGGAACCGGGGCATTTTGTACGTTGCATTTGCTATAAAAACTTTCACTTTCCACATGACCATATAGGGGACATGAAATATGGAATTTCTTAAAGTCAATCATTTAAAAGTATATTATCCGATTCGTAGTGGTTTTTTTCGCAGAGTAGTCGACCATGTAAAAGCGGTCGATGATATAAGCTTTCAATTGAACCGAGGAGAGACATACGGATTGGTCGGCGAATCGGGATGTGGCAAAACGACAACAGGACGAACGTTAATTGGCTTAATCAAAGCAACAGCGGGGGAGATTTTACTAGAGGGCAAGGATCTTGCAAAACTGAATCGCCGTGAACGGTCATATCATCGCAAAGACATTCAAATGATTTTTCAGGATCCATATTCATCGCTTAACCCTAAAAAACGAGTTCTTGATATTATTGCCGAACCGATACGCAATTTTGAAAAGCTATCTCCTCAAGAAGAAAAACGAAAAGTCCAGTATCTAATCGAGAGAGTAGGCCTTCATCCGGATTCTATCTATAAATATCCGCATGAGTTTTCTGGAGGACAGCGGCAACGCATTGGCATTGCGCGCGCTTTAACGCTTCATCCCAAACTGATTATTGCAGATGAACCTGTGTCAGCTTTAGATGTATCTGTACAAGCTCAAGTGTTAAATTTTATGAAAGACATTCAAACAGAATTCCAGCTGACATATTTGTTTATTAGTCATGATTTAGGGATTATCCGTCACATGTGTGACCGTATCGGGATTATGTATAGAGGACAATTTGTTGAAGAAGGCGCAAGCCAGGAGATATTCAACAATCCGCAGCATATTTACACCAAACGGCTGATTTCGGCGATTCCTAATGTCGATCCTCGAAAAAAACAAGAACAAATAAAGCTTCGCCAGCACGTTGAAAAAGAATATAAGCTTTCTTGGCAGCGTTATTTTAATGCGGAAGGGAAGGCTTATCCGTTAAAGCGCATCTCAGACACACATTCTGTTGCTATTTTGTGAGAGAGGAAGTCGAAACATGCTGAAGTTTATATTGCGACGAATCATGATGATGATTCCTCAATTATTGATTTTGAGTATTCTCGTTTTTGCATTAGCTAAAGCAATGCCGGGTGACGCGCTTACTGGACAGTTGGCCCAATCTCCAAAGATGGACGCCAATACATTAATGGAAATGCGGGAAAAGCTCGGATTAAATGATCCTGTCCATATTCAATACGTAAGATGGGTGAAAAATCTTTTGCATGGAGATCTTGGTCTTTCGTATATTCATCAACAGCCCGTAACAGATCTTCTATCCGGCAGACTGGCCAATACTCTTTTATTATCCGCGTGCGTTCTATTGCTTACCTATCTTATTGCCATACCATTAGGATTGGTTTCCGGGCGTTGGCAAGATTCTTGGGCGGACAAACTCATTGTTGGTTATAGCTATGTTAGTTTTGCTACACCATTATTTATTTTTGCCTTAGTTATGCTGTTTGTATTTGGATTTAAGCTAGGGTGGTTTCCAACGGGAGGAAGTGTCGATATTCAAGTAGAGAAGGGGACATTGGACTATTATATCAATAAATTTTATCATCTCCTTCTGCCGGCTTTGTCTGGTGCTCTTATTGGCACGGTTGGTATTATTCAATATTTGCGAAGTGAGATTATCGATACGAAGGTTAAAGATTTTGTGAAAACAGCGCGAGCCAAGGGGATACCGGAATCGAAAATTTACTCTCATCATATTTTACGCAATTCATTTTTACCGATTGCCGCTTTTTTAGGGTATGAAATTACGGGGCTTATTGGCGGTTCCATATTTTTAGAATCTATTTATAGCTATCCGGGGCTAGGACAGCTGTTCCTTCAATCCATTATGCAGCGCGATTATAGCGTCGTCACAGCACTTGTCATGATTTCAGGTTTGGCGACATTAATAGGAACTTTGTTATCCGACATCATTTTAAGTGCTGTAGATCCGCGCATTAGAATTGAATAGTACAAATGGAGGAACGATTATGAGGGCAAATTTGAATGATTCTCAGCAAATAGCGAAGGATGTTAGTCAAAGTCCGTCAAGCCTCTTCATATTATGGCGTGAAATGATAAAAGATAAGCTAGCGCTTATTTCTCTCGTTGTTCTTTCGTGCATTCTTCTTATCGTCTATGGATCTGCGCTTTTTTTAGATCAAGACAAAATTGTGAAAGTGGATTTACTGTCTATCTACGCGCCGCCTTCTGCGGAACATTGGTTAGGCACCGATTATGGAGGACGAGATATTTTGGGTCAATTGATTATTGGCGCCCGAAATTCCTTTACAATTGGTTTGCTCATTACACTTTTGACCGGCTTCATTGGCCTTGCCATAGGGTTAATTGCTGGATACTATGGCGGGATCATTGACAATGTGATTATGCGTATCATTGATTTTATTTTGGTTTTGCCTTTTTTAATGCTTGTCATCGTTTTTGTAGCGATTGTACCAAAGTATAATGTCTTTACATTTATTTTAATCATGAGCGCTTTTTTGTGGACTGGGAAAGCGCGGTTGATTAGAGCTAAAACATTGGCTGAAAGGGAGCTGGATTATGTCAGTGCTTCAAAAACACTCGGCACTCCGGATTGGAAAATTATGATACGCGAAATCTTGCCCAATTTAAGTTCGATCATCATTGTGAATTTAACGCTAAATCTCGCTGGGAATATTGGCATCGAATCCGGATTGAGCTACTTAGGATTTGGGCTGCCCGAAAGCACACCGAGCCTTGGCACGTTAGTAAGCTATGCGACAAATCCGGATGTTTTACAAAATAAATGGTGGGTATGGCTTCCGGCATCATTGCTAATCTTAGTGATCATGCTGTGCATAAATTTTATTGGTCAAGCATTAAAAAGAGCAGCTGACGCGAGACAGCGGCTAGGATAAAGGGGGAAATGGACATTGAAAAAAAGGTATGGGAAGCTTTTAAGCTTGTTAGTCGGTTTTTCGATTTTGCTAGCGGCTTGCACAAACAGCACAACAAGCGGCGATGGAAAGAATAGCAAAAACGCGCAGACAGCGCAAAAAGAAACGATCGGAAACTTCCCGATGGCGGTCAAAAACGATGGCAAGATTGTTGACGGGGTGTTGACGTATGGGCTTGTTTACGACACGCCTTTTGAAGGAACGCTGAATTATGCATTTTATCAAGGCCAGCCAGATGCGGAAATTTTACATTTTTTTGATGAGTCACTGTTCCACGCAAACGGGGATTATGAAATTACGAATGACGGTGCCGCAACGTATGAGCTTTCTGATGATAAAAAAACGATCACGATTAAAATTAAAGACAATGTCAACTGGCATGATGGAGAACCTGTTAAAGCGGAAGATTTAGAGTATGCCTATTTAGTCATTGGCCATAAGGATTATACAGGTGTCCGCTACGGAGACGCACTCATTCAAGACATTGTTGGCATGGATGAATATCATGCGGGAAAAGCAGCGAATATTTCTGGAATTAAAGTGATTGATGACAAAACATTATCCATCACATATAAGCATGCAAACCCGTCCATCTTAACAGGCATTTGGGCATATCCATTGCCAAAGCATTATTTAAAAGATATTCCAATCAAACAAATGGCGCAATCCGATAAAATCCGCAAAAACCCGATCGGTTTCGGCCCATTCAAAGTGAAAAAGATCGTTCCGGGTGAGTCGGTTGAGCTTGTGCGCAATGATGATTATTACGGCGGAAAGCCGAACTTAAAAGGCGTTATCGTTAAAGTTGTCAATCCAAAAGTTGTGTTGCAGGCATTAAAAAAAGGAGAAATCGATGTTGCGCAATTTCCAACTGATCAATATGTCAGCGCAAAAGGAACAAAAAATATTCAATTCGTTGGCAACATTGAGTTAGCCTATAATTATATTGGATTTAAGCTGGGGCATTGGGATGCAGAAAAACAAGAAAATGTCATGGATAATCCGAAATTCCAAAATAAAAAGCTGCGCCAAGCAATGGCGTACGCCATTGACAATCAGGCAGTTGCCGACAAACTATATCATGGGCTCCGCTTCCCGGCCACTACACTCATTCCACCATCATTTCCAGGCTATCATGACGAAAATGCAAAAGGATATTCATATAATCCTGAGAAAGCGAAAAAGCTGTTAGATGAAGCGGGCTATAAGGATAAAGATGGCGATGGTCTTCGCGAAGATCCAGATGGAAAGAAATTCACAATCAATTTCCTTTCAATGAGTGGAGGAGATATTGCGGAACCGCTTGCTAAGTTTTATATCCAATGCTGGAAGGCAGTCGGTTTGGATGTGCAGCTTGTGGATGGCCGTTTAGCAGAGTTTAATTCATTTTACGATATGGTTGAAAAAGACGATCCAAAAGTGGATATCTTTGCAGCGGCATGGGGAACAGGGACCGATGTCGACCCGTACGGGCTATACGGCCGCAATGTTATGTTCAACTATTCTCGGTGGGTGAACGAAAAAAATGATGAATTGCTTGAAAAAGGCCATTCTGAACAAGCTTTCGATAAACAATACCGGAAAGGTATTTATAACCAATGGCAAGAATTAATGAATGAAGAAGTGCCGGTGATTCCAACCTTATATCGTTCACAAATATTTGCTGTGAATAATCGCGTGAAAAACTTTACGGCTGATATCGATCCATTCAACTGGAAATGGCAAGAAGTAGGAGTAACAGCGGAAAAACCAGAAACCGAATAAAATAGAACCGCTGAAGGAAAAGGGGGTCCCATAATTTTGTGGGAACGCCCTTTTTCTGTTTGGGTTTTCGGCTTCTGCATGAATATAAAATACTGTGGATACGAAGGGGATTTCTATTAAGATTAATATTTTTACCATCATGTCATACATATGAAAATAAGAAAATGGCTCAAGCCGATTTTTATGGCATGTCCCTCTGTCTGTTTTCTTAGCCAAGAGGAGAAGAGCGTTCTCTGCTGACTGACTCGCTTTCTTTAACCCACATTCATTTTATGGATTGTGTTGCATATTGAAAAGCGGCGATGGATATGGCTGCATGTAATTGCATAACGGTTGCATGACAAACCATCATCAAAAAAAGCAATCGGCCGGGGGATCTAACAAGGTGAAAACATCACGTACGTAAGGTCATCATTTGAGCAGCAGTAACCTCCCGTCTCTATTTAAAAGCGCTTTCATAATAGGCGGCGCTGTTAGGAAATAAAGGCGGTCTTATCCGTTTATTTGCAGTGGATCACGCGCACTGGGTATGTGACTTTTGAAATGTATGGTAGATAAAATACAAGAATAATTTTGGGAAGGTCAGCAGTTTGCAGCTTGCTTTATAGCCCGTTGATGCGGCCAGGTCTGAACAACCGCCGCTTCTAGCAATCGATCAATGAAACGCTTAACCCTAACCATCGAGTTTCAGTTTCGAATGTGAAAAGGTGAAGTCCCGTTGCGTCTTTAGCAGACGAAAGGAGGTGAAAAGGATGAAAAAAATTTTGGTGGTCTGCGGCAATAGGCTTGGCAGCAGCTTTATGATCGAGTTAAATGTGAAAAACGCTTTACAGGATCTGGGGATTGAGGCCGATGTGTCCCATACAGATTTAACTGCAAGCAAAACCGAAAAAGCGGATCTGTACGTCAGTGCGAAGGATTTAATGGATGTCCTTGACGACAGAACAAGGGCAGTCGCTAAACTAGCCAATATTTTCGACATGCAAGAGTTGAAATCCGTCTTACAGCAGTATGCATAAACAACAAGGGGGAGAGGCGGATGTTAGATTTATTAATGAAGGATATTTTGGGATCACCAGCCATTTTAGTGGGGTTGTTCGCGTTTTTGGGGCTTGTGCTGCAAAAAAAGCGTGTTTCTGACATTATTTCAGGAACGTTAAAAACCATTATGGGATTTATTCTTCTCAACGGCGGTGCCGCGATTCTGATCCAATCACTTGATGCGTTTGGCAAATTATTTGAAAAAGCTTTTGCGATTCAAGGGGTCATTCCGAATAATGAAGCGATTGTCGCAATTGCCCAGCAAACATTTGGCAAAGAAACGGCGCTCATTATGCTGTTTGGGATGATTGTCAACCTGCTTCTTGCTCGGTTTACCCGTTTTAAATACATTTTTTTAACTGGACATCATACGTTATTTATGGCTTGCTTAATTTCAGCAGTGCTGGCAACAAGCGGTGTTGCTGGAGCTCTTCTTGTCATGATCGGTTCGATTATTCTCGGCGCCTTGATGGTATTCATGCCGGCCCTGCTTCAGCCATATATGCGTCAAGTGACCGGGACAGATCAAGTTGCTTTAGGGCATTTTGGATCTGTCGGATATTTTGCGTCTGCATGGATCGGCAAGCGCTTTGGCAATAAAGCGCGCTCTACTGAGGATTTGCGCGTACCAAGATCGTTGAGCTTTTTGCGTGATACGTCCGTAGCGATGTCGCTGACGATGACGATCTTATTTCTGATTGTTGTACCATTGGCGGGCAAAGAGTTCGTTGAAACACAGTTAAGCGGCGGCGTCAATTTTCTTGTTTTCTCGTTAATGCAAGGAATTACATTTGCTGCTGGCGTATATGTGGTGCTTGCTGGAGTACGGATGTTAATTGCCGAGATTATTCCCGCTTTTAAAGGGATTGCCGATAAAGTCGTAAACAATGCCAAGCCTGCTCTCGATTGTCCGACTGTATTTCCTTATGCACCAAATGCCGTCATTATTGGCTTTTTATCAAGCTTTGTTGCTGGAATGATTTCCATGCTTATTTTGCCGGCTGTCGGTTTAAAAGTAATCGTGCCTGGACTGATTCCGCACTTTTTCACAGGAGCAGCAGCAGGTGTCTTTGGAAATGCTACAGGAGGCAGACGCGGAGCTATTTTGGGGGCTTTTGTCAACGGACTTCTCATTTCGTTCTTGCCGGCGCTTCTTTTGCCAGTTATTGGGTCGCTAGGGTTTGAAAACACGACATTTGGTGATTCAGACTTTGGTATTGTTGGTATTTTATTGAGCTATTTGATTAAATGGTTTTCGTAAAAAATATCAATCGGTTAAAGGGCTGGCTTACGTCGTGTATCAACGTATCGCCAGCCCTTTTATTAGCCGTTTGCTCTGCACGACTTACAACTTTGTGAACTTTGATAAAAAATGTGTGTAGCAGATTTCATTCAACGTGAGCAGAAGGGGCCCATTTTTGGAAACAAAGAAGATGACTTCCCATAGGAGCAGCTGACAAACGAAAAATGTACGTCTAAAGATGAATGGAGATTGCTCTGTCTATAGCCGCTCGGCTATACTTAATGGAAAGGGGGAGAGAAGATGGAAGAAAAGGTTGTAAACGCGATTCAAGATGAATATCCGGATGATTTTGCTTGGTGTTATGGCTGCGGTCGTCTTAATGAAAAAGGCCATCATTTTCGGACGGGATGGCAAGGGGAGCAAACAGTGACTATTTATACACCGCGTCCAGAGCATACAGCAATTCCGGGATTTGTATATGGCGGGCTGCTCGCGTCCTTAATTGATTGCCACGGAACCGGTTCAGCAGCATTGGCCCTGCATCGTAAAAATGGCTATGACCCCGGAGATGGCACAGCCCCGCCGCGGTTTGTAACCGCTTCTTTAAATGTGCAATTTCTGAAGCCCACTCCACAGGGGGTACCGCTCAAAGCGATTGGCACGGTGGAGGAAGTACATCCGAAAAAATGGAGAGTGCAGACAGAAGTTTATGCAAATGATGTTCTTTGCGCGCAAGGAGAAGTGATTGCGGTCGTCATGCCAAAGACATTTTTGCCGTCTTCGTGATGCCAACGAATGCAAAAACGCCTGCTGTTTCACTAGAACAGGCGTTTTTTACTGCTACCACAAATGTCGCAAGCATGCAAGTGTATATTGTAAATCAATGAAAGTGTACATACTATCAAAAGGGGTTTTAATGAAGGGAGAATCGTCTGTATGGATGGATCCAAACAAGAGTCACAATGGAATGAAAAAGAGTTTGCTTCTCTTCATGAATTAGCTGATTTTGTCTCCGCCCATGTTCAATGTCCAGTGACCATTGAATCACGTGATTTGGAACTGATGGCTTATAGCGGAAACCACAACGAACCGGATGCGGTGCGCATGAATACCATTTTAAGCAAACGGGCCGCGGCCCATGTTGTCCATTATTTGCATGAAAGTGGTTGGCTTCAGCGCATTGAAGAGGCGAGTGGAGTCGTTAAAATCCCAACATTGACAGAAATTGGACTTGGCCCTCGCACGGTCGCCTGCATCAAAAGCGGGAAAAAAATTTATGGATATTTATGGGTTCAGGAAGCCAGTGACGCATTTGCGGAGGAACATCAGTCTTTTTTGGTGGAGGCGGCGAAGAAAGCGGCGGAATGGTTTGAACAACAAATGAGTGTGACTCGTAAGCGGCAGAAGGAAATGGAACGGATATTGATGAGCTTCATTCGAGAAGGAGCCCCAAGTGACCAAGCTGTAAAGATTGAAGCAGAACTGAGAGGAATCAAACTGCCAAAGGAGTTTGTTGTCGTTCTGTTTCGGGTTTTGCGGTCCGATAGGAAGGAAATCATTCGCCATTATATTATTTTTAGCATGAATGCGTTAAGTGGCTCCACCTTTTTGATCGAAAATCATGAGCAGTTGATTTGCATCATTGGAAATCCCTCTGTTTCCTCTCATACAGCTTTGGACCAAGCTCGGCTGCTGCTTGAAAAATTAGAGAAGGAGTTTCACTGTGATTTACAGCGGGATGTCCTTGTGGGAATCGGCAAAGAGTATCGCAGATTAAAGGATCTTAGACAAAGCTATACAGAAGCAACTGAGGTGATACATATTAAAACGCGACTTCATGAACCGCTTGGCCATTTTTATGAGGAGTTAGGGATTTATCGGCTGCTTCCGGCCATATATGCGCAGCATAAGCGGCAGCGCTATCAAAACGAACAATTGCAGAAATTGAAAAGATATGATATGGAAAATCAAACGACGCTTATCCAAACATTGAAGCAGTATCTTAAAAATGATGGAAAAATTAAAGAAACAGCAGAGGACTTATACATACATCCTAACACATTGCATTATCGAATCAAGCGCATTCAAGCGATTACTGGCATTGATTTTGCTGATTTTGAACAACGAATGATGTTATACATTGATCTCCTCCTTCTCCAATATAAGGATGATATTGTGTTCGACACACAAATATAAGGCTTGATCATTATACCGGAGAAACAAAGAATCTTCTGAATGTATCCATTATAATGAATCATATAAGCTGATCAAGAAGGGGACGATGAGAATGGCTGTACCGTATAAGCATGAGCCGTTTACCGATTTTTCTGTTGAGCAAAATCGGCAAGTATTTCAAGCAGCATTAACCGATGTTCAATCGAAGCTTGGACAAGAATATCCGCTTGTGATTGGGACGCAACGCGTAACTACAGAAGAAAAAATAATTTCGCGCAATCCGGCGAACAAGGCAGAGATTGTCGGCATGGTTTCAAAGGCGACGAAGCAATGGGCGGATAAAGCGATGGAAGCAGCGCTCCAAGCGTTTGAAACATGGCGAAATGAACCTGTTGAAGCACGTGCGCACATTTTATTTCGAGCAGCGGCTATTTTACGCAGAAGAAAGCATGAGTTTTCCGCGCTTTTAGTAAAAGAAGTCGGAAAGCCTTGGAAAGAGGCGGATGCTGATACGGCAGAAGCGATTGATTTTCTGGAGTATTACGCGCGCCAAATGATGAATTTACAGCGCGGCATCCCTGTGGAGAGTCGTCCTGGTGAGCACAATACGTTTCATTATATTCCGCTAGGGGTCGGGCTTATTATCTCTCCATTTAATTTCCCGTTGGCGATTATGGCTGGCACGACTGTAGCGGCTATCGTAACAGGAAATACGGTTATTTTGCGCCCGTCGGACCGTGCGCCTGTCGTGGCTGCGAAATTTGTCGAAATGATGGAGGAAGCAGGGCTGCCAGCTGGGGTACTAAACTATTTGCCAGGCGGCGAAGCGGAGGTTGGCGAATATTTAGTCGAGCATCCAAAGATGCGTTTTATTTCGTTTACTGGTTCACGAGCTGTTGGTTGCCGCATTTACGAACGAGCAGCGATCGTTCAGCCTGGACAGAAATGGCTTAAGCGAGTGATTGCCGAGATGGGTGGAAAAGATGCGATCATTGTGGATCGAGAAGCCGATCTTGAATTAGCGGCACAGTCTATTGTTGCATCGGCTTTTGGCTTTTCCGGACAAAAATGTTCAGCCTGTTCACGGGCGATTATCGTTGAAGATGTGTACGAACAAGTGTTAAACCGCGTGGTCGAGCTGACAAAACAGCTAAAGGTGGGGAATCCAGAAGAGCAGAGCATATTTATGGGACCGGTTATCGATCAAGCGTCATTTGACAAAATTATGGGATATATCGAGATTGGCAAGCAAGAAGGCAGACTGATGGCCGGAGGAGAAGGAGACGATTCAACAGGATTTTTTATCCAGCCAACGATTTTTGCTGATGTCCACCCAAGCGCACGGATTATGCAGGAAGAAATTTTTGGTCCAGTTGTCGCTTTTACGAAGGCAAAGGACTTTGACCATGCGCTTGAAATAGCAAATCATACGGAATATGGATTAACAGGAGCTGTCATCTCGAGAAATCGTGCCCATCTTGAAAAAGCTCGTGAGGAGTTCCATGTTGGCAATCTTTACTTTAATCGCGGCTGTACAGGTGCGATTGTCGGTTATCAGCCGTTTGGCGGCTTTAATATGTCAGGAACCGATTCAAAAGCAGGGGGCCCTGATTATTTAATTCTTCATATGCAAGCAAAAACCGTAAGTGAGGCGTTTTAGGAGGAAAGACGATGTTAGCACAAATCTCAAAAAATATTTTTCTATATGCTTCGCAAAGCAAAGCATTAAATAAAGCAGCTAAAAAATGGGGGCTCCGGTTTGGAGCTTCCCAAGTTGTCGCTGGTGAGACGATTGAAAGCGCTATTGCTAAAGTGAAAGAGCTGAATGAAAAAGGGCTTGTTTGTACGCTTGACCATTTAGGCGAGTTTGTTTCGAGCCGAGAAGAGGCGATTGAGGCGACAGAATATAATGTGAGAACGCTAGAGGCCATTCATAAAGCGGGGGTCAACAGCAATCTCTCTGTTAAACTGACACAACTGGGGCTTGATATTGATTGGCATTTTTGCCTTGACAATATGAAAAGAATTATGGAAACCGCTAAGCGGTGCAATAACTTTGTGCGCATTGACATGGAAGATTCCGCTCATTGTCAGGCGACATTAGATATTTTGCATGAATTGCGCAAAACGTATGACAATGTAGGAACAGTCATTCAGGCCTATTTATATCGCGCGGAGCAAGATGTCAAAGATTTAAAAGGAGTCTCTCTTCGCTTAGTAAAAGGTGCTTACAAAGAACCACCTGAGGTGGCTTATCAGGATAAACAGGAAGTAGATGCCAATTACATGAACATTATTCAACAGCATTTATTAAGCGGAAGCTACACGGCCATTGCTTCACATGACCATAACATTATTGCGAAAGTGAAGCAATTTGCTAAAGAGAACAATATTCCGCGCGACCAATTTGAATTTCAAATGTTGTACGGATTCCGCACCGACATGCAGCAACAGCTTGCGGCTGAAGGATATAAAATGCGTGTGTATATTCCGTTTGGCAACGACTGGTTCGGCTACTTTATGCGCCGCCTAGCGGAACGACCACAAAATGTCGCGTTTGCGTTAAAAGGGTTTTTTGGCAAATAAATCGTGAATAGCTGCTTTTCGGAACAGAAAGAACGCAAAAAAACGGCTGCTGCGCCATGCCTAGTCATGGCGCAGCAGCCATTTTTTGTGTATGGTATTTAGTTAACACGGGCTTCATGAGACTCAGTTAGAGCATCCTTGCTTTTTCGCTCACTGGCTGTTGCATGTGTTCGATCGCTGTTCACACCATTTTGCCTGCCATTTCTCAGGGAATGACAAAAAAGCGATCCCTTCCCCAAACAAGCTAAGTGCAGCGGCGGCACTTAAGCATGGTATGCTTCTTCAAGAAGTAGTGCCAGCTATCATTTTGTATACATAAGCATTTTTGTATATGTATATCATCACGATAATGACGAGAGGAACATCATAGAAGGTTTCTAAAGCTTCATGCCTAGATGTTAATTTGGAAAGGAAATGATAAATAATTGAAACATTTGTTAAAAGGAGTATAATGGTAGCTGATGCCTCTCTGCCATTGGTCAGGGAGACTTCTTAGGGAAATGCTTAAATTAATAGAAAGGGAGAGAAAAGATGTATACAAGTGCTCAGCAGGCTGCTCCTGTTCGGATGACAGTCTATCCTATTTTGATTGCCATCAGCATGGGCCATTTGCTTAATGATGCCATGCAGGCCGTTGTCCCTGCGCTGTTTCCGATTTTGGAATCATCGATGAATTTATCGTATATGCAAATTGGTTGGATTGCGTTTACTTTGAATATGACCTCTTCGGTTCTTCAGCCTGTTGTTGGCTTATTTACGGACCGGCGTCCTTCCCCATACTTTCTGCCGCTGGGAATGGCTGCGAGCCTGTTGGGAATGGTCGGTTTGGCGCTGGCGCCTAGCTTTCTCTTTGTTTTATTATCGGTATTATTAGTAGGGCTTGGTTCTGCCGTGTTCCATCCGGAGGGAGCAAGGGTGGTCTATTTTGCAGCAGGAGAGAGACGAGGGTTTGCCCAATCGATTTATCAGGTAGGAGGAAATACAGGAAATGCTCTTGCTCCATTGTTTACGGCTCTTATTTTTGTACCGTTTGGCCAAAAAGGGGCCGGATGGTTTACAATGGTGGCACTGCTGGGCATTATGATATTATCTCGCGTATCACGGTGGTATTCTCATAAACTAGAACAGCGAGAGAAAGACCGTGCCCAAAAAACAGTGGTAAAATTGGAAGGGCAAGAGCGGCGACGCGTTCTCTTTGCTTTAATTCTATTAATCTTTTTAGTGTTTACTCGCTCTTGGTATTCGGCCGGTATTTCCAACTATTATCAGTTTTATTTGACTCAATATTACCATATTTCGATACGAGAAGCGCAGCTGTACTTATTTATTTTTATGATCGCTGGAGCGATTGGCACATTTGTTGGCGGCCCGCTTGCCGATCGATTTGGAAAGAAGAATTTAATGCTGTTTTCTACAGTCGGTACCGCTCCGTTCGCCTTGCTGCTTCCGCATCTTCCGCTCGGATGGGCGCTGCCTGCGCTCTTTTTAGCTGGCTTTATTTTATCACTTAGCTTCTCAACTTTTGTCGTGTATGCACAAGAGTTGCTTCCGGGAAATGTCGGAATGGCCTCTGGATTAATTGTTGGTCTTGCGTTTGGAATGGGAGCGTTAGGCGCGGTCGTACTTGGTAAAATTGCCAATACATACACGCTTAAATCGTTGATGTGGATGTGCAGCTTTTTACCACTGCTCGGAGTGTTGACTTATTGGCTGCCGAAAGATAAAGGCCGGTCGGCAGCTTTGGGGCATTAAGAGCAGGAAAGTTGTGAAAAAGCTGAAGGGTGAGGAAGAATCCTAGACAATAAAGGCGGTTCGTAAGCTTCTGCTTGCGAGCCGCCTTTTGCTGTTTGTTGCTCGTTTCATGCCATCTTTCGCTCTTTCCATTTTAGCGGCGCAAATCCAGTATGGCTGATTTTCGCTATATTATTCACAAATCTAGATCGAATGCCCATGGTATCTAAACGTCATGGCAAGACGGAACGAATCATGTCTACAACAAAAAGACTGGGCATGGGTGTGACAAAGGACGTTGAAAAAGGCCAAGCTCCATATGGATGCAAATGCTTACATATCAAGCGGCATCGATTATCCCCCCGCTTGATTTTGTAACGTTTGTCTATAACGATAACAAAATGAGGGTAGCTAGTCAAAATATTTCCATTAGCCTTGCCGCGACCGTCCATTTTCCACAGCTCGTTCGTTCTATTTTCAAGCTGCATTTATATATTTTTATAAAGGGAGGGGTTTGTGTGTATCAACCAAAAGATTCATCGCAATCGCCACGCTTTTGTGGCGTTCGCACATTTATGCGGCTAGAGCATGTTCGCACAACGGATAACGTTGATTTTGCGGTGCTTGGTGTTCCGTTTGATACGGCTGCTTCTAATCGAACGGGACAGCGATACGGTCCGCAACACATTCGAAATTTCTCAGTACTGCTTCGTCCGTATAATCCAGATATGGAGATTGATATTTTTCAATACTGCTCTGGAATCGATTATGGTGATATAGATGTTGTTCCTGGAAATGCGCTGCGGACATATGGTCGGATTGTCAAGGAATTGCGTCCTCTTTTGCAAAAAAATATTATTCCCATTATGATGGGCGGAGATCATTCCATCACATTAGGACATTTGCGGGCATTTTATGAACGTTTTGGGCCGATCGCGCTTGTTCATTTTGATTCGCATGGAGATACATGGGACCATTACTATGGAGAGAAGTATATGCATGGTACGCCGTTTCGCCGGGCTGTAGAAGAGGGATTGCTCGATGTGGATCACTCCATTCAAGTCGGTATGCGCGGACCGCTCTATAGCGCAGATGATATCGAGGATGCACGCCGCCTCGGCTTTGAAGTGATTCCGATGAAGGAAGTTCGAAAAACAGGCTTTTCTGAAGTGATGGATCGCATTCATCAACGAGTGGGAGATCGGCCTGTTTTTGTTTCTTATGACATTGATTTTGTTGATCCGGCATTTGCTCCTGGAACCGGTACACCGGAAGTAGGAGGGCCTACAAGTTATGAAGCGCTCGAATATGTGAGAGGACTTGATGGTTTAAACATCGTTGGTTTTGATCTAGTTGAAGTATTGCCTTCATACGATCAGGGCGAAATTACGGCTGTGCTGGCCTCCGCCATTATTTATGAAATGATCACACTCATCGCTTTAAAGAAAAGGCGATCGCATCAAGAGAGACGATCTGGCGTTGCTAGACAATGAAAGGGATGCGGAACAGAAGGATAAAAGGCCCTTTAGCTGGGGCGCCTGATTTTGAGTGGTCGGCAAGAATGAACTTGAAACCTAGGAAAAGCGTGTATTCAGCCAGCATCTAAAGCCCAGTTGATGCAATCATGAACGAGCGGTTGAAGGGATGGCGGATCATCGGCCCTTTCGCTTGAAAGCAACAGGATGGATCAGCATCCTGCAAATGTGGTTGAGAACATTCCTTCCGCGCTGTGTACTGGTATCATCATAGCGGGTTATGAATAAACAAATTTCATTCGCACAAGGGGAGAAAAAAGATGAGAGAAAGCAATTGGATTCATCTATTTCAACAAATGCCGGATTTGCTTGCGCCAACGATGGCAAAAGATCATCCGAATTTGCCAGTTGTAAAGGAGGAAGGCTGCTATTATTACGGGGTGGATGGAAAAAAATATCTTGATTTTACTTCCGGGATCGCCGTAACAAACATTGGCCACCGTCACCCGAAAGTAGTACAGGCGATTAAAGATGCGGCAGACCGTCTGCTGCATGGACCGAGCGGGGTCATCATGTATGAGTCTATTCTTCGTTTGGCCAAAGAGCTCACACCGATTATGCCTGAAGGATTAAACTGTTTCTTTTTTGCTAATAGCGGAACGGAAGCGATTGAAGGAGCGATGAAGCTGGCCAAGCATGTTACGAGACGTCCGTATGTGATATCGTTTACAGGCTGTTTCCACGGGCGTTCCTTAGGATCGCTTAGCGTCAGCACCTCCAAAAGCAAATATCGCCAATATTTGCAGCCAAACGGATTGACGTATCAGCTGCCATACGCGAATCCGAAAACGTGTCCAGACGGTGAAGATCCGGATGTTTATTTGGCTCGTCAACTAGAGAAAGAAGCTGCAGCTTTATTTGCTCATCAAGTGACCCCGGAAGAAGTAGCGTGCATGATTTTAGAACCGGTATTGGGAGAGGGAGGATATATTGTTCCCCAAAAAGGATGGCTTCATAAAGTAAGAGAAATTTGTGACCGACATGGAATTTTGCTTATTTTTGACGAAGTGCAAACAGGATTTGGACGCACGGGGGAATGGTTTGCCGCACAAACATTTGACGTTGTTCCAGATATTATGGCTATTGCGAAAGGAATCGCTTCAGGTCTTCCGCTAAGTGCAACGGTGGCTTCTAAAGAGCTGATGCAGCAATGGCCGCTAGGAAGTCACGGAACAACATTTGGCGGCAATCCGATTGCCTGCGAGGCAGCGCTGGCGACATTAGAAGTATTCAAGGAAGAAAACGTGCTGGAAAATTGCCGGATTGTTGGACAATATGCTCGTGAACGGTTGGATGAGCTCAAAGAAAAACACGCTGTGATTGGCGAGGTGCGCTCGATCGGATTGATGATTGGCATTGAAATCGTTGATCCAATGACAGGGGAACCAAATGGAGAGGGGGTGATGAATATTTTAAATCGCTGTCTGCAAAAAGGGGTTCTTTTCTATTTATGCGGAAATCAAGGAGAAGTTATTCGCATGATTCCACCGCTGACTGTGACGAAGGAGCAGATTGATGATGGCTTGCGCTTGCTGGCCGAGGCGTTAACGGAGTATGAAAACGAAATGGGCTTCCGTTCATTTGAAGCTAAAATGACAGGCAGATAGCGGCGGGTTTCTTGATGAAAACAAGAATGGGGGAATCGGGATGAGCGTCCTTGATACAGGTGTTATTTTGGCTTATTTTCTTCTTTTAATCGTCGTGGGGATTTTAGGAGCGAAAAAAGCGAAAACGGCGGAAGATTACGCGCTTGCAGGCAGAAATCTTGGTTTGTTTATTTACCTTGGTTGTTTATCCGCCGTCATTCTTGGCGGCGCTTCAACGATTGGCACGGCCAAATTGGGGTATCAATTTGGGCTTTCAGGCATGTGGTTTGTCTTTATGATTGGTCTGGGCATCACACTATTAGGCTTGTTTTTTATTAGGCAGATTTACGGAGCGAACGTTACGACGATAAGTGAATTGCTAGGAAGGCGCTACAATCAAGAAGCTCGTTTAATCAGCGCGATTGTGGCGGCGATTTATACCTTAATGGTTTCTGTTACGCAGGTGATCGGAATGGGCAGCATTATACACGCGGTGCTCGGTTGGCCTATGACGACCTCCATGCTTGTGGGCGGCGGCATCGTCCTATTTTATACGATCCTCGGCGGAATGTGGAGTGTAACGATGACAGATATTATTCAGTTTCTTGTGATGACCATCGGCATCTTTTTCATTATGCTGCCGATGAGCTTATCTCGCGTCGGCGGATGGGAGGCGCTCTCTCAACAGCTTTCGGCTTCTCATTTTGATTTTACCTCCATCGGATGGTCCAGCATTTTTCAATACTTTCTATTATATACATTAGGAATGATCGTTTCTCAAGATATTTGGCAGCGAGTATTTACAGCACGAACCACGAAAATCGCTCGAGGCGGAGCGGTGTATGCCGGGGTGTACAGCATTGCGTATGCGTTAGCTTTAAGTATCATTGGCATGTGTGCAGTGATTGTCTTTCCAACTATCAGTGATCCGCAAAATGTATTTGCCAGCATGTCGCTCGCTATTCTTCCACATGGGTTATTAGGTCTCATTTTAGCAAGCGTGTGTTCTGCGCTCATGTCTACCGCCTCAGGAACGCTGCTCGCTTCCTCGACACTGATCTCACACGATATTTTGAAGCAATATTGGCTAAAAAATATGAGCGACCAGCATGTTGTACGATTATCGCGGATCATTACCCTTGTGGTCGGTGTGATCGCCATAATCTTTGCCATTTGGATTCAAGATGTGCTCGTTGCTCTTGACGTGGCTTATGCGATTTTATCAGGTGCCATTTTCGTCCCTGTTATTCTTGGTTTCTTTTGGAAAAAGGCAACAGCGAAAGCAGGGCTGTATTCGATGGTTATTAGCTCACTTGTCGTATTTGCTGGTTTAGCGTTGGAAGGCCTCAGCTCGACGAAACCGATTATGTATGGCATCGTAGCCAGCATCGTATCGATGATTCTATTTTCCTATTGGCGTCCGGCTTCTCATCTTCAGCCCGATCATCAAGTGGTCATCGAAGAATGGGAAGACGAGCAAAAAGTGCTATGAGAAGGCAAACCGTATAAAACAAGCCGGCTTTTATGGAAGCTATGTGCCCGGCTCTCTGTTTGAAAAAAGATGCTGAGATTTAGCATCTTTTTATTTTATTGTCCATATTGATCATCGGCAAAAGAAAGTGGAAGTGTCAAGGAAATCGACGATCGTCGATTCTCTGTATTTTATCAAGCGATCATATAAAATAAACGTTTGATCGTTTATAATGATATAAATGAGAAATGAAGACATTGTCTATAAAAAGAAAATAGAGAACAGGGCATCTTGCTGTCTTTGCGAGAGAAGATATCGCTGTGCTTTTTGAATTTTAGGGGTGGAAAAGGAAGGAAATACATATGTTTGTAGCGATCGTTCTATTTGTTCTGGCGGGATTAGCGGAAATTGGCGGAGGATATTTAGTTTGGCTGTGGCTTCGTGAAGACAAGCCAATGATATATGGAATGCTGGGAGGCCTACTTCTTGTTCTTTATGGGATTATTCCAACATTACAGCAATTTCCGAATTTCGGTAGAGTTTATGCGGCTTATGGGGGCATTTTTGTTGTACTTGCTGTTCTTTGGGGATGGGGAATGGATCGAAAAGTGCCTGATTCCTATGACTGGATAGGCATGCTTCTTTGTTTAGCTGGCGTAGCTGTCATGTTATGGGCACCAAGACAGTGACCATTTTTTGCTGACATCACTCGGTTTTTGTTTGCCGAACTTACTTTGTGAAAGGCATAGGTTCAAAGATCAGCTGCTTTATGTGTTATTATCAATTTAGTTATTTTTTACAGATGATAAAAATAAAACAAGAATCAAAGCAATTTGTGTAATGAACTATTAATTATAGACGGAGAATATCTCGATAGAGCCAGTGGTTTTGCCCATATCATTTAAGATGAGGCTGGGTAAAATGGATTGGAGTTTATCTGTTTGTATGTGTATTTTTACAAATAGGGAGGAGAAAAAATGGCGTTGCGTCCTAACCGATTGCGTCCTGGAGATACCATTGGCATTATTTCCCCTTCATCGGGGGTTGCGGCTTTATGTCCAAGACGGTTGTAAAGAGGGATCGCCGAATTAGAGAGACTAGGATTTAACGTTGTCGTTGGCAAGCATGTTCAAAAACAAAATGAATATATGGCAGGTACAGTGGAAGAGCGTCTAGAAGATTTACATGATATGTTTGCCAATCCGCGTATTCATGCCATTATGACTACTATTGGCGGCACTTGCTCTCATCAGCTGCTTGGGGAGCTGGATTATGCTCTTATAAAGCACAATCCAATCTTAACGGAAGAGGTCCTAAACAACACCGATGTTTTAAGGAGGAATATTTGTGATGAAAAAATTGAAAGTCGGAGTAATTGGGTGTGGAAGTATTGCTAAACACCGCTATTTGTCTGAATTTTCTAAAAATGAACACGTAAACATTGTCGCTGTATGTGATAGTAATAAAGAACGCGCAGTCGAAATAGCTAAAAAATATCATGTAACACCTTATACAAATTATGAGGACCTTTTGTCAAATAAAGAAATTGATGCCGTTAGTGTCTGTACGCCCAATTATTTACACGCCCCTATCTCCATTGCTGCGCTAAAAGCAGGGAAACATGTCCTATGTGAAAAGCCAATGGCGACAACAAAAGAAGAAGCTGAGGAAATGATTGAAGCTTCCAAACAAACTGGAAAGAAATTAATGATTGCCCATAATCAACGCTTTGTAAGCTCCCATGTGAAAGCCAAAGAGTTAATTGAAAAAGGAGAAATCGGAAAAATCTACAGTTTCCGCACAGCTTTCGGGCACCCCGGACCTGAAGGATGGAGCGCTGATGGAAGGGACAGCTGGTTCTTTAAAAAGGAGCAGGCGGCAATGGGAACAATGGGCGATTTAGGTGTCCATAAAGCGGACTTAATTCGCTTTTTACTTGGTGAAGAAATCATCGAGGTCGCCGCATTTGTCGAAACAATAGCAAAGGAACAAACAGATGTCGATGACAACGCCGTTTGCCTCTTAAAAACAGAGAGCGGCATTATCGGAACCCTAGCTGCTAGCTGGTCATACAACGGAAAAGAAGACAACTCAACCATCATTTATGGGTGAAAAAGGAATTTTACGTTTAGAAGACGATCCAGACTATTCTTTAGTAGTCCAATACAAAAATGGAGAAGTGGTCAATTACAAGCTTAGTGCCATTCAATCCAATGAAGAAGGCGGGCAAACAACCTCTCACGTCATTGACCAATTTGTTGAAAGCATTCTAAACGACCAAGAACCGCCGATATCGGGAGAGGAAGGAATGAAATCTTTGCTAGTCATTCTTGCTGCGTTCGAAGCAGCCCAAGCAAAAAAAGTCGTACCGCTAACATGGGAAAGAGTCAAACAATAAAAGATGTGGGGATCAAATCTCAGGGCGGGAAAAATCCATGTGTTGGGCTTATTTCAGGAGGGAAATCGCAGAGCAGCAGGATCAAGGCATGAAGCTACGGAAAAAAGAACCTCACCCTCGAATAAAAGTGATAAAGCATTCAACGTGGCGGATAGGCATTATTCGAAAATCGTGAAAAAGGGTGCTGAAAACACGAAAACTAGTGCTAAACCGCGATCAAAGCCGCAAAGCTGAAAGGAAAGCCCAGACCCGTAGTCAATGAGCTTCATTATCAAAAAATGTCAATTCGAAGCCGAATAGCAGCGCTTCAACCTCATACAAACTAGCCCGTAAAAGATATGAACCTAGAAATAAAGCACCAACATATAAAACATGAGTGCCGTCCTTTTTATTTGAGAACAGGTTTGTTTGCTTAGTTGTCGAGCTTAACCGAACAAATTCATGAAACGAGACCAACGGCGAAGAGGTGTCACCATGAAAAAATTAAGAGTCGGCATGATTGGAGCAGGGGGAATCGCTACATTTTGCCATATTCCAGCATTTCAGCAATTAAATGAAGCAGCCGTCACGGCTGTTTGCGATGTAAACATCGATAAAGCAAAACAAGTACAAAACCAATTTCATATTCCACAAGTTTACGAGAATTATAAAGATATGCTGCCACATGTCGATGCTGTTGTCATTTGTACCCTGAATAAATTTCATAAGGAAATGACTATTGCGGCACTGGAAGCCGGCGTTCATGTTCTTTGTGAAAAGCCAATGGCGATGAATGCGAGTGAATGTGCGGAAATGATAAAAGCGAAAGAAAAGTCCGGGAAAATATTATGGATCGCCTACCACTATCGCTTTATGAAAGAAGCACAAGCAGCAAAAAAAGTGATCGATGAAGGTGAAATTGGTCATCCGCTCGTTGTCCGTGTCAAAGCATTACGGCGAAGAAAGGTTCCGGGATGGGCGTTTTTACCAATAAGGACTTGCAGGGTGGAGGGTGCCTCATCGATTACGGATGTCATCTATTAGACCTTGCTCTTTGGTTGATGGGAAATCCAAAAGTGAAAGAAGTCACAGGTGCCACCTATAACGTACTTAGTAAAATACTAAATCAAGTAAATGAATGGGGCAGCTTTAATCATGAAACATTCAATGTTGAAGATCATGCGACAGCCTACCTTCGTTTTCAAAATGGAACAAGCCTCCTTTTTGAAACATCATGGTCTGCTAACATTTCGAAAGATGAAGATACTCTTTCCATTTCTGGCGAAAAAGGCGGCTTAGACGTTTTTCCTTTTACCTTAAACTATGCGAAACATGGGATGCTGTTTAATAGTGTGGCTGCCTATATTCCCGAGGAAAAAGAGGAAGGGTTTTTACAGGCAAAAGCATTTGTGGAGGCGTGTCTTGGATTAAAAGAACCTTTAGTGAAACCAGAAGAAGCGATACAAGTTTCACATATAATCGATGTGATTTATGAAAGCAGTGAAAAAAGTAAAAGCATATTACGAACGGAGATGGGAGGAAGTTTGTCATGAAACTAGGCGTATTTACAGTGCTTTTTTCTAATAAATCGTTTACAGACATGCTCGATTACGTGAAAGAAGCAGGATTACACGCAGTCGAAATTGGAACAGGAAACTATCCAGGTTCTGCTCACTGCAACCTTGATGAATTATTAGAAAGCAAAGAAAAGCGCGAGCGCTACCTTAAGGAAGTAGCATCTCGTGGGCTCATGATCAGTGCATTTAGCTGTCATGGAAATCCCCTTTCTCCCGACCAAAAATTTGCGAAGCAATCCCATGAAACGTTTGTTAAAACCATTCAGCTTGCGGAGATGATGGAGGTTCCTGTTGTGAACTGTTTCTCTGGCGTTAGTGGTGACCATGAAAAGGCGAAATATCCAAACTGGCCGGTTGCCCCTTGGCCCAATGAATACAATGATATTTTAAAGTGGCAATGGGAAGAAAAGCTTATCCCATATTGGAAAGAGTGGGGGAAATTTGCTCAAGATCATAACGTTAAAATTGGTCTAGAATTGCACGGTGGCTTTTTAGTTCATTCACCATATACGATGTTAAAGCTTCGTGAGGAAACATGTGAAGCAGTAGGCGCAAACCTTGACCCAAGTCACCTTTGGTGGCAAGGGATTGACCCGGTAGCTGCGATTAAAATTTTAGGAAAAGAAAAGGCTATTCACCATTTTCATGCAAAAGACACCTATATTGATCCAGACAATGTCAATATGTATGGTTTAACGGACATGCAGCCATACGGTAATGTTCAAACAAGGTCCTGGACATTCCGGTCTGTTGGATGCGGTCATAGCCTTCAAGAATGGTCTGATATGATGAGTGCCCTTCGCACATACGGATATGATTACGTCGTCAGCATCGAACACGAAGATCCACTCATGTCGATTGAAGAGGGATTTAAACGCGCTGTCAGCAACTTAAAACAAGTCTTAATCGAAGACCAACCGACCAATATGTGGTGGGGGTAATGGGGGAGGGTGGACCTCTTTTATGAAGGTTTTTGCAAAATAATGGATGGCGCATACTTTAATGAGCAGCAAATATTTTCTAATTCATGAACCTCTCCTACCTCTACTCCGTTAAGAGGCGGGAGAGGTTCATTGTTGGACATTTACTAGAAGGAAATTCGTGGAAAAAGGTATTATGTGATTTTATATCGTATATTATCGAAATAGCAAGTGGCAAAGCAGTCAATCATAAGAAATCATCATGTTCACGACATGGCCATTTGGAAAACAGGGGTTACACTATAAAACGATAAGAATGGAGGCATGATACTGATGACGTCTCGTTTGCTCCCATTATTGAAAGAGGAAAAAATCATCGCGATCATTAGAGGAGTTTCACAAGATTCCATACAACCAATTGCCGAGGCTTTACAGTCAGGGGGAATGAAATTTTTGGAAATCACAATGAATACCGATGGAGCTTTAGCCGCTATTGCGAAGCTAAGAGAAACATATGAAAACCGCCTTTATATTGGTGCGGGGACGGTGTTAAATCTAGAGATGGCTAAAGAAGCCATACAGGCGGGAGCGCAATATATTATTTCTCCTCATCTAAATGAACAAGTGGTTGCTTATTGTGTCGAACAAGGGATCGACGTATGGCCTGGTACGATGACACCTTCCGAGATGTACAGGGCCTATCAGCTAGGGGCGAGCGCTGTGAAAGTGTTTCCGGTCGGAACTTTAGGAGCGAACTATATTAAAGAGGTAAAAGCTCCTCTTCCTTTTATTGAAATGATTGCAACAGGAGGCGTCAATACAAAAAATATGATGACAATATTAAATAATGGGGCCATTGCCGTTGGATTAGGAGGAAATTTAGTCGACAAACAGCTTGTGCAACAAAAAAACTACGATGAACTCACAAAGCGGGCGCGTATGTTTGTTGAGCTTGCTAAAGGGGTTGGCAGCGATGCAGCAAAATAATGATGTTGATGTGGTGACAGTCGGGGAAAGCATGATTCTCTTTCAACCAATGACAGACGGCTCCTTAAGGTACTCTCCTTTATTTACCAAATCGATAGCAGGCGCTGAATCCAATGTGGCCATCGGGCTTACGCGGCTCGGCAAAAAAGTAAGATGGATCAGCCGGATTGGCTGCGATCCATTCGGCGATTTGATTGTGAGCACGCTTGCCGGGGAGGGAGTCGATGTCTCCTGCGTTATTCGTGATAAGAAGGCGCCGACCGCCATTTATTTTAAAGAATTTAAAGGTTACGGCAACCCAATGATATATTACTATAGAAAATATTCAGCAGCAAGTAAATTTTCCGAAGCAGATATCCAACCTGAGTGGTTGGCCAACGCCCGTCATCTGCATGTAACCGGAATTACGCCCGCACTAGGCGAACGGACGGCAGATTTTATTAAAAAAGTGATGGAGCAAGCGAAAGCAAGAGGATTAACTGTCTCATTTGACCCGAACTTACGCCGAAAGCTATGGAGCGAGGAGCAGGCGCGGCGCGTTTTATTGTCATTAATGCCGTTGTGCGATATTTTTTTACCTGGATTAGAAGAAGCAAAATTTTTAATGGGTGAGCAACCGGTCGCAGAGTATGGAAAGCAGTTTTTGCAAATGGGCCCCAAGCTGGTTGTTATGAAGCTTGGACAAGAGGGATCTATTGGCTTTTATCAAAATGAAGCGGTCCAATCCCCCGTTTTTCGTATGGATAAGGTTGTTGATCCGGTAGGGGCCGGAGATGCGTTTGCCGCGGGCTTGCTGTCTGTGCTGTTAGATGAAGATCAGCCGCTCGATGAGGATGTTTTAAACATTTGTTTACCTAAAGCATTAAAGCGGGCGAATTTATTAGGCGCCCTAGCTACACAATTTAAAGGAGACTGGGAAGGTCTTCCTTCCATTCGTGAAGTGGAACAATATATAGAGGGACAGGACATGATCACAAGATAAAAAGAAACGGCGGAAGATGCGTAAAAAATCTTCCGCTTAGAATGTTGACAAATGCCTTTATCTTGCGTTACGGGCCTCGTTCGTCTGCTCACCCTCTGCTCTATTCCGAACCGGAGAAAAAGCACGCCGTAACTTAAAAACTAGCTTTTTTGACTATTCCGTTATCTGATCTTAAGCACGATCCTCGGATAGCTGAGGGGGCGCAAGTTCTTTATAAACAAGCTCTCGGTATACTTGAAATCCTTGCTTTGCGTAGAAATTTTTTGCGACTTCATTTTTGCTCCAATAATCGAGCTCTATTAAATAGATGCCTTTGTCTTGTGCCAGTTCGTAAATGTACTCCATCAGTTGCGTGCCATAGCCTTTGTTTCGGACGGATTCGCTAATGCTAATTTGGTGGACGTATATAGATTGATAGGACTGAAAAAATATATTTTCCGGATGTGTTCGTATCTCCAGCCAAGCATATCCGCATGCTTGTTCGTTTTCTTCCAATAATAGAAAAATGAAGTGCGGCTGGTGGATCACACTTTGAAAAAATCGCTTCATGGCTTCCGCATCATATTTTTTGAAATGCCGGGGATATAACGCAACATGCAGATCGTGAACGTGTTTATTCAATGCGGCAATAGTTTTGTAGTCTGTCGTTTGCGTAATTTTCATCCTCTCGCTCCCTTCCTGTGATATTATTATATCCAAAAAAAGCGGGAAGGGCACAACATTTCCGCTTATCCCTAGATATCTAAGCCAAACCGCCATACGGATAATTGCGGTTTGGCTTATGATTAGCGTGTGAAATAAGCATCCAGTAGCCGAAATGAATTGGGAAGCTTTTTCAACTGAATATCAGCTATGGCGAGGGTTCTTTTTTGTTAGGTGTATTCTCTCATTTTACCGCGCCGGCGATATGGTAGTCGAGCGGATTCAGCTCGGTCGACTTTCCGACAATGAGCTTGGCAAGCTCAGCGCCCAAGTAAGGCCCTGCTGTTAGCCCGGATGCCCCTAAGCCGTTGGCCACATAAATGCCGGTAAAGCCGGGAAGCGCTCCAAAGACAGGAAGGAACCCTGGGGTATATGGGCGAAATCCGACTCTTGTTTCGCTATGTGTGCAATCCGATAATCCGGGTGCGATTGCTAACGCTTTATGTAATATTTCATACACTCCCCCTGCGGTTGCTCGACAATCGAAACCGACACCGTCTTCATGGGTCGCCCCGACAACGATTCGCCCTTTTCGAAAAGCAAGCAGGTATTGGTTGCTTGGGGGCATGACGACAGGCCAGTGATCGGTATCTTGTTCTGGCTTTTCGAGATGAATGATTTGCGCCCGTTGCGGTGTGACTAAAAATTCGATGCCGAGCGGCAGCAGCAATTCTTTTGCCCATGCGCCGGCTGCGATGACGACCGCGTCAGCCTGATAATAAGTGCCAGCGACTTCCACACCGTTCACATGCGAATGTTGCTGAACAATCTTGGCGTCTCCTTTTATATAGATGGCCCCCAGCTTTTGGGCGGCTCTCACTAACGCATCGCGTAATGCTTTGCCATTGACGCGCGCTGCTCCGCTGACGTAAACAGCCTCGTAGCCTTCAGCCAGCGCTGGAACTAGCTGTTTTGCTTGTGTAAAGGATAGCTTTGTCACTTCTCCGATTTCCGGTGCTTCTTGGCGGCGCTGCAGTGTACGATCCATCATCTTTTCAAGTTTTTCTTTATCTGTATGCAAACAAAGGGCCCCTACTCGTTCATAGCCTGTTTCTGTTTCTCCATGCGATTGAAGTTCTTGAATTAACGAAGGATAAAATTTGGCTCCGCCTCTGGCTAAGCGGTACCAAACTTGGTTGCGGCGCTGGGATACCCATGGACAGACAATGCCGGCGGCTGCGGCGGTGGCTTGGCCTTTGTCGCCGCGATCGATGATGGTGACGGCTGCTCCCTCTCTTGCTAAATGGTAGGCGGTTGATGCTCCTAAAATGCCGGCTCCTACAACGATGTATGATTTCATGAAAAACACCTTTTCTGTTTATTTTTTCGCACTATTAGAATAGCATAAATCAGACGATTTTCGTAACACTCCCTTTATATGCTGGGCAGTTTCGTCCTAAGAAGCTCTCCGCGATGAACCTCCTCCACCTCCACTTCGCTTAGAGGTGGGAGATTTCTCGGTGGATGATATTAAAAAACTAGGTTTGGCTGGGCTCTCTATTCAATTGAGATTAAGAGGGCTTTCTTGCTAGTGATCTCCAAATGAACAGGTGATAACCGATTTCGACAGTCGATTACTGGCCCTCGATTATAAAAAATGGAAATCTGTTGTGAGTTGAATCTTCTGATGAGAAAGCTGGCATCAACAGGAGATGAAAGTCGACCAAAAAACGAGCAAACCAGAAAATGCATCTATCGTTATAAGGTTTTTATTTTTGCTGGACAAAGGATTTTATAGGAAAAAAAGCGAAATAAGGGAAAAGGATATCGAGAAGAGGGAGGAAGCTGTTATGGAATCTGTCCGTTTATTGACGGAAGCTGATTATGAAGAGGTTTTTCGTCTATCAGAATATGCCTTTCAATATAAGCTTACAGAGCAGCAAAAGATGGTTCGCAAACAATGGATGGATAAACAAGAGATTTTGGGAGATTTTGAGAATGGCCAACTTGCTGCAAAAGTGCATTTGCTGCCATTTACGGTTTTTATTCACGAACAAGAATGGGAAATGGGAGGGGTAGCCGGCGTAGCGACATGGCCTGAGCATCGCCGGAAGCGAAAGGTGGCCAAGCTGTTAACAAAATCGTTGGAACGAATGAGGGAGAGCGGGAAAAGTATATCATTCCTCCATCCGTTTCAAGTGAATTTTTACAGAAGATTTGGCTGGGAGCTTTTTG
>NZ_NASY01000055.1:0-86019 GCF_002075365.1 Anoxybacillus sp. UARK-01 | reverse complement strand
AATGGAACGAAGCCGATCAATTGGTTTCCGTTACAGGAAAAGGCGAAAGCGCGCCGTTTGTGACGTACCAATATGATGAAGATGGCCGCCGCATTCAAAATACCGTCAATGGCGTGGTGACGAACTACCACTACCAAGGCGACAGCCTCAACGTCTTATATGAAACCGACGCGAGCGGAAATGTGGTACAATCGTATGTATACGGAGAAAACGGCCAGCTGTTGGCGATGAAAAAAGGCGGGGCGACGTATTTCTACCACTACAACGCCCATGGCGATGTCATCGCGTTAACGGATGCGCAAGGAAACGTGGTCGCTCGTTACGAGTACGACACATGGGGCCAACTTCTTTCAAAATCCGGTGAGATGGCAGACGAAAACCCATATCGCTATGCGGGATACCAATATGATGAAGAGACGGGATTGTACTACCTCATGGCCCGTTACTACCACCCAACCCATGGTGTGTTCCTGTCCACGGACCCTGATCCAGGAGATTCGGATGATATTTTGACGCAGAACGGCTACACATATGCGAACAACAACCCGGTGATGTTGGTCGATCCGGATGGGCATTTTGTCTGGATGGCGATTAATGCGGGATTTGCGGCGTATGATGGGTATAAAGCCTTTAAAAAAGGCGGTTGGAAAGCAGCGGCGATTGCCGTTGGCGTGGGGCTTGTTGGTGGTGCGGCTTTTAAAGGTGCCAAAATTGCGTATAGGGTGTATAAAGCTAGACGGGCTCTAAATTTTGCTAAAGTTACTAGAAAGGCTGTAGCTGGAAAAATAACAGGATATACTAAACATGGTTTAGCACAGGCTATGCAAAGAGATGGTGGTAGAGGAGTGGCTCCTAAAGCTATTCTAGATGCAACTAGAACCCCAAAGAAAGTGGTTCAACAGTCAGGAGGAAGAACGAAATATGTGGGTAAGAATGCGGTTGTAGTTCTAAATAAGAACGGAAAAATAATTACTACTTACGCAAAGGGCTCAAAAGGTATAAGGAGGAAGTAAATGTTAAAGCTAAGCGCAGATATGTTACTTTTATTAAGAGAATGCTTGGAATCCCGTAGACCCGACCTTCTGTGGGTTTTAAATAATGAAATTAATATAAATGAAACCTTAGGTAACGAATTGAGAGATATTGTAAATGAAGAGTTTTTGGAAAAAGGATTAAATAATGATGATGAACCAAATGAGCTGGGGATAAAATTAGAGAGATTAATAGACGAAATTGGAAGGTGTTTTATGTAAGTATGTCTGTTTAAAAGGTGAGATTTCCCAGATTTACGATTTATAATCGTGAATTAATCCTTAGAAGACAAATTCTCTTGAAGTTTTTCGATTAGAGTAATAGGTATGTGTCGAAAGAGAATGTGGCATGGGACTTTGAATCATAATGGTAGAATTATACAGGTTAGACCTGATACTAAATTTACTGGTGGTGCCAAGGTTCACTATCGTTTTGATAGGAATGGGAACTATATTGGAAAGTGGTGAAAAAATGAGACAACCAACAAAAGAGGAAGTGGTTGATAAACTAAAAATGATTTTACAAGGAAAGCTAACAAGAGAAGAAGCAGCAGATTGGGCTTCAGAATATGTCATGCAGGATGAGCCAAATATATCAGATGAAACTGTTTGGGAACTTTTACAAATTGTTTCCGGAGTTGATTTAAAAGATGGTCCGGATGAATACCTACATGTAGAACAAGACGTTATGGATTGGATAACCAAGTATAGCGATTAAAAATATTAAAAAAACCTTGATTGGTTATGTGCCTTTCAAGGTTTTTCAATTTCAAGCCTAACAGATCTATCAAAGAGATGAAGGTGTTTATAATCGAGGAACTGATGAGGGGAACTACATTTTATTAGAAATTTAAGAAAGAATGGTTGGAGTTTTGAGAGAAAGGGAAGTATATTTAGGTTAACTAAAAATGGAGCTGCATACATTGTGCGTGCCAAGGACAAAAACTGGCATGGATGGACGGCAGAGTATTTTCCAAAAGGACATAAAGGCGCCGCACCTTTAAAAATTCGGTTAGGTGATAAAGAATGAACTTGAAAGAACTATTTATTAAAGCCGAAAAAGAGTATTTAGAGATAAAAGAAATTTTAAGTACAACATTTCAGCTTCAATGTGAATTGCCAGATCAAGTATTCCAAAGGGGGTATGGTAGTTTTCTTTTTGGGAAATATAACTATTTATTTAAAGAAGAGTTTTGGAATAGCATTCAAGAGTTGTCTAAAATATCAGGCGATTCATATGTCCTATTAGCAGAACTGGAAAATTATTATAACGAAAAAATGGGATGGTATGAATGTGTTAAAATTCCAGTTGAACTCACTTATGAACATTATTTAGACATTTTCAACACGGAAGAAAGCGATAATGGAAAATTTGGTTTGGTTCATTATGGTTTTTATTTCGTTTTTACTTCGCCGTCTTTGCAATGGGGAATCTGGGCGGAAAGAGATATTGAAACTTATGTGTTTTCGTGCAAAGAAAATTTTAAATCTAAACTTGCTGAAATTCGATTGCCAGGCGCTTTTCAGCTAAAAGAGGTTACCAATCATATTAATTCAGTCTATTATGACGAGGAGGAGGCTAAAAAGTTTTGCGAGAAGTTATTAAGGAACTACAAAAATTAGGAATTTGTAGATAATACCATTTCAAAACTTAAAGGGTGAAGACAATTTTTGAAAAGCAGGAGAAATTCTATTCTCTTGCTTTTCTATTTTAATTACGGTGCCAGACATGTGCCGGGAAAAGGCGAAAGCACGCCGTTTGTGACCTACCAATATGATGAAGATGGCCGCCGCATTCAAAAGAACGTGAATGGCGTCGTGACGAACTACCACTACCAAGGCGACAGCCTCAACGTCTTATATGAAACCGACGCGAGCGGAACTGTGGTACAATCATATGTATACGGAGAAAACGGCCAACTGTTGGCGATGAAAAAAGGCGGGGCGACGTACTTCTACCACTACAACGCCCATGGCGATGTCATCGCCTTAACCGATGCGCAAGGAAATGTGGTCGCCCGTTACGAGTACGACACATGGGGCCAAATTCGTTCTCAAACGGATGCCCTAGCAACCGAAAACCCGTATCGCTATGCGGGATACCAATATGATGAAGAGACGGGACTCTACTACTTGATCGCCCGTTATTACCACCCAACCCATGGCGTGTTCTTGTCCATGGACCCTGATCCAGGAGATTCGGACGATATTCTAACCCAAAACGGCTACACATATGCGAACAACAACCCGGTGATGATGGTCGATCCCGATGGGCATTTTGTGTGGATGGCGATTAATGCGGGATTTGCGGCGTATGATGGGTATAAGGCGTATAAATCGGGAAAAGGATGGAAAGGTGTCGCAGTCGCGGCGGCGTTTGGTTTTGTTGGTGGAGGAAGATTAAAGACAGCGAAAAAAATAATTTCCATTGCTTACGCTAGGCGCAAAGCTGTTCAGGAAGCATGGGCTCTTGAAATGAAAGGCAATTAATTATTAAAACTGGAAAAGGAACAAGAAGATGGAGTAATAAAAGGAAAGCTGAGATCATTAAGACAGGTAGGGCAAAAGGATTTTACGGTCATCATATTAATAGTGTATCTTCTAGACCTGATTTAGCAGGTAACCCTGATAATATAAGATTTGTTACATTTAGAGAGCATTTTGCGCTCCATAGCTTTAATTGGCGTAATAAAACAAAGGGTAAATTAATAAAAAGAAGATAGCTACTAAAACATAGATAATTTTATTCGGAGGAATTGCCATGTTGGATAGACCTACTTTATTATCGAAGTTATCTGTCTGGAAAACAAAGGGATACAAAAAATTGAGAAATGGTACAGAATTAATAGCTATTTTAGATCCTGTGAATATGCCAGATTATTGGTTTCACGCTATCTACGCTCCTTTAACCCAAGGTGAAATTGACGAATTCCAAAAAGAGTTAGAACTGCATTTTCCAAAGCCGTACCAAAAATTATTACTACAGTTTAATGGTATTCGTCTTTTCGGTTTAGAACTATTCATATTTGGAAAAGAGCAATTCACAAAAAACATGTCCTATGACGAACAAACAAATCAACCTAAAGACTTAGAGGACGAAAGAAGCTGTTTAATAGGAGACATTCCAAACGATTTGTTTTACTTTGCTCGAAGAAGGGAAGACACATTTTTCTTTTTGAACTCTCAAGAAAAAGTATTAGGAGTAGATAATGAAGGATATCTAGTCGGGGAATGGCATAATATCGATGAATGGTTTAAAGCACAAATATTAGAATTAAATAATAAGCATACCGTATAGAAAACCAACAGCATTGACATTTAAGAGAAGAGGGGAATAGAGGAAGTGTTTGATAATAGTCGAAGAGAAGTATTATCATTCATTGCGTCAATGAAGAAAAGAGAGTTTAAATTTGAGAGTGTGGAAGTTTATATTTTTTCACCAGATGAAATAGACAATGCGCAAATAGGTTATTCTATTGATTTAAAGGGCAACTCCCTAAAAGGAGAGAATAAAGGGGATTGGAAGGGAGTTTGGTTGGTGATTGGACACGATTTGGAAGTAGGAGATCCTATTTTTGTAGATTTATCTTCCCCAAACTATCCAGTTTTCACAGCTAAACATGGTTTGGGTTACTGGGAAGCCGTGTTACTTTCTGAATCATTATCCCTGTTTTTTACAGGTAGTGGATTAACTAATGATATTACTTAAATTCTTTGATAACTTACAGGATTCCTCTATCGATTATGAACGGAAAGCTGCATTCATTTTGTAGCGTCGATATCTTAAAACTTTCTATTCAGAAGGACAGCAATTAGTCCTTCTGTTTTTTAACTCTATGTTTCTGGTATATTTTTGTTTATACTGAAATCACGTTCTCAATCGCTGCGCAAGGAAACGTGGTCGCTCGTTACGAGTACGACACATGGGGCCAACTTCTCTCAAAATCCGGTGAAATGGCAACCGAAAACCCGTATCGTTATGCCGGATACCAGTATGACCAAGAAACAGGTTTATATTACCTGATCGCCCGATACTACCACCCAACCCATGGCGTGTTTTTATCCATGGACCCAGACCCAGGCGATGCGGATGACATTCTGACGCAGAACGGCTATACGTATGCGAACAACAACCCGGTGATGTTGGTCGATCCGGATGGGCATTTCTTCTGGTTTGTAGTTAACGCTGGATTTGCGGCGTATGATGGGTATAAGGCGTATAAAACTGGCCGGGGATGGAAATACGTAGCTAAAAAAACAGCCCTTGGTGCGATTGGTGGAGGAAGGTTTAAGCTTGTTCGAAATACGAGTAAATACGTCATTAAGGGGATAGGAAAGTTAAGTAGAAGAGAGCAGCTTTTAGGCCAAGTTACAAATAAAAAATTACGAAACTCTATTCATGAAATGTTTCGTCCGACTGCTACGGTAGGCGATGGCAGCCTAGCTGCTGCGGTTAGGCTGGAAGTTAGAAAAGGAATTTTAACAGGAGGAAAATCCCATATTATAAAGGCAAAAGAAAGGATAAGAAATCTAGAAAAAATTTTAGCTAAAGAAAATTTAAGTGGTAGGGAAAGAAGAATAGCAAATCATCTATTAATTGAGTTAAAAAGAGCTCTAAATGGAAAATGAATGGAGGGATTATTATTACTATTGAAGTTTTTACGAAGGAATTTTTAGAACTATGTCCCGAATATAAAGAAGCCTATGTTAAACATATCGAATACAATGAGGAATTTCTACCCCATGTATTTTTTGGTGAAACGTTAAATGAGGATTTGCCAGAGTTAATCAGAAAGCGGGCATGGTATAAGGTGAAAAAAATCTTTGATTTTATTGAACTTATGCTTAAGGAGGGAGACATAAATGTTCAAGAAGTAATTACTATGACCGTTTTAGCGAGATTAGGAGATGAACCAGAGATCATGGAGAAAACATTAAAATATATGGGACCTGAGACAAGAAAAGCGTCGGAGGAGATAGAAATTTTTTGGGGAAGACAACCATGATTTAAGTTTCATGAAGCTATCTCCAAAGGTCGTAAGACGATCTTTGGAGATCATCCCTATAAGCCCCACTGTAAATTAGCACATTATTTCGCGGAATCCGTATGGAATAATTTTGAAAACAATTCAGAAATAATATTCAAAATTTTTGAGGCTTGCTCCGAATTTTACATATCTTCTTGTTTAAAGTGCGCTTGTCAATGAAAGAAGGCGACGCGACGTACTTCTACCACTACAACGCGCATGGCGATGTCATCGCGTTAACCGATGCGCAAGGAAACGTAGTGGCTCGTTACGAGTACGACACATGGGGCCAGCTTCTTTCCCAATTGGGTGAGATGGCAACCGAAAACCCATATCGTTATGCCGGATACCAATATGACGAAAAGACGGGACTCTACTACTTGATCGCCCGTTATTACCACCCAACCCATGTCGTGTTCTTGTCCATGGACCCTGATCCAGGAGATTCGGACGATATCTTGACGCAGAACGGCTACACATATGCGAACAACAACCCGGTGATGCTGGTCGATCCGGATGGGCATTTTGTGTGGATGGCGATTAATGCGGGATTTGCGGCGTATGATGGGTATAAGGCATATAAATCGGGAAAAGGATGGAAAGGTGTCGCGGTCGCGGCGGCGTTTGGTTTTGTTGGTGGAGGAAAATTAAAACTTGTTAGACATACAGGGAAAAGCCTTAAGTTTGTATGGCTTCTTGGCAAAAACGGTTTTCAAAAGAAAACCAGGATTAATACCGATTTGCCTGGTGGCAAGGCAGTAGCTAAAAGTATATTTAGGCACTTAACGAAAGGGAAAAAAGTCATTCAAAAAAGAGATAGAAATTCTGTGAGAAGGTATACTCCTGATAATAAATATCAAATTCGATATAAAAAGCGAAAAGACGGAACATGGAAGATAAATCTAGATTTAAAACGCGGTGGAGTGTATGAGGACATACATTTTTAAAAGGGAGGGGTTCCTTTGTCATCGGTACCACATTACCTGATTCCGATCCAAGCAAAGCTTGATGATTTACGTAGGATTTCTCAATCACAACATATCAGAGTATTCATAAGTTCTTCAGATTTGGATCTAGATTATGGAGAAGCTTTTAGCTGCACGCAAGTCGTACTGCAAGTGAATCATCAGGAATGTTATGTAGTGACGGCGGAGCAAACAGAAATCGCTTATAAAGCGGAGATTGATCATCTTCTCATTGTAAAGGAAAAAGAAATACCAACATTACAATCGTTCAATCCTAAAGAAAAATTAGAGTTTATCCAGATAAAAGAAATGCAATCTCAAAATGGATTTCAACTGATTACTTTTTTAGAAGAAGACTATTATTTTAACTCTAGTGGGCTAATTTTCACTTTTGAAGCAGGAGCAGCTCTTATGTTAGCCAATCATAATGAAAAAATTTTCATTAGCCTTGGAAACACTCCGTATGTGCTCCTTACGACCTCAAACATCGAGGATATTCATAAGATTTTATTAAAAAGGGAGTTAAAGCCTTATACATTACAGATGAAACCTAGTATTTAAAAAAAGAGGAAGCGATCTTTTGGTTAGTATCGCAAGAACGGCGTCAAAGTGTTTCTTGGTCAGAGGTTATCCCGGGGTTTCGGGTATAACCTCTTTTTGTTATAAAAATACGATGACGCATTCAAAAGAACATCAATGGCGTCGTGACGAACTACCACTACCAAGGCGACAGCCTCAACGTCTTGTATGAAACCGATGCAAGTGGAAATGTGGTACAATCGTATGTATACGGAGAAAACGGCCAGCTGTTGTCAATGAAAAAGGGCAATGTCACCTACTTCTACCACTACAACGCGCATGGCGATGTCATCGCGTTAACCGATGCGCAAGGAAACGTAGTGGCTCGTTACGAGTACGACACATGGGGCCAGCTTCTTTCCCAATTGGGTGAGATGGCAACCGAAAACCCATATCGTTATGCCGGATACCAATATGACGAAAAGACGGGACTCTACTACTTGATCGCCCGTTATTACCACCCAACCCATGTCGTGTTCTTGTCCATGGACCCTGATCCAGGAGATTCGGATGATATTTTGACGCAGAACGGCTACACATACGCGAATAACAACCCGGTGATGCTGGTGGATCCGGATGGGCATTTTGTGTGGATGGCGATTAATGCGGGATTTGCGGCGTATGATGGGTATAAGGCATATAAATCGGGAAAAGGATGGAAAGGTGTCGCGGTCGCGGCGGCGTTTGGTTTTGTTGGTGGAGGAAAGTTTAAACTTGTTAGAAGTACAGCTAGGTATATTATAAAAGGCAAGCGTGCTATCGAACGTTACAATAGGATAAAACATTATGGTCGTACCCCTACTCCAAAAGTTAGAAAAGCAGTTCTCAAAAGAGATAATTATACTTGTCAATACTGTGGGGATAGAAGAGGACCGCTTGAGGTTGATCACAATCCTTCTCTAAAACGACATTACTATCAAGAAGGATATCGAATGTCCACTAAAGCAAGGAAAAGATGGGCAAATGACCCAAGAAACTTAAAAACTGCTTGTAGAACTTGTAATAGGTCAAAAGGCGCCAAAACTTACCCGACAGAATGGCCGTAACATGGAGGGATTATTATGAAAGAATACGAAACATTGTTTAACGAGTATGTACATGAGCTAACAGAAGCAGTAAAGGAAGAAGAAGAAAGATTAAAAAGAATTAGAGAGATAAATCGTAATAAATTTGATACTGAAGAGGAATTGGAAATTTTTATAAAAGAGAGATTTGACCCCATATGTCATTCAGGAAGAGTTATTGCTGTATTTAGAAAGTATTGGCTTGAATGTAATAAATTAAATGAGGCAGATATCGGCTATGTAAATCCAGAGGATTTTACGGTAGATTGGTTATCAGGAAGACATGAAAGTCTTTATCAGATTGTAACTGACATGGCTTACTACCCAATAGGCATTGATAAACATGGGAATTATTGTTGATAATGATTATTCCTCAAAGGTGAAATGTCTCCTTTGAGGTTCTTTTTTGTGTAAGTTCACTAGCATTTTGTAGGTATTCAAATAAGTATAAGCTCTGTTTTAGGCCCTTGAAGAACAAGTCTAGCGAGAGGTTTATTTTATAGCGTTGTCGTCTTTTTAGTTAGACCATTGATATAAAAAAGGAAAATAAGACTAGTACGTTCTCTATGAAACCGAAGTCAGTGATACTCTGTTAAAATCATATGTATACAGAGAAACCGGCCAGCTGTTGTCAATGAAAAAGGGCAATGTCACCTACTTCTACCACTACAACGCGCATGGTGATGTCATCGCCTTAACCGATGCGCAAGGAAATGTGGTGGCCCGTTACGAGTACGACACATGGGGCCAGCTTCTTTCCCAATCGGGTGAGATGGCAGACGAAAACCCATATCGTTATGCCGGATACCAGTATGACCAAGAAACAGGTTTATATTACCTGATCGCCCGATACTACCACCCAACTCATGGCGTGTTCTTGTCCATGGACCCTGATCCGGGAGATTCGGACGATATCCTAACCCAAAACGGCTACACATATGCGAACAACAATCCGGTGATGTTGGTCGATCCGGATGGGCATTTTGTGTGGATGGCGATTAATGCGGGATTTGCGGCGTATGATGGGTATAAGGCCTTTAAAAAAGGCGGTTGGAAAGCGGCGGCGATTGCCGTTGGCGTGGGACTGGTTGGCGGTGCGGCGTTTAAAGGAGCCAAAATTGCGTATAGGGTGTATAAAGTTAGACGGGCTGGAAGGTTGGATTTACAGTTTTTTGCTAGTGGTAGAAGAGGTAAACAAGCACGTTTAAGAGAATTAGCAAATGATGATAAATTATCATCAGTTTTACGTGGTGAAATTCGACGTGATATTAATGAAATTAAAAGGGGGAAAAGAAGAACTATAAGAGTGCCAAAGGGATATGAGTTAGCTCATAGACGTGGATATGAGGCAAGAAAAGGATACGGGTACGAACACAGTGATTTACAAACAATAAGAAATCATAGAACTCAGCACAAGTATGATCGCTATGGAAGAAGGAGGTAAAAACATGATAAATGAAAAAGAATTTTACTCTGTTCTTAACTTACCAGCTAACAAAAGGTATGAATACTTTATAAAAAAAGTAGTCGATTGGGGAGAGGTATGGGGACTCTATGAAGACGGTTGGGCAATGACTGAGGATGATAATGGCAATCTACTAATTCCTTTTTGGCCTAAAAGAGAATTTGCTCAATATTGTGCCGCCAAAGAATGGGAAGGATATACTCCTGAACCAGTTGAACTCGATGAGTTTATGAATGAATGGCTTCCTAGGATAAAAGAAGAGGGATATAGACCATCGATTTTTTGGAATGGTTATGATTCCGCAGTAATGGAAGTTGAAGTTTTGTTAGGAGATTTAGAAGGTGAATTAGAAAATTATTAGACTTTTGATAGCAATGTTATCTATAGTAAAATTTTGGGGTAAAAGAGCGGCAGTTCAGTAACTGCCGCTCTTTTTGTAAATTCATTTTTAGCACCTCCCTCTATAAACTTTAATTTTCTTTCTTCAGATTTCTTACGTTTTTTTTAAATTTCGTAAACACATGATAGCTTTGCCACCTCGTATAAATAAATATTACTTGAATTTATACAATACCCGTGGTGCTAGTTGAACTTTAACGCTCAACTAGCCCAAGAATGACGAGTGAATAAGCGAGTAAAATGCCATCCAAAGCTGATTCAAATCCATAAACAGAGTTGGCGCGAATCTCTGTGATCCGGTACTGATCAATGAGAACGGAAAACACGGTTTCCATGACTTTGCGCTTTCGTTTCATCCATCGTTTCCATGCTTTCGATTGATGGATTTTCTGTTTTTTCTGAACGGGAGTCCAAAAAGTGATCTTGTATTCATCATACAGCTTCTTTTGCAAGTCTTGGCTCACCTATCCTTTGTCACCAAGTGTATACGGATGAGGAAGTTGGGCCATCACGGTTTCCGCAGCTGTCCGGTCGTGACAGGATGCTTCGGTGACGACATATCCCATCGGAAGCGCTTGGTCGGTGATCTGAAGATGGAGCTTAACCCCATAGTAAGCCATCTTTTTGAATGCACAATACCCAATATCGGCGATTCCTTGAAACCGTTTGACGCGATCCATTCGTGCGGGGTGGCAGAGTTCAATGGGTAAGCTATCCACTACTGCATAAGCGTGATGTTGCCCACGTTTGGCTAGTTGATATCGGATCCATTGGACGGTAAAGCCAAGATTTCGACAACGCCGGTTCTATCGAAAGTGTTCAGGAAATCAATCTTTCGAAAATAAGTTTCCGATCACAAATCGGTGTCAAGCTCGTTCGGATGTAAAACCTAATAACTTTCCAAGAACATGGACGGCGATGATGACCTCCTCTTCTTATTTCAACAAATGGCGATTTCGGTGTTGTAAATACATCTGAATCAAAGACAATTGTCCAGATACAAAGAATAAAATCGCTGCATATTGTTTTTGAATTTTCGCTTCATCTGTTGTAAAATGAAAGTGCTCTTGCATGGGACTTCTCCTTTTGAATGTTTGGTCGCACTTTCATTTTAAAGGAGATCCTTCATGCAAGGGCTATTTTTATGCTCATCTCATTTTATCTAGCACCATGGGTTTAAATAAGTATTCGCACAATATTTTAATAGGAATGTACGTAATATCCGCCATCCATCCTTCATTGGGAGCCGTTGCTTGAAAGGTTTGTTTCAATAAATTGTCCTATACGTTGTAATGGGTCTCAATTCTTCTTCACTCATGATGCGAGCGATCGGCTTTTGAGACACACGAATCCCTTATTTGCGTAGTTCTTGCGTCATTTTCGGACTTCCGTAAATCTTACAGTGTTTTTTGCAAAAAGTGAATTTGTTTTGGTTGAATAAATATTCGATTGAAGTTGGCCATACCGGGGCTTGATATGGAGCCTTTGCAACCATGATTTTTTCCAAATAATACAGAATCAGTAAGTTTCGCAAATCAATACAGATTACCCATGGTTGCCACTCCATGTAAAGCCCCTATGAATGAATTTTGAATAAAATCTTGTACATCTCTGCACTTTTATTTTGTTCTAAACATGGGGGAAGGTACTCGGTGAGGATGTACGAGCCACAGCCGTCTTAGATCTCCTATTACATCACGCCATTACCTTTAATATCAAAGGCGATTCTTATCGTCTACGAGATAAAGAAAAAAGCAGGGGTTTATCCTGCCCAGTTGCCTAATTAAACGTTCATAATGGGGAATTTCATTTCGTTGAAATTGGGGAATTTTAAATCGTTATTGACAATTGTGATACAATTTTATGCAGTTAAAAAATTCGTTAGCTAAAATGCTTTAAAGAGGTGGCTGAAATGGAAAATGTAGTTGAAGTAACTATTGAGGTCCCACGTGGAGAACAAAATAAGTATGAATTTGATGAATCCACAGGGAAAATTAAATTAGACCGTGTACTATTTTCCCCTATGTTTTATCCTTGCGATTATGGCCATATTGAGAACACACTAGCTCTTGACGGCGATCCATTAGATGTATTAGTACTAACTACAAACCCTACCTTCCCTGGATGCGTGATTGATACGCGTATTGTAGGAGCACTTATTATGAGCGATGACAAAGGACAGGATGAAAAACTAATAGGTGTTCCGCTTTCTGATCCACGATGGGAAAATGTGCATAGTCTTAAAGATGTTAATCCTCATACCCTTAGGGAGATTAAACATTTTTTTGAACGATACAAGGAACTCGAAAATAAAGAAACAACTATTATTGGATGGGAAGGGAGAGATGTTGCTCTTAAATTGATTAAGAGTTGCCAAGACAGATTTAAAAAATATCCTGTAGCTGAGTAAAATAAAAAATGACATAAATTTATAACAAAAAAGGAGACATGAACCTGATTCCTTGGTTAGAATAGATGTGCCCACAACTATCCAAAAGGAGGTTCATGTCTCATGAATAGATTAGCACATCATCGAGGAATCCATAGGTTTTTCGAAATGTTTGGATTGACGCTTTATTTCTCGAAACCGGTCATGAAGCCTCTTGTTTATGTGGTGTGGATGCCATGATCATGAACGGCTTTTCGGGAGCGTTGACTGGGAGTTTTCATCCGAACCATCGAACGATAACTGAGCCATTTTTCATGAAAAGCCTATGATGATGAAGAGACGTTGCTTCGCAAGCTCCAATAGTGCATGCTTCGTCGTATCGAACGTATCGCGAAACGGGAGAATCAGCCTCTTTTTGTTTTGCAGGAAAAGATACACATTCCGTTAAATGAATTATGTAGTAACACCAATAGCTATAATTATTTTGACATTAACAATGAAGAAAATAAAATTGATTTCTGGAAAAAGTTATATCGAGCCAGGGTTATTTATAAAATATCTAATTTGAAAAATATCCGATAAAAAAGGTTATGAAAATATATAATTGATATAATTTGGAAGTTGATATTAACAAAACATTTAATAAATCATTAGACACATTAGAACGAGAATGGAAAGATTATTTAAAAACTAATGTTAAACCAATTTCATATAAAGATAAAGAAAAAACAAAATTGCATTTTCAAAAGAGAAAACTTTCTCGATATGGGTAGTCCTCACATCTCATACCGGATTTCTACAACCGAAAGACATTGATCTATTGAAAGATGGTGCTCTATTTTATCACTTTTAACTATACCCTTCGAAACAATACGAAACTGGAAAGATAAGAAAACATCGCGCTGTCTCTCCGCTCTAATCTCTTGACGAAAACAAAGCCAAGGAGTAAAATGAAATCACTTAAATGACAGTCAGTACTGACAGTCAAAAAGAGGGTGAAAATGGATGGAGAATCGCGATGTGATGAATAATAAGGATAAATTAATGCAGGCAGCGATCGATTTGATCGCTGAACGAGGGTATCACGGGGTGACCACACAGGAGATTGCGGCCGCTGCGGGTTTAAGCGAAAAGACCTTATTTCGTCATTTTGGAAGCAAACAAAACTTATTAGAATCCGCTTTTGACCGTTACCACTATGCAGCGGAAATGAATGACTTATTTCAAGGCGGCCTGAATGGGGATGTATACGAAGATTTGCTTCGCATCAGCCGCACTTACCATGAAATTATGTTTCGAAACCGCAAAATGATTAAGATATCCATTGCGGAAGGCCATCATTTGCCTGGCTTTCGGGAGAGAACACATCAGCATCCACAGCAGTTAAAGAAACTATTGATCGATTACTTTACGGAGATGGAAAAGCGAGGCAAGGTGATTCACACCGACCACGAACAAACGGCTGTTTCTTTTATGCTTATGCATTTCGGCGCGTTTATGAATTATATAGATGCGACGGATACGACAGTGCTGAACGTCTCGTTAGAGCAAATGATTCAACATAGCGTACAGTTGTGGACTAGGGCTTTGTCTCCCTAGTTTTTTTACCTTGACGATTGACAGTCAGCACTGACAGTCATGAGTGGATCATGAAATATGACAAAATAAAGAGGAGGTCTAATCAAGATGGATGCCCCGTTTTCTTGGCAAGAAGGCATGAAATTGATGCGTGTGGTGATGTTTACCTTAACTCTGTCGTCTATGAGTATTCTGATGTTTAATTTTGTTCTGCCAGAGATCAGCGAGTCTTTTCATTTAACGACAGCCCAAGTCAGCTGGGTCACGTCCGCTTACTCCCTCATCTATGGAATCGGAACCGTGATATATGGAAAGCTGGCGGACCGCTATAAATTGAAAAACATTCTGACCGTTGGATTGCTCGTACTGGTAGCGGGTTCCTTTCTTGGTCTTGTAGCTCAATCATTTTCGATGGTTCTTGCTGCTAGGTGTTTACAGGCGTCAGGGGCCGCCGCAATCCCAGCGTCAGCCATGCTGATTCCTTTACGTTATTTTCCTCCCGAGCAAAGGGGACACGCGATGGGAACGGCCTTTGTTGGCTTAGCCCTAGGGAGCGCACTTGGTCCGATTATTTCTGCTTTAATGATCAGCATGGTCCATTGGCGATGGTTATTTTGTATTCCTGTGTTTCTCTTATTGACTTTGCCGTTTTATCGCAAATACCTTGGCGATGAAGAAGGTTCATCGGCCCATATAGACTGGATCGGGGGATTTTTGCTTGCTGCATCCGTCACTTTATGGTTATTAAGCGTCACCAATGAATCATGGTGGCTGTTGTTAGGAGGAATGATTGGATTGGGGGTGTTCAGTTTGCGTATTCTGACGGTTCGCCAACCTTTTATTCAACCTCAGCTTTTTAAGAATAAACAATATACAAGGCGATTAGCGATTGCTTTTATCGTGAACGGAATCGGTTTTTCCCTTTATTTTCTGAGCCCTTTATTTTTAGCCGAAATTCATCATCTGCCTCCTGCTTGGATCAGTATGGCTATGGTCCCGGCCGCGCTAACAGCCGCTTTGCTCGGACAAAAAGGAGGAAAGTTAGCCGATAGAAAAGGTAACACTTATTTGTACTCTATTGCCTCAAGTTTATTAATTCTCTGTTTTGCCTTACTTTCTACATTTATAGGCGTCTCTCCTTTATGGATCGCTTTCTTTTTGGTGATCGGTCAAGTGGGGCAAACGTTTATCACGATTGCCATATCGAATGCCGTTTCGCTGACCTTGCTGAAGGAATATTCAGGAGTCGGCATGGGACTGTTGTCTATGTTAAATTTTATTGCCGGCGGAATGGCATCGGGGATTTATGGGAAAATGATCGATCTTGGAGCTGATGTTGCTTGGAACCCTGCCAATGTCTATACAAACGGAGCTGTTTACAGCAATCTCTTCTTAGTTCTTGCGGTGATCCATGTCCTGACCCTCATGTTTTATTTAGCAATCGCCAAAGAATCATTTCCGCTAAACAGTGATGGAAGAGAGTAAGTGATATTGCGTCTCTTTTAAGCCATCATCAAAAGAGCGGTGTTTCTTTTCAGAAAAGGGTGTGATACCATTCGATACTGCCCCAAGACAACAAGTACTTCGATTTGATCTCGTACGATGTGCGTATATTCATTTTTTATGATCTTCCGGTTAAGAGAGACATTTTATATCGAAAGTTGATTTCTATTTAGAGAGAGGTTTGCTCGTACGAGAAGGGGATCTTTCTAGGCACCATAAAGCAACCAAAGGGGCAGCGTCCTTTTGAAGGCTGCCCCTTTGGATTTATGATTGGAGAACATCATGATCAACGTAGCGCGCGCCATTTAACTCGCTAATGAGATTAATGGCAACTTTGGCTCCATCGCCAGCGGTGATGATGGTATGCACGCTGACGCCAGCCACTGTGCCGGCGGCCCAAATCCCTTCTACATTGGTTCGTCCTAGCTCATCTACTTCAACGATCGTTTTAATTCTCGGTTCAGTTCCTTGTTTTGTTTTGACTCCAATTTTTTCTGCGAGGTCTGTTGCTATACCGGTTGCTAGAATAATATGCTCAGCCTCGAATGTTTGCTCGGCTGCTTCAATTTGAAATCCTTTTTCCAGCTTTTGAATGCTGGTCACTTGACCGCTCATGAGTTCTGCGCCAAATTTAGCCGCTTGCTTCTTTCCTGTCTCTACTAAATCGGTTCCCGTGATCTCCATGACACCGTAATGATTTTCAACCCAAGCCCGCTTTGTCATGCTTTTTCCATTGTCAATTAATAGCGTTTTCTTTCCGGCTTTTGCGGTGAACAGAGCGGCGCTTGCCCCGGCTGGTCCAGCACCGATAATCGCTACATCATACATCATTTGAGACCTCCTTATGGAAATTTCTACATGACCCATTATAACATGGAGGCACATATAACCATAATGATATGTTTTGAAAATTTCTATCATTCTTTATTATAGGCGTTATATGGGCTTAATCAGACATATAGCATGATAAGAATGGACATAAGCCAAACAATCTTTATATCTATGATTCTTTAGCCGAGGGTTCGCTTCAACCGTTTGGGCAACATCAATAAAGGTTAGCGTGGCCCTCTTCATATTAGTCTCCATTGCGTGAGGATTTCGCAAAAAAAAAAAACAATATTCCATCTACTTATCTTTTTATAAATATGGTGCTTAAGGAGGATTTTTTGACGGCCAAGTAGCCAAACTACGCTCATTCACAGAGCCACCAACGAACCTGAAAGCAGCGTTGTTTAGGAATTTCGTCGCGCAGAAAATACCATCCACCGAGAAGTCTCCCAACCCTAGACAAAGTGAAGCGGGAGGTTCATTCACCAAGAGAATATCCTCTCTTTATGCACAATTCGTGTTCGCTAATATAAAAAATATAACAATATTGACAATGTTTAACCATATGATATAATTTGTTCTAAAATGAAAATCATAATCATTACGCTTTACAAAAGATGATTATGAAGCAAATATAAGTGTAAAGGGGAGCTGCGATGAAACAGGAAATCGATTTTATTAAATTTAATCCAACACAAAATATGACCGTTCTCGTAAAAGCTAATCAACCAGTTGAGGAGTATGGACGGATCGCTTCAAAAATTATGTCATATGACAATGTATATGCTGAGCAGGTAGGTTTTATAGAAAAGCCGAGAAATCATCAAGCTGCTGCCCATCTACAGATGGCCGGAGGTGAATTTTGCGGCAATGCTTGCATGGCGTTGGCCGCTTATATTGCATCTGAAAAAGGGCTAAAGCAGAATGATTGGATGGAACTATTATTGGAAGCCTCGGGCACGGACAGATTAATAATGTGCCAAGTAAAAAGGGATTCAGATGAATATTATTGTCAAGTTACTATGCCGATTCCTAAACAGATCGAACAGAAAACGATTCAGTATGACGGAGACGATTTGCATATTGTGATCGTGAGATATCAGGAGTTCATCCATATTGTGATAGAAGTGAATGAATTTAGTAGTGCCGTGAGGGAAAAAGCCCAATCATTAGCAAGATTGCTTGGGATCACTATCGGAGCTAATTTGATCGGCATTTTATTGTATAAGTCGAAATCTGATGAATTGGCTCCCCTCATTTACGTTCCTCATCTAGACAGTATGGTTTGGGAAAGAGGTTGCGGCTCAGGTACGGCGTCCTTAGGAGCCTATTTAGCATGGAAAAATAAGAATAAAAGAAATGTTGCTGCAACGATTAGGCAGCCCGGAGGCACTATGAAGGTAGTGGCCCATTGCCATGAGGGAATATTAACAAATCTTAAGATTGAAGGATGTGTCGGGATAGTCGCACAAGGCAAGGCTTTTATTAATGTTTAGTTACCGCATTGTATGGGGGTGAAATGAATGATTGTCTTAAAAACTTTTCAAGAATCTTTAAGCTACTTTTTAGAGAAGTTTGATGAGTTGGCCAAAAAGTATGATCATACAATCAATCATTGTTCAGAATTAGAGCTTTTAATAGATGACTACTCCAAATTTATAACAAATGAGAAAAATCAAGAGGCTTGGGAGCAACTAGAACTTCACGAATCCAGCGAATGGAGTCAGCTTGTGGCGAATTTGAGGAAAAAATCAGCCCTTTGCGTGGCGATTATGGAAAAATATCGTGCCTTAAAATTGCGAGATGGACATGTTGAAATAGCCGATTATTTTAAAAATATCGAATCATGCATTGAAGAAGAGTTTGGCAGTTTCCGAATCACTTCTGAATCAAAAGTATTATTAGTAGGCTCGGGTTCATTCCCGATGACCCCCTTATTAATTGCTAAACGAACTGGGGCGGAGGTTGTTGGCATAGATATCGATGATGAGGCTATTCAACTTGGCCGAAATGTCGTGGAAAGACTAGGGAGCGGATTAAATATAAGATTAGAAAAATTATCAGTGGAAGATCTTGATTTTACGAAAGACGTTACCCATGTCATCTTCAGTTCAACTGTCGAAAGTAAATACGACATATTGGACCAATTATATGAATTAACCAATGACCATGTAGTGGTGGCTATGAGGTATGGTAATCAATTAAAGTCTTTATTTAATTATCCATTACGAGAAGTAGATGAGGAAAAATGGAAGTTAGTTGAGCATATCATACGCCCAGAGCACGTGTTTGATATAGCGCTGTACAAAAAAGTATAGCTTATTCGCTTGATAGAAAGGGAGGTTTTTATGAGCGGCTTTAAACGAGTCTTGTTGTTAGGAACCGGACCAACATCCATTCAGCTGGCTGTCACTTTAAAAAAACAGTTGAATTGCTATGTGGGGATTTCCGGGAGAGAATCTGTTCGTTCGGAAAAAGTCTTTGCGGCTCTTAAGCAAAGTGGCCATCTTATTCGTGTGAGCGTTCAAAATGAAAAGCATCAAGCTATGGCAGGGGAATGCTTTATTGATCAAGTGTTTAAAGGATATGGAACAATTAAAGGGGACTGGGATACCATTATTTTTTCCGTAACAACAGATGCTTATATGGACGTATTAAAGCAAATGAATGATGAGCTATTAAAACAAGTTAAATGTATTGTTTTAATTTCTCCAACTTTCGGTTCAAATAGCTTAATCAGAAACTATATGAAACGTATAAATTCAGATGTAGAAATTATTAGTTTCTCCACCTATTACGGCGATACGCGATGGATACATAACCAGCCGCCTAATCATGTTTTAACAACAGGTGTGAAGAAAAAAATTTATATAGGATCGACACATGATCCGTCTGAGAATATCGACAGACTGTGTCAGCTATATGAAAAGTTAGGCATTGCCTTAGAAAGGATGCAGTCCCCGATTGAGGCGGAAACAAGAAATATTTCTTTATATGTCCATCCGCCGTTATTTATGAACGATTTTTCATTACAAGCGATATTTGGGGAGTTAGATACGAAGAAATATGTATACAAAATTTATCCTGAGGGGCCTATTAAGCAATATTTAATTCGTGAAATGCTGGCTCATTGGAAAGAAATTATGAATATGATCGGGAAAATGAATATACAAGGTATCAATTTGCTTAAATTTATGATCGATGATAATTATCCGGTAAGACCGGAAAGCTTATCACGCGAGGATATTGAAAATTTCAATCATTTGGAGCCTATTCATCAAGAGTATTTATTGTATATCCGGTATACTTCCCTATTGATCGATCCTTTTTCAGAACCAGATAAAGAAGGAAAATATTTTGATTTTTCTGCTGTTCCATTTAGGAAGGTATTTGTCAACAAGGAAGGGTATTGGGAGATCCCAAGAATGCCTAAGGAAGACTATTATCGCATAAAAATCATACAAGGGATCGCCAAATATTTAAACGTGGATTGTCCAACAATCGATACATTTATTGAAAGATATGAAAGGAAAATCGAAACATTTGCTCAATCTCATAGAGAAGAATTATTGTCTCATGCATTTACCGTTCAACATTTTGCGGAAGATTTGCAAATGATATGCGGTGAAATCGGAAAAAGCATAACAGCGAAGAGTTGAAAGATACCGAATGCCTTAGATGATATAAAGTAGTATGTTATATAAATCGTAATCAATTCGATTTAATTCGATGATAATGATTGGAAAATAGATCATATTTTACATGAGAAAGTCAGTTGTGTTCAATTTTGTAGCTGTCGCTTGACATGTTCATTTTTGCATTGATATGGAGCTGGAACGATGATCGGGTGTTGAACAGCGCCGTTTGACAGAACCATAAATGGATCAGCGGCGTTGTTCAGACCTGCGCTACGACAATGTTCCAGCCGGATAAATGGTATATAAATAAGACTTAAGGGGAGAAGAAATACATGATAGTAAAAAAATTGAAGATAATGGCTCTTATGTTTTTAGTCTTATCTATGCTAGTTGCTTGCTCTGCCCATTCGACGAACTCTGATAGCAAGAACAAGAAAAGAGGTGCTTCTAATAATAGAGAACTAGTGATTGCAACAACGAAAGACATTAATGATATGAATCCGCATTTGTATGCAGGCTCAATGCCAGCTCAAGGGATGGTATATGAATCATTAGTGGAAAATACCAAAGACGGAATCAAGCCTTTGCTCGCTGAATCATGGGAAATTTCGAAGGATGGAAAAGTATACACATTTCATTTAAGAAAGGGCGTGAAATTCCATGATGGCGAACCATTTAACGCAGAGGCAGTGAAGAAAAATATTGATGCTGTGCAAAACAATGCAGAAAAACATGCTTGGATCAAACTATCAACCAAAATAGTCAGTTGCAATGTAATAGACGAATATACCGTTGAGTTAGTGCTATCGGAACCCTATTATCCAACGTTGCTTGAACTATCTTTGACTAGACCTTATGTATTTATGTCACCTAAAGATTTTACTAACGGGGGCACAAAAGATGGCGTAAAAGGCTATCATGGTACAGGACCATATGTTCTCATTGAACATAAAGTTGATCAATATGCAACGTTTGAAGCCAATCCAAACTATTGGGGCGGCTCACCTAAAATGAAGAAAATTACTTTTAAAGTTCTTCCTGCAGGTGAAACAACATTTTTAGCCTTACAAAAAGGAGAAGTCAACTTTGTTTTCACAGATGATCGAGGTGTAGACAGCATTGATGTTGAAGCAATGAATCAATTAGTGGATTCAGGCAATTATCAACTTGTTAAAAGTGAACCGATGAATACGAAGATGATCGTAGCCAATAGCAGCAAAGTGGATAGCCCAGTCAGTGAAACCGCTGTTCGTGAAGCTATTTGGTACGCAATCGATAGAAAAACCATTAGCAAAGATATTTTAAATGGCACTGAAACAGTAGCTAATACCCTTTTTTCATCTAATGTTCCGTATGCAGATGTTGACTTGAAGAAGCGGGGCTATGATTTAGAAAAAGCAAAAGAAATTTTAGAAAAAGCAGGCTGGACATTAGAGGAGGGAGCTGAAGTGAGGACGAAAGATGGCAAAAAATTGGCCGTGAAATTATATTATGATAGCAACTCTCCTTCCCAAAAAGCTGAAGCTGAATTGATTCAAAGTTCCTTAAAAGAGATAGGAGTCGAGCTGGAGATCATTGGTGAAGAATCCACTTCAATCGCTAATAGAAGAACAACAGGTGACTATGATTTATTATTCAACCAAACATGGGGATTAGCATATGATCCTCAAAGCACAATTGCCGGCTTTACTTCGGAGTCTGCTTATTTGCATACGACGAGCGGCATCGCAGAAGCAGATGAACTCTACAAAAAAATTAAAGAAGTGACAGGGTCCACTGATGAGGAAACGAGAAAATCGTTGTATGCGGATATCTTAACCATTGTTCATGACGAGGCCGTCTTTATTCCAATTACAAACGGCCGAATCACTATAGTTGCGCCAAAAAATGTAAAAGGCATCTCATTTAAACAAACACAATTCGAGTTGCCATTTGAACAAATGGATGTTGAATAGCCATTGCGATAAAAAGGTGAATACTGATTGATTACTCTTATGAACTAGCAAAACAGGGGAAAATGATGGTTTCTTAAAGAGCAAATTTCACATGGCGTGAAGCTTGGGCGTTTTCCACTGTGGAAGGCAAGGCGGCGGACTTGCCTTCCGACTATAAATTTTTTAGCGCTGTCTTTCTAGATCATGGTAATGATTGCGAGTGTGCTTTCGAACGATTTTGTCACATAGAAGGAGGTTTCTATGGGAAGTTACATGATGAAGAGGATACTGGTATCTATTCCCTTGCTTTTGATCATTTCGTTTTTGACGTTTGTTTTCATGAATCTTTCTCCTCAAGATCCGGCCGAAGTGGTGTTGCATGCGCAAGGCGTCCCTAAAATAACCGATGAATTAATGACTCAAACGAAAGCAGAACTGGGACTCGATAAACCATTTATCGTAAGATATTTCGATTGGCTTGTGGCATGCTTGCAGTTGGATTTTGGGAATTCATACGTGACAGGACAACCAGTTTGGTCATTAATAGGTCCAGCTTTTCTTAACACATTAAAGCTAACGGTCGTTTCGTCTGTTGTGATTATTATTTTATCCATCTTATTAGGTGTCGTTTGCGCGTTGAGAGAAGGAACCATCATTGATCAATCGGTAAGAGGATTTTCCTTTTTCCTAGCAACCATGCCGCCATATTGGCTTGCGTCGCTGATGATTTGGTACTTTGCTGTTAAGTTGGACTTGTTACCGACAAACGGAATGGATTCATATAAAAGTTATATTCTTCCGGTTGCTGTCATTGCGATTAATTACGCTGGCATTTATTTTCGGGTGGTGAGAAGTTCGGTGTTAAACCACTTAAACGAAGACTATGTCCTATATGCAAGGGCATGCGGTGTACCTGAGAGGAAAATTACCATGCATATCTTAAGAAATTCGTTACAAGTTGCTGTTTCAATATTTTGTATGGCTATTCCTATTATATTGGGGAGTACGGTAGTGATCGAGAATGTTTTTGCATGGCCAGGATTAGGAAGTTTAAGTGTTAGATCCATTCTAAGCCGAGACTTTCCGATTATCCAAGCTTATGTTCTTATACTGGCGGCCGCTTTTGTGTTATTTAACACGCTTTCTGACATTATCAATGCGGCGATGAACCCTAAATTAAGGAAGGGATTATAAATGAAAATATTAAGAAACTTAAGTAAAGATCGATTGGCCGCTGCATCTTTTATCCTCATTGTCGTGACGATTGTTGCTGGTATATTGGCTCCTTACATTGCGCCGCATGATCCTAATGAAGTAAATATGAGACTTCGGTTTGCGGCACCCTCTTGGGAATACCTATTAGGCAACGATCACTTGGGGAGATGCATTTTATCCAGATTAATTTATGGCATTCGTCCCAGCGTTTTATGGGTTTTAGGAGCATTATTCATATCTGTTTTAATTGGAGCTATTGCCGGTTTTATAGCGGGTTACTTTAGAGGAAAAGTCGATTTCTTTATGATGAGAATTTGTGATATTATGCTTTCTTTCCCAGGGTACGTTATGACATTGGCGGTTGTCGGTATTTTGGGGATCGGGCTTAAGAATATATTGATTGCGTTTATTTTGATGAAATGGGCATGGTTTGCTCGAGTAATCAGAACGGCTGTTATGCAGTATGCGGAATTAGACTATGTCAAATTTTCTAAAGCAACTGGTATGAGTGACATACAAATTATCTGGAAGCATATTGTCCCTGTTACACTTTCTGATATTGCCGTTGTTTCAAGCGGTTCGATGGGTTCCATGATTTTGCAAATATCGGGATTTTCATTCCTAGGTCTGGGAATTCAAGCCCCAAATGCTGAATGGGGAATGATGCTCAATGAGGCAAGGCAAGTGATGTTTTCAAGACCAGAGCTAATGCTAGCGCCCGGATTAGCGATTATTATTGTCGTATCAGCATTTAATTTCTTATCTGATGCGCTTCAAGTTGCTTTAGACCCGAAATTAATACGTTCTACTAATAAATTTCAGAAACAAGAGGTGGAAACAGAAACAAGGGGTGGAAAAATTTATGAATATACTAGAAGTTGAAAATTTGCAAGTGACGGATATGAACACGGGCCAAATCATTGTTTATAACAGTTCATTCTATTTAAAGCAGGGAAACTGTCTTGCCATTGTTGGGGAAAGCGGAAGCGGAAAGTCCGTGACTTGCAGGTCGATTATGAGACTAAATAAACCTTGGATTCACCAATCAGGGGACATTTTCTTTAAGGGGGAAAATGTAAACCATCTTTCTGAAAAAGAAATGAGAAAGAAAAGAGGAAAAAACCTTTGCATGATTCTGCAAAATGGGATGAGTGCATTCGATCCCTCTTGTGTAATCGGCGTTCATTTAAGAGAAACACTTGCTGAACATTTCGGATGGAGCAATCAAGAAATAGAAACAAAAATGAAAAAGGCCATGGAAAGTGTCATGCTAAAAAACCCGATAGAGACGATGAATAAGTATCCACACCAATTATCAGGCGGAATGCTGCAGCGAATCATGATTGCATTGGCCCTAGTATTAGAGCCCGACATTATGATCGCTGATGAACCGACAACAGCGCTGGATACCATCTCGCAATTTGAGGTCATTGAACAATTCATTCAATTACGTGAAAGAATGGGATGCTCGATGATCTTTGTTTCCCATGATTTAGGTGTTGTGAAAAAAATTGCGGATGACGTTTTAGTCATGAAGGATGGGAAAATTGTTGAAAGAGGAGATATCCCAACCGTTTTTTCCAAAGCAGAACATGAATATACAAAATATTTAGTAGCGACAAGACTTGAGGTTAGTAACCATTTTAGAAAAATAATGGGGAGAGTTTAAAGTTGCTGAAAGTTGATTGTGTGGAGAAAAGCTATAAAAAAGGTGGATTATTCTCGAGGGAAAAACAGAAAATCTTGAAAAATGTCAGTTTTGAATGTAGAAGAGGTGAATGTCTCGGCATTATCGGAGAAAGTGGAAGCGGAAAATCAACATTGGGCCGTTTAATTCTTGGAATTGAAAAGCCGGATCGCGGAACTGTTTTATTTGAGGGGAAAAACATACAGGATAGAAAAGTGAGAGTAGGGAACATCAGTGCTGTATTTCAAGACTATATCTCCTCAATCAATCCGTTTTTTACTGTGGAAGAAGCCATTATGGAGCCTTTAAAAGGGCAAAAAGAGATTCAAAGCAAGATTGATCATCTATTAAATCAGGTTGGATTAGACCCATCTTATAGAAAAAAATATCCCCATGAATTATCTGGAGGAGAAGCCCAAAGAGTGTGTATAGCAAGAGCTATTTCAACAGAACCGAAATGCATTTTATTAGATGAGGCAATCAGCTCTTTAGATGTATCTGTTCAAACCCAGGTGCTGGATTTATTAAAAAAGTTAAAGAAAAGTTACAATATGAGTTATATTTTCATAACCCATGATATACAGGCCGCCGCTTATATTTGTGACAGGGTCATTTTTTTTAGAAACGGTCAAATCGAAGAGATCGTTAAAACTGAACACTTAAAGGATGTTCAGTCAGAATATGCTAGAAAGTTATTACAAATGATTATCACTTTTTAATAACGGTTGGCATGGCAACCATAGCCATTAAGTTCGGCATGTTTTTCAATGGTTAGTGGGGGCTTGCCACCATCCATGGGCTTAAAAGGAGAGTGCCGTGGTAACAAAAAGCCAGAGTTGTGGACGTGCCTTTCGACCGGACCGTGAATATTTGTAGTTATATAGGAGGAGAAAATATTGCGAGGAGCTATGTCTTGGCCTTTTCTGCGTTTATATATGTTGGTTTTTCTTTATTTTAGTGCCAATTCTATTTTGAATGTGATTATTCCGTTACAAGGGGAAACGTTGGGAGCAAGCAATACAACCATTGGCATGATCATGGGAGCCTATCTGTTTACTACCATGTTCTTTCGGCCATGGGCCGGTTATATGATCCAAAAGCATGGACCGATAAACGTGTTACGCATCATTCTTATTATCAATGGATTTGCTTTAATCCTCTATACGTTTACTGAGTTAGGAGGCTTTCTGGTTGCCCGGATGTTACAAGGGGTGTCGACTGCTTTTTTTTCAATGGCATTACAGATAGGGATTATTGATGCGTTGCCAGAAAAGGATCGCTCTCAGGGCATTTCATTATATTCTTTATTTTCATATATACCAGGCATTATTGGTCCCATGCTGGCATTAGGGATTTGGCAAGGAGGGATGGATTACTTTACAGTGGTGATGATCGCCATTGCCATCTTTACAGGGCTGTTTGGATATAGTGCAAAGATGGATAAAAAAGAAACTCAGCCTGCTGCCAACCATGCTGGACAAGGGGCAAGGATGCTTCAATCGTTTAGCCAGTTAGTAAAAAATCCATTCTTATTTAAATGTAGCGTACTGATGCTAGTGGCATCTATTGTATTCGGAGCTATCACCACTTTTATCCCACTATATGCTGCGCAATTAAAAAGCGGTAATGCGGGAATTTATCTTATGCTTCAGGCGGGTACTGTTGTTTTTGCTCGTTTTGCTTTAAGAAAAAAGATTCCTTCAGATGGCAAATGGCATTCTTCTTTTATCATGGGAACGATGTTGATTTTAGCCGTAGCCGCACAGTGTGTAAGCTTTTCTATAATCGGCGGAGCGATATTTTTCTATGTTGGTGCCATTTTGATGGGGATCGCTCAAGCCCTTCTCTATCCAACGTTAACAACATACTTAACCTTTGTCCTGCCGGAGATGAACCGCAATGTATTATTGGGATTATTTATTGCTATGGCCGATTTAGGGGTTTCATTAGGTGGGGTCATTATGGGACCGGTAGCTGACCTCTCTTCATACTCATTTATGTATATGATTTGTGCGGGCTTAGGAGCAGCAATGATTCTGTTTGCCTATGATCGCAGAAAAATATTTGTTGAAGGAATATCAAAGAAACATTCATAAGAGAAGCTCCTATAAGCCTTAACATTCTAAGAGATATTTACTTTTATGGGCTGTGAAATAGGTGGGATGAGCTCGCTCCCCCCATTGTGAGGCCTTTTCGTATGAAAAGATGATGACAGATTGACTCTATCCATCTAGTATTCATTTTTTACCAAGTTTCTATCAAAATGATTTCATATACCTATGAAGAGGTCTCTCACCTCTTAACAAAATGGAGGGCGGCTCATAAATACATAGTTACTATATAAATCCCCCTCTAAGAGAAAACGAATGGATTTTGGGAAAGACGAGGGACAGGGACATGTGCGCAGCAGGGGAAGGCAGAGCCGCTTGCAGTCCCATGTCCGGGCTGTGAAGCGGCTCATAATGTTGACATCTGATCGTTTCTTTCCATGTCAAACATCTATCGCTCTTTTGCTCATTCATTAGTGAGCAAAAGAAACGGGGGAGCTTTGTTCCTTTGCTTTAGCGGTCTTTTACAAGGCTGAAAATGTCATCGGTCATTTGCAAATTTGGAGCTGTTCCTTCTTGGATATACGATGTTGTATCAGGGGACACAATATAAAATGAAATGTGCGGATAATGTTTTGCAACATGATGACATTTTGTAAGAAGATCGCTATTTTGTTCCAAGGAAGCCGTTGTATAAGCTGACAGCACCACTTTTTTTGGTGTTAATTGCTGAACGGCCGACTCGATGACATCAAAGGCAGAAATTCGTTCAAGCATGATCGTCTTCCAGCCGCAAAGCAAAGATTCTAATAAAATGATTTGCAGCCAAATTTCGTGCTGTTCCTGAGGAAAACATGCACCCAGCAGCAATGGCGCATGTTCATGGCAAGGGAAGTTGCGGCGTATTTGGATGAGAACATCGCGAACCACTACACTTGCTAACATTGCTTGATCTTTTCTCCAATGCCCCTGATCCCTGCGCTTTTCTACCTCTTGCAAAAAGGGAATGACGATGGAATGGAGGAAGGGCTGCAACCCATAGATCTGATATGCTCGTTGTAGAGTGCGATAGATAGCTGCTTCATGATAAAGATCTCCCTCATGAAGTAATGTGCAAACAGATTCATGAGCCCATGAATGCGTGTCATCCGCCTGTTCGTTCAAGTTTTTCTGGTTGAGTGCCGCTTTTTCTTTTAGATGCAGCGCTGCTTGTTTGACAGACTGGCCTTTCTCTACTAAAGATTTCACATATAGAAGCTGTTGCACTTCTTCATCGCAGTAAATGCGGTATCCGTTGTCAAGCCGTTTCGGCTGAACGATTCCATACCGTTCCTCCCATTTGCGGATGACTTGCTTAGAAAGCCCTGTTATGGCGGCTACTTGCTGAATGTTATATGTCATGTCATTATTCGTCATTTTCACATCATCCTTTTTTGGCAGCATGGCTTATCCAATTGTGCTCGGAATCACGAATGATTTTCTTCATAAACTATATAACATGTCTCTTGATTTGTACAATAGGGGGACAATCAGCTCTTCGATAAAACGGCTTGTCTGACGATAGCTTTCCAGAGATTATTCGCTTCCTCTGCGAGTGATAGTTTTCATGATGGTGGAAAATAAATGGATGCATTTGTTGTTCTTGTGCCGTGTAAATACGATGAGTGAATGATATCTGTAAAAACCAACAGTTAAAATCGGTTATCACCTGCTCACTTCTTAAGGAATATTGCCGTATCACGTTTGATTCATCATATAGTAGCAAACATAGTTGCGAGCAAACCGGGCGCATTTTTTGCGATGTTGGTAAAATTTTGTTTATAATGGATACAACATGCGGCAAGATTCTCGGCCTCTTTTTTAAAGAACAAGGAAGCGGGACGATGGATCGCTGTTGAGAATATGGAGTTAGGGATGGAACATCAAGCACCTGTTGTCGTTTAATTTTTTTAAAGTAGTCGCCGCTATATGGTTTAGCAGCTGAACAAGTGGCACTTATTGGCTTGCTGGGCTGAGGTAGTGGAGATGGCCTCTTTATGTTAGCTGATGACCAAATAAAGGATATCGGAGGGAGATAAAAAATGAATGAATCCTTTACCGAACAGTTTGAAGCACTTATTGATAAGTATACAGAATTGCTGCTTGGACAAAGCAATCATGAGTTAAAAGAGAAGGTCAAGGTTTGGATTCTTTATTCTCATATTGCCAAATCTATGCCAGCGCTTGGACAACACTGGAATCAATTGTATCCTGATGCGAAGGAACAAGTAAAAGTGATGATTCAAGAAATTAAGCATTTAAACGAACGGGAGCGCGCGAAAAAAGAAGGAGATCGCCGCATCTAAGCTTCATTCATAGTCCTTCTACTGATTGAACGAGCCATTTCAGTTTCTACGCATAGCGTAAAGGAAAGCGGGACCCGTTCAAAGGAGAGAGAAATGGCATTACGATGGGATAATAGGTTGTTGAAACACAATTCGATTGCGGCCAATTTGCTTGGCTATATATAAATACTGATCAGCTTGTTCGATTGCTTTTTCAATCCCCGTTTGCCTATTTAATCGCGCAAGACCGATGGAGACGGTGATATGCGGCATTTCTGTTCCATCTATTGTATAGAAAGTATGCTGGGCAATGGCACCCCGAAGATTCTCAAGCAGTGTAACCGCTTCCTTTTCATTATATACCATAATGCAAATAATAAATTCTTCTCCCCCGTAACGTCCAACAATGATTCGCTCTGGAATAAACTCCTTAATCATATCGGCTAGTTTTTTTAATACTTCATCCCCGTTTTGGTGCCCATATGTGTCATTGATTCTTTTAAAAAAATCGATATCAAGCATCGCGATATAATAAGACGGTCCTTGTTTTTGGCTGTTGACGACCTCTACAAATTTTCTCATGTTGTATAAATGGGTAAGGGGATCGTGGTCCGCGTAAAATCGGAGCTTTCTTATAAGCTGGAGCTGCTTTTTGCCTAAATGAATGAAGAAAAGCAATAGAAGTGCTCCTAGTTGAAAGGAAAGAAAATGAATGAATGTTTCCTTTTGAAATACCTCTCCATTAAAAGGAGAAAAATGAAGGATCGGAAACTGGGAAATTAGCCAAATGAAAGAAAAGAGGAAGAAAACTTGGATGTAATGAAATCCTTTTTTGAGCTTGAAGTGATAATATAAAAGGGATAAAAAAGTAGGCAGCATCCATTCGAATAAAATGCTTGCAAAGGTACCTTCTCCTTCTAATATCCACCTCCACGCAACGACGAAGCAAAGGGCAGGAAGAGCATAGCTTGTACCATGCAGCATAGCTAAAATGACAAGGGGGAGCGTTTGCCAATTCCAGTTCTGTCCGCCGTTTATAGCCAGCAAATCAAACAAGCTGATGGTTGCCAACGACACGATCAGAATATGCAGCCATTTGACTTGGTTAGCAGAGAAATATTTCTCTTCATCATTTTGCAAGTAAAGGGCTTGAATGAATAAGTGCATCAGCAGCAAGATACCTATATTCGCTAGTATGAATAGAATCATTCGCCTCACCTCAAATGAATAAAATAATAGACTTTTGAAAATTATAGAAAAAAACAAAAGGAAAAGATAGAGGGATTTTAATAAATTTTTATTATATAAGATGAAACGAATGCTTTCTGGAATCGCCTGTTGGAGAAAGTCTTATGACAGGCTTTTGTCGTGTGTTCAAGCGGCGAGGGCGGGTTCACTCTATAGAAAGGGTATGTTTTAAATGATTGATCCAGCAGGACCTTTAAAAAAGAGGCAACCGCAGCACCAATCCAGACGTTTTCTTTTATTGACAAGAGCTTGATTGTAAAATTATAATCAAAAATGATTTTCATTATCATTCATTAGGTGTCCGCGACCTATTTTAAATGGGTTGTTATCGACATTTGAAAATTGATTCGAGTTTGGAAGGCGATAGAGAGAAAGAGTGAATGGCGGGGAAGCGCTGAAGTCTGTACAATGTATATAGAGCTTCGATGAAAAGGGGGTAGTAAAGATGATTCGAAGGTTTTTCGCTTATTATAAACCATATAAAAGATTATTTTTGCTTGATTTTTCTTGTGCTGTATTAGCAGCCATTATTGAATTAATGTTTCCGCTTGCGGTGAATCAAGTGGTAGACGATCTATTGCCGAGCGGGAATTGGAGCCTAATATTATGGGCTTGTGTAGGTCTGTTGTTCATTTATCTTTTGAATGCTTTGCTCAACTACGTTGTTACGTATTGGGGCCATAAATTAGGGATCAATATTGAGACAGATATGCGCAACGAATCGTTTCAGCACGTTCAAAAGCTTTCTTTTCGCTATTTTGATAACACAAAGACGGGACATTTAGTCTCACGCATGACGAACGATTTAATGGATATTGGAGAAATGGCTCATCATGGTCCAGAGGATTTGTTTATTGCCATCATGACGTTGCTTGGCACATTTGGGATTATGCTTGCGGTGAACCCCAAGCTGGCCGTGATGATTTTTATTCTCGTTCCGATTATTATGCTGTTGACGATTTATTTTGGGAAGCAAATGTCCGCGGCGTTTTCGCAGCTATTTGGCGATATTGCAAACTTTAATGCACGCGTTGAAAACAATGTAAGCGGTATTCGTGTTGTGCAGTCCTTTACTAATGAAGAGCATGAAATTGCGAAATTTAAAGAAAGCAACGATCTCTTTCGTTGGACAAAACTGCGCTCTTATCGAATTATGGCCAATAACTCATCCATGAATTATGTTTTAACGAAAATTCTTTCCTTGTTTGTGCTGCTGGCAGGAGCGTGGTTTGTGATTGATGGGCAAATGACATATGGTGAATTTATCGCTTTCTTATTATTAGCCAACGTGTTGATCGGGCCCATTCAAAAAATTAACGCGGTCATTGAAACATATCCAAAGGGCATTGCCGGCTTTAAACGTTTTATCGAGTTTTTAGAGACAAAACCAGAAATTACGGACCCCCCTCATGCGCTTCAGCTGTCACATGTCCATGGGGAAATTCGTTATGAGAATGTGTCGTTTTCCTATAAACATGATAAACGTGTGCTGGATCACTTAAATCTTCATATTCGTCCGGGAGAAACCATTGCATTGGTAGGGCCTTCAGGTTCGGGAAAATCGACGATTTGCCATCTCCTGCCGCGATTTTATGAGCGAGATCGTGGCCGCATCATGATTGATGGAATCGATATTCAGGATATTTCTTTAAAGTCTCTGCGTTCACATATCGGCATTGTGCAACAGGATGTCTATCTTTTTGATGGCACCATCCGCGATAATATTGCTTACGGCAAATTAGATGCAACAGAAGAAGAAATTTGGGAAGCCGCAAGAAAAGCGCAATTAGAAGATGTGATCTACAGTCAAGCGGATGGATTAGATACGTTGATCGGGGAGAGAGGAGTGAAGCTGTCAGGCGGGCAAAAACAAAGAATCGCGATCGCAAGGATGTTTTTAAAAAATCCGTCTATTCTTATTTTAGATGAGGCTACATCCGCTTTAGATACAGAAACCGAACAAGCTGTGCAAGAAGCGTTGGATCATTTGGCACAGGGAAGAACAACCATTGTGATTGCGCATCGGCTGGCGACTATTAAAAAGGCTGATCGGATTGCCGTGGTAGCGGATCAGCGGATTATTGAAGAAGGAAGCCATGATGAGCTCATGCGGCGGAAAGGAGCTTATTATCGTCTTTATATGGCACAATTTGGTGATAGAGCCTCAGCAGGCATCTAAGGGAGAAGTGCTGCAATGATAATAGACGCAGGTGGGGGAATTCATATCTAATGAGGAGCAAGGTGAAGAAAAGGCTGAAGGGAAAGACATTTACAAATTCCTTCAATTTTGAAATAATTGTAATTGAAAATCATTATTATTATAAGGAGGCATAAATGATCACCATGCAGCAGGAATACAAAGTAGCTCATACCATTAAAGAGCGTCGGTCGATTAAGGAGTTTAAAGAAGATCCCATTCCAAAAGAAGTGATATGTGAATTATTAAATACAGCTGTTTGGGCGCCTAATCATGGATTAAGAGAGCCATGGCGTTTTATACTGTTTGTGAATGAAGGAAAAGAAAAACTGATTGATGCGATTGCTCAAGAATCCAATAATGGAAAGAATATTGATCTATTAAGAGAAAAGCTGCAACCGATTCCAGCGCATTTATTAGTCGTCATGCAGGAAGATCCGCGTCAAAAGCAATGGGAGGAGGATTTAGCGGCAACAAGTGCCTTAATCCAAAATTTCCAACTGGCTGCATGGGAAAAAGGAATTGGCGTTATATGGAAAACAGGAGCCTATATTTATTCGCCATCTTTCCGCAAAAAAGTAGGAGTAGAGCCGGGAGAAAAAATTGTTGGGCTATTACATATTGGCTACCCTGCTTCGATCCCACAGGCCAGACCGCGGACAAAAGCGGAAGAAAAATTAACCGTCATTGAATCATAACGAGATATAGGAAAAAATCATGTGTGCTGGCGATGGATCTTATATAAAGTCGTTTAAAACATATTCATCGAGAAGTCTCCCGCCTCTAAGTTGAAGTGTAGGTGGGAGACTACCATTGGTAAGAAGCGCGTGGATGATCCGCTGGCCGAACAACGCCGTCCCTTGAAATGGAGATGAAAGCGGCGTGGTTTGGGCTTCTGTCACGCTGACGAAAAAGCGAGTGAACGAGATTCATGCGACCGTAGCTGTTTGCATATGCCGTTTGTTCGATCCTCCAGAAAAACGTTCGTATTTTGCCAGCTGATGAATGGTTCGGTTTCCGCTTCTATCGATAGATTGATCAGGCCTCTCTAATTCCTCCTCTAAGCAACAGACAAGACGAAACGCTTGTGACTTCATGCACAATCCCTCCTGTTCACTTTCTGGTCATCAAAAAAGAGAGGGAACGCATAGAATAAACATGAACAGGAGGTGAAAATTGCATGAAAAGAAAACCATCACCTAAGCCATTGTTGTATATTGCGCAGCCGGGCTTTCAAAGAATGAATGCTCCGATGCAAAAAGTTGTTATAAAAAAGGAAAAGGATGTTTCGGAAACACCATATAAAGAAAAGAAGGATGAGACAGAGCAACATGTTGAAGAGGTAAAAGATGAAGTCAAAGATGTAGAAGAAGTGGAAGAAAAGTATGAGATGGTGGTTGAAGAAGCTGAGGATGCTACACAAACTGAAGCAGAGACGGAAGAGGAGAAAGCGGTGACGGAGCAAGAAGAAGTGACGGAACAAGAGGAAGAGGCAGAGCAAGAAGAAGAAACATGGAGCGATACGGATATACGTGAGCATCGGAAACGATTTACGGAGATGACGGTTGCCGAGAAAATCGATTATTTAACGAACTTGCCATCTTATGTACCTAAAGCGCTATGTATCATTGAAACAGAATCAGAAAACATTCGAGGTGTGATTGTAGAGAGAGAAGATAACAGAGTGAAAATTAGAAGAAGCGGCGATTTACGGTTATTGGAATTTGCGCAAAATGAAATTTTGAATATTCAAATATTAAGCTTCTGAATAAAATATATTCTGCAGGGTAAAAAATTTTTTTGGCCATCTTCTTGTTTGCTTCTTTCTTTATTGTATGAAAATAGACTGCCTCGTTGTATTGGGCAGTCTATTTTTAGGAACTTGACAGAAAAAATGCTGGTAGAACCAGCAGCCATTTTCCTTTCTTAACCGTGGTGATGGTGTTTTTTTGTATCTCTCGCACGGCCTACTAAATCAGGAGGTAAGCATTGAATAGCAGTGAAGTTCTGCAAGTCGACTTCGATGCAATAATTCGTTTTTTCGAGACCGAAGAAATCTGGATCGCAAGGATCGCAGACACTAATGGTTTCGCCATCTCCATCAACCGGTCTTAATAAAGATAACGTTGCGCAGCAGTCTTTAATATTTTCAACACGGAAGAAAATCGTTTTAAAGCATGCCATATCGCCAGTAAAGCCGCCCACATTTCCGAAAATAGTGAAAGGATCTCCTTTTTTTGTATAGAGGATAAAAGGAACGGTATCTCTTCCTGGAGAAATAGCAGGGTTTAACAAGTTGCTGAAGCAGCTAGTCGGGCACTGTTCTTCAATGGCTTCTTGCGCATCAAAAATTTCTTCAACCGCTCTGCATACGCAATTATAATCTTTATGATGCTTATCGTGGCCCATTTAATTCAACTCCTTATAACTGGTTTTATTGACCTTCTGTCCCTAACAGAGTATGTGCGTTCATTTTATAGTGTGTGGGCATTTGTCTAAAAATTAGGGAAAATATTCAAGAAAGAAATGTGTTTATCATGGAAAAGATTTGCTTTTTATGTTATAGATTTGCCTAAGAATGTTGGATTTGAAATGACAGATGAAAAGAAAATCTCAAGAGCCAAATGATAAAACACGGATTCATAATCGATGATACAAAAGCAATCGTGCTGGGAGAGGAAAGGTACAAAGGCGAGGGCGAATACCCTCGCCTTGACAGATTTAGAGAATGTCGATTTGTACAACAAGCGCGACGAGAATTTGAATCAACACTTGGAGGGAGATAGCAACATCAGTATCTGTAGTAGTAACAACGACGTTTTTAGAATTTTCGATGATCAATTTTTGTTTGTTTGCTTGAGTAATCGTTGCTTTTTGTAGCAATTCCTGCGTGACTGCCTCAGCACGGATGCTGTCAGCGATTGTTAAGTTAATGACTAATGCGATCGCTACTTGAAGAACAACTTGTAGAGCGACAGCTACTTGTGTTTCTGTAGAAGAGATTTCGATGTCGCAAGAGTCCTTAACGATAATGGTTTCTGACGATAATTGCTCTGTGTCAGCTCTCTGAACCGCATTTTGCATCGCTGTAGAATTGTTGTCGCTATCATCACAGACGTTAAATCTGTTGTTATAGTAATTATTCGGCTCAAACCGTTTTTCAATGGGATGACATGCGGAACCGTGAGCCTGCCACGAATATGGTCTGGCTTCCATAGTTATTTTCCTCCTTTTTCTTTTAATACTATTAAATGCGGAAAGGATTTTTTTGTATATGATACTTGCCCTAGGGGATTGACCCATTTATTGCGTACTTGTCACGATTTTTTTCTGTTTTTTAACATATCTCTTAGCGTGGTATTTTTTGGGGCTTCAGGAGTTTTAGTGGTTTTCGCGATTTTTGGTTGGTTTTGCTTTTCGAGAAATTCGTTTACTTGGTTTTGTAAATTTCCTACTAGTGCTTTCAGCTGCTGCTTTTCGTCATCTGAAAGCTGCCGTCTGTGCTCGCTGCTTACGTTGTGCTTATTAAATGCATCTAAAATAAACAGTTTGGCTAAGCTTGATGAGATTTGCTCCAGGTTTTTTTTGTTATCAGACAAATGGATTCTCCTCCTTTCAATGTGTCACAGTGTCGGTCCTCAGGGCCGTTTTTTCTTTTGAGATGAACTGTTTTTTCAATTGGAATGCGGCAAAATGGAATAGAAACGTGGTAAATATCCTCCTTTCCTGTATACATATAATGCAAATGTGCCGATTTTTGATTGGATAAACATACAAATGCCTGTGCCCATTTTTTCTATTTTGCTTCACTGGGGTCGGCCATTTAGGATTCGGCCGTGTGAAGATCGGTTATTGCTGCTTTATTCTTATAAAAATAGGACTATTCTTTGATGGCTGTTTTTGTTGTTTATGGACAGGAGATATAGATGGAACTTGGCATGTTGATGTATCGATAATTTCAGGGGAGATGAGGTTTTAGATGTTCACATTTGCATCTTTTCAGAGCTTGGATTGACTGTCGATTGTCCGATGTCCAAGAGCCGATGGCTTTGCAGGTTCATATTGGCGTGAGAAAGAAAGTCCACAGATTTGGCTTCGAACGCCCATTCTATAGAGAGGATTGATCCATTCCCAAGTTCGCAGTTGGCTGAACATAATTGATTCCTCCCTGCATATGATGATAAGGAAAGTGAGGGGAAAGGGATGCTGAACAGTATTTCATATATAGAACTGTTCGTTTTTTCGTTTGCTGTTTTTCGGCTGACTAGATTGTTAGTATACGATCAAATAACGAGTTTTATTAGAAAACCTTTTTTAGAGGAAGTTGTAGAAACAAATGATGAAAATGTGACAGAAACATATGTGGTCATTAAAGGAAAAGGGATTCGTGCCTTTCTAGGAGAGCTTTTAAGCTGTTACTGGTGCACAGGAATTTGGTGTGCGGCAGGATTATTTTTGGGAGGGTGGTTTTTTCCGGCCGTTTTTGAACCGGTGATCATGATCCTGGCGATTGCGGGAATGGCTGGAGTGATCGAAGCCATTGTAGAAAAATTAGTAGAATAGTTGATTTTGTTAACCATTATCAAAGAGTGAACATAAGATTATATAGAAATAGCTTGGTATTTCGGCTTTTCAAACCATTTATTGGGCCGTCCGGCTGGACATGAGTGCTCCCTCCAAGCCTTCTTTGGGAATAGACGAACTGATTTTTTGAACAGCGAAGAGCTGAAATTTCAAGTTAAATTTATTTGTAGAAGGGGGAGAAAGGATGGCACGAGAAAAGCATAAGAAGTCTGCAGAACCGGCTGAAAAGAAAGAGAAAGAAAACAAAAAAAAGAGAAGAGGCTGTGGATGCGGAAGAAGACGAAAAAAAGAATAAACATAAAGGTTTTGTTAGTAGGGCTCCTTTTCCTGAAGAATATAAAACAGGAAAATGGAGCTTTTTTTCATATTAGAATTTCTCTCCCTTATTAAAGAAGTAAGGCGCTGTCTAGCTTCAAACACCATCGGCTCGAGTCGCGTCGACTCACACTGGAAGGGGGCTTTGCGCTTTTTTTATTCCTGATGTCGAGGATAGCCCATATCAATAAAGTAAATATGTTACAACAGACAAGCCGTTGAAGAGTCATTTTTGATAGATGTGGCTTTTAGCGTTGCCATCCAGTACAGATGATTTCACTCTATCAATCCAATAGGGTGTGTTGACATTTGATTTTCATCCTGAATAAGCAAGGAGTCTATCATGTTGTTCAGCTTTTGGTCACGTTTTGACGTGACACGAGCCATTCGCCGATTTTCCTCCCATCATCGAATGAGCGATCTTTCTTTGGAGCGGCTATTATTGGATCGCCGCATCATCTCTATACGGATTGTCGGAATTTGTCCTGTACTCGATTGAGTATGGATATTTGTTTCGACTGTGAGCTGAAAAAATAGTTAATAGTTGATACAAGAGCCATTACAATCGCACACAACAATGATGATGGGAAAAAATAGAATATAATAACTTGCTTGAAAGGAGGAAAAGCAGAATGGCGAAAAAACTCGTTTTAGCGAATTTAGGGAGCTTCACAGATACACAGGTTCAATTGTTAAGACAGTTTAAAAATTTATTAGCGGCTTTGCCAGACAGTCAAAATATTTCTTTGAATTTGAATCCGACAGCTCAGCAGGACGTAAGTGCGCAGCAGGTTGGAGAAGATCTCGGTTTAACGATTACTTTAACAACACCTCTAGGAACCATCTCGTTTTCAATTGGTTTGGATTTACCGATTGAAGACTTGTTGAATACGATTTTAAATGTTGTGACAGCGATCATTTGTGCAATAGACCCAGATTTAGACATATGTTCCTAAATCTATGTTGAAATAGCATATTTTTTGAAATCTATTCTCTTTACCTACAGCATTTTCAATCAAAATGAGTACAGTATAGAGAAATCTAATAATAGGGGGAAAATAAATTATGAAGCTTAACCTTGGCGGGCTAGGAAATTCTGCGCAAGCAGCTGAGCTCATTAACCGAATTAACGAGGCTGTCAAGTCATTGGGAAATGGGAAGCTTACGACTAATAATACAGCGAGCACAGCGGCTCCATCAACAGCTCAAGCTAGCACACAGCAAGTAAGCGCACAACAAGTAATTGATCCAGACTTTGGATTGAGCATTTCGCTTACCACTCCGCTTGGTACGATTAGTTTTTCTTTTGATTTAGATCTTCCAGAAGTTGATCTAACAGAGATATTGAATATTTTACTAAGTGTCATTGAAGCAGTGCTCTGCGCCTTGTTCCCAACTTTAGATATTTGTACTCCTTAATTTAGCATCTCTTCATTAAGGGCTATATCTATATAGATGTAGCTCAACCTTCTTCGTAATTTATATTGGATATGGAGTTCAGATTGTTTTTCAATGGTGAGATGGCCGAACAACGAATCGCTTCACAAAACCATCAATGCGGCTGAAAGCGGTACAGTTCGGATCTTTGTCACGTGAATGAGCGACAGGGGAAGGTTAGTGAACTTGCCTTCGGCCGTTCATGTTTCAGAGATCCGTTATTCCATCTTTCAGTTGCATTTGTATCGTAATCGATTGTGCAATGTAAAGAAAGCCATGTAAGATCATTCTGAGCGAAGCGAGGAATGAACGAGAGCATGGCTTTCTTTTGCGAAAAAAGCAGTAGAGAAGGGAGAAGCAATGATGCATCGATTATTTGATTTAACAAATAAAACAGCCATTGTTACAGGCGGAGGTACCGGGTTAGGAAAGCAAATTGCTATTGGGCTGGCAGAAGCAGGAGCGAATGTAGTGATTTGTTCACGCAAGCTGAAAAAGTGCGAGGAAGCATGCGAAGAAATTCGACAATTAGGAGCACCATCCATGGCTCTTGCCTGTGACGTGACTCAAGCGGATGATATCAAGCGGGTTTTACAGCAAACAAAGGAAAGGTTTGGAGCGCTTGATATTCTTGTCAACAATAGCGGAACATCATGGATGGCTCCCTTTTTCGATGTTCCTGAAGACAAATGGGAGAAAGTGATGGAGGTTAATGTCAAAGGGATGTTTTTATTTTCGCAAGCGGCTGGAAAAATGATGGCTGAGCAGCAGTCAGGGAAAATTATCAATATTGCTTCCATAGCCGGCATGTACGGACAGCAAGCAACATTGATGGATGCATGGCCCTATTCGACAAGTAAAGGTGCCGTGATTGCGCTGACAAAAGATTTAGCGGCCAAGCTAGCTCCTTTTCATGTACAGGTCAATGCGATTGCCCCAGGTTTTTTTCCTACAAAACTAACGTCTGCATTACAGCATGTCCGTGATGATCTTTTAGCAAAAACACCATCGGGGAGATTGGGGAATGCAGAGGATTTAAAGGGAGCTGCGATCTATCTTGCATCTAAAGCATCGGATTACGTGACAGGCCATATTCTTGTAGTGGACGGTGGAATGAGTGCGACCATATAACATAGAGGTTCAAATCAATAAAAATCTTTTCAAAGCTCGCAATTTAGATGCCATATATAAACAATTAAAAACAAAAAGCTTTCAGCTTGAAAACAAGGGAAATGCATCTATTCAGCAATTGTTGAATCATGAAGCATGGGTTCGGTTATTCGCTGTCTTAGAGCCGCTTATTTCTCGGCAAGTAGGGAAAATAAAAGCCCATCAGGAATTGCTATCCAATGTATTGAATCTTCCTTTAAAAAGCGATATGGCGAATATTGCCCAACTTGTCGTGGATACACAAGAAAAAATTGATGCCCTTGAAGAGCAGCTTTGGCCGCTATCTGATGTACGGCAACAAACCATACTTAATGAGAAAATCAACAAAATAGAAGCAGAATTAGGGGATATTCGAGAAATGCTGGCGAAGGTTGTTCACTCTTTGAATGAAGGGAAAGACATGAAAAATGGAGCAGAATGAATTAGTAGGGCATGTCCGCAAAGAAATCAGCCGCTGGCGCAATATATGGACGGTACGATCAGATGCGGAGCGTGCAAATGAAACAAAACGAATTTCGATTTGGAAAAAAAACAAAGCTGTGCTATGGTATTATCCTTCTCCAGATAAAAAGTATGATATTCCGGTGTTTCATGTCTATTCGCTCGTGAATCGCGCCTCCATTTTGGACTTGGCCCCGGGCACAAGCTTAATTGAGGGATTTGGATCGAGAGGATATGACGTTTATTTGCTAGATTGGGGAGCTCCTGCTTATGAGGACAAAGATATCACGCTAGAAAACTATATTGTTTCATATCTTCAGCAGGCAGTGAAACGGGCAATCAGGCATTCGGGAGCCGCTGAAATTTCATTAATCGGCTACTGCTTAGGAGGGACAATGGCCGCGATTTATGCTGCCATTGCGGAGGAACCGATTCGAAATTTAATTTTCATTGCTACACCGGTGGATATGAAAAATCTCCCCATTATGAATAAATGGGTGGAGGCGCTTCGAAGCGGAACGATTCAGCCTGCTTCATTTTTTCGCGAGATCGGCATCGTACCAAGGGAATTCATTAAGGCAGGAGTTCGATTATGCACAGTTCCTCTTTACTTTAGCCACTATTTCTCTCTTTTGCAGCGCGCCCATGATGAAGCCTATGTGAGGAAATGGAAGCTTTTCAACGATTGGACGAACGATCATATTCCTTTTTCGAGTGCCGCTTTTCTTGATTTAATGGATTTGATTGCTCAAAATAAAATAATCAATGGCCTCCTTCGAATAAAGGGAAAGTCTGTTCAATTGGAAAATATCACGGCCAATTTGTTGGTTGTGTGCACAAATGGAGATCGCTTAATTCCAGCTGAATTATCTTATCCGATCATCGAAAAAGCTTCAAGCCATGATAAAACATATCAACAAGTGGAAGGAGGACACGTATCGTTTGCGTTACAAGGAGGAATGCCGGAATTTTGGGATGAATGGCTAAAGCAGCGCTCGTCCTTATAGCTTCTCCCTTTTATCATCTGTTTTGTTCCCTGTTCCATTATGGATAGGGACTATTTTTTTATGTTTTTACTGGCAGGCCTTCTAACAAAGCCTAGCTGTTTTTTTACTTTAACCTATATGGACCGGAATGAACCTCTCCTCCCGTTCCTTCGTGTAGAGGAGGAGACTTCTCGGTGGGGGGTGTGAAAAAAATCGTCATCAATGAAAAAGCTTCGTCGGACGGAAAGAATAACGGAAACAGGTGCGGATAATTCCAATGGTGGACGACCGGACAACGCCGCTTTACAGAATGGTGAATAGGTCTGAAAGCGGCGTTGTTTCAATCTTTGTCACGTATCCGCAGCTGTAGATTGTAGATTTTGATTTGATAGATGAGTATGGAAAGTATGATGCCGTCCATTCATGTGATGAAGCGACAGTTGAAGATCTTTCATCCCTTCCGTCTTTTTTACTATTAAGCTGAATCTGTATAGATGTTTATGACAAAAACTCCATCACCGTCGGAAGGAGGAAAAGCGGCCATTCACTCATCATAGATGAAGGGACTATTTTTGGATAGGTGGAAAGGCAGATATGATCATATTGAATGATTTTGCAGAGCGGAATGCACCGTCTCTACATATATATGAATAACAGTTTCCCTATTCAGAGCGCTGGAGCTTGTCTATTTATGTGATAAAGAAAGAACATTGGAGGGATGATAGTGGCGGAAGATATTCATGTGTTGCTTTTAGATTATACATCGCCGATTTCATTATCGAAGGCGCTTATTTCTTTACAGCTTCTTCACTCGCGGGTCAAACATATTACCATAATAAATAAAGGGGATTTAGTTCCTTCGCTTCATATTCCCGCCTTGCCGCAACCGGTCACATACCAAAAGATCATCATGGGAAATTTAGGGAGAACCATCCAACAGCTTGTTAGAGCAAGCGGGTGCGAATATACATTATTTCTGTACGATCATGATTATTTAACAGAAAAAATTCAACACGTATTATTGCAATTAGAGAAAGACAATATGATGATGGTCGATTCGTATCGTGTCCGCGATTTAACGATACAGCGCCCTTTTTTAGTAAAAACGCGTCTTTTGCAGCAATCCTCTTCTTTATTGGAGCGCCAAGTCCCGTTCAAGGAAGCGGTATTGCCTTGCTGGTTCAGTCGTTTAAACGCAGTCAATACGATCATGATTTCGGAGGGGGCGGTCAAGCAAACAAGAAGCGTTGCGAATCATACTAGCTTTTATAAACAAGAGATGATCCAGAAATACTTTAGCCGTCCTATAAATCTCACAGAATCCCCTTCAATTTCCATTATGTTGGCGAATTACAATATGGAACAATATATTGACATCGCTCTTGCCTCTTGTTTTTATCAAACGGTACAACCTGATCAAATATTGGTGATTGACGATGGCTCAAGGGATCGCTCCTATGAAAAAATCCAAAAGTGGAACGGGGTAATCCCTCTCGAAAGCTTCCAGCAAATAAATAGCGGGAAAGCGCGTGCTTTCAATCAATTATTGCCGCAAATCAAGTCGGATTTTGTGTTGGAGCTGGATGCCGATGATTGGCTGGATCCTGATGCAATGGCTGTTTTAAAACAGCATTTGGCCCATCTTTCCGAGGAAGTTTCTGTTCTTTATGGGAATTTGAGATTTTGGAAGCAACAAAACAATGGGGATGTTATATTTAAAGGAATTCGAAAAGGGAAGCCTGTTTACAATCAGCAGGATTTAATAGAATATCCTTTTCCGCTGGGACCGCGTATCTATAGAACGTCGGCTTTAAAAGAAAATGGCGGCTTCCCTGTAAAAGATTTTCAGGATGGCCGCCTGTACGAGGATGTACTAGTGTTAAATGATTTATTAAAAAAGGGACGTCTTCATTATGAAAATTTTACTATATATAATGTTCGTAGGCATCATGCAAGCATTACGAAAAAAAATTACTCCAAATGGAGCGAATTCATCAAATATCTTGATTAAGAAGCGATCGGGAAGCGGATAAAGTTAATGTCAGCAATTAAAATAAAATGTGTGACATTGCTGTATCCAGTAAATTCTACCACTACAATCGAGTTATCTTTTAAGCCTCCTAAAATCCCGGATACAAATAAATCATTCGTTTCAAGCTCTACCAATTGACCAACACGCTTTGCAAGTTCTTCTCTAAATGTGGGACTAAACATAGAAACGGTTCCCTCCTTTAAATTTCATTAACTTCTTCAATTTTGTCCAGCGGAATCAAAACTAATGAACCATCAAACTCTACCATTACGATATAATCCTCCTGAATCGCAATCAGTGTGCCGCTAATCACTTCACTTGGAGTTGTAACGACAATTTCCTTATAAAGATATTGCTCGAGCCCGCCAGGAGTTGGAGGATTAGGACATGGGAGATGGATAGAAAAATCAAGATCGATACCTAGCAGGTCAATCATAAAGGAGAAATCGATCCCGCAGTTAGCGGAGTCTGTCGGCGTTAATCGTTGTGTGAGAGCAACTAGCTGTTTTTTTAATTTTTCTGTTTGAGGATTAGTTGCCAATGTAACCATCCTTTCATTCATTGATGTTTGATACTTTGATAGTATATGTATCAACGGATTCTCTTGGATAAGCGATTTCACTAGGAATCGCAGATTTGATGCAATTAACTATATAGATTCGGAGCGAAAAATCGACACCAACGGAAAGTGTTTCAGTGTGGAGAAAGAATAACAGAAAATGGTTTGTGAATGTTGGCTATTCACTAGTATTTATTTTTATCTAGAGGCAATTGGATACATCAACTTTATTCCAAAGTGAGCAGGTGATAAGCCATTTCACTAGTCGGGCGACTAAACAACATCGTTTGCTGACAAAGGGATTGGTCAGCCGTCGGTGTTGTTCCACCTTTCGTCACACGGACGCGAAGAGAGTTTCATCTTCAAGGGATGTTGTAGCTTATCGTTTGCTAGCGAAACCATTTTTTCTCGTACCTTTTCCGCTGTATTTCATAGTATGTATAGAGAGGCAACTTGACATATCGACATTTTCGCTTCTTCGCTGAAGCGATTGTTAGCTTTCGGCAGTTGAGTGGTCGAACAATGTCGTTCCCAGGTCTGAAAGACACTTCATTGTTCGATCTTCCATCGTGATGGAAGCAAGTCACCGTCTTGTCTCCAACTGTCGAAAAAATCAAGTCGCTTCTTTCCAATCTGCTATAAATCCATCTTTAAAATTGTATATAGAGGAAAAATGGTGATGGAGGGATCATGATGAACATGATTATTTTTCCCCCGACGATTGATTGGTCATGGATGAGGCAACGGCCGCAACAATTGGCCAAGCAGCTGGCTAAAAGAGGATATACCGTTTTTTATTGCAATCAATCAACGCAAAAGAAGCCTGTAGAAGAAATGATGCCAAGATTATATGTTGTTCATCATTTTAGCAAATGGGTGAGAGAAGAGTATCCAAGACTGAAACAGACGGAAGGAAATGTAATTGGCCTATGGTGTACGTGGCCGAAATTAACACCTTATATAAAAAAAATGAAACCGGATTGGGTGATCTATGATTGCGTAGATGAAATGGAAAGATGGCAGCGTTACGAGCCGGAAATGGTAAAGCGATCAAATGCCATTATTTGCACGTCACAGCCTCTGTTTGAGCGGCTGCGAAAGGACTATCCCTTCAAGCGTATTGAGATTGTACGAAATGGCTACGATCCCGATTTATCACTTCATCTAGAACATGCCTCGTCCATCCTTCCACGTGATTTACCAAAAAATAATAGACCGCTAGTAGGTTATGTGGGGGCATGGGCACCGTGGATTGACGAAGAGCTTGTGCGGCGACTGCTGCGGGAGAAAATTGATTTGGTCGTCATTGGAACCGAATTTGGTTTGAATTATTGTTCATATGGGAAATCGAACATGCATTTTCTAGGGCATAAAGCGCATGAGCAGCTTGCGAACTATCTTCCTTTTTTTCATGTTTGTATCATCCCTTTCCAAAAGAATAAACTTACAGCCGCTGTTAATCCTGTAAAGGCATATGAATATTTAGCGGCTGGAAAGCCCGTCGTTTCAACCAATCTCCCCGAATGCAGACAGATGTATCCCTATGTAGAGATCGGACATTCTCATGATGAGTTTGTTTCCAAGGTACTTCACTATATCCATCATGCAGGAGATGCGTCTGACCGCATCCGCTATGCTTTACAGCACACTTGGGATCACCGCGGTGAGCAAATCGAAGCGATTATTAAAGAATTTACACATTTCAAGAGATAATATAACGACGAAAGATGTATTCTATCATCAAACAGATTGACGCTTTCGACATCATTTCTCATATTTGAAACTGGCACCATATCATTTATATAGAGAGGCAATTTGACATGTTAACATATTGACCTCTTTGAATAAACGACTGTTGGATGACCGAACAACACCGCTTCCGGATCAATACATTTGTCTGGAAGGCGGTTCGTTGTTTGGTGATCTGTCATGCACATTGGTATGACGAAGGCAAGGCGAAAAAATCAAAGGCTGCTTTTGAATAGGCCATCTATTTCATCTTCTCGTTCAATCCCGATCATTCACAAATGGATCCAATGTCGAAATCTTTGATCACTTATATAGAGGTTTTCAGTCTTGTTGCGAAAGTATGAAAATGCGCAGAGCGATATGCTCCAAGGATATTCTAGGTTTTCTGCCGTTCCGAAAATAGGAAAGAGCAATATAAATATAATCATAAACGTTGACCATCTATTTTTATTAATGGAACGAACAAAGAAGTTTGTTTCTATGAAAATATGAAACAGAAACAATGATCATGCACTATGTGTGTGTTGCAAAATCCAATGGGTTGCTTAGCCTTCTGCTTTTATCGCTATCCGTTTTAGTAGGCGGAAAGAATAAACAAGAAGAGCTTATGGATGTCGAACCATTTACTTGTACTTACAAAAAGAAAAGGGTGATGTTATATGAAAGTATTAATCCATGGCTTTTATGGAGCTGGAAATGCCGGAGACGACGCTATTCTTCATTCTATCATCCGGACGCTTAAACAAGTCGATCATCGAATAGAAATTGTAGTGATTGCTTGGTCCAAAAACATAAAAGCGTATTATGGAGATGAAAAAATTGATTATATTTTCGGCTTAGATTTTAAGCGGATTACCCAAGTTTTAAAAGAAAGTGCACTATTGATTGTCGGGGGCGGAGGATTGTTTCAAGATTATAACACTTTTGCACCAGAAAATTTATTCATCGATCAAAAAGGAGCATTAAATTATTACTCAGCTCCCATTATTTTAGCGAAAATGCTAAATGTCAAAACCATGCTATATGCTGTTGGGATCGGTCCGCTAGCGAGCGAGGAATCGAAGCGGGCTATGAAGTGGATCGGCGAAATGGTCGACAGCATTACAGTAAGAGATGCTGCTTCAGCGCAGCTATTAACCTCGTTAGGTATCTCCAAGCAACAACTGTCTGCCGACCCAGTGATCACATTACCTGCTGCTGCTCAAACCAACTTCTCGCTGAACAAAAAAACGTCGTTGCATAAATATATTGGATTGAATTTGCGCAATTGGTCATATGACCGCAAAAGCGCAAAGAAGGCGGAGCATCAGCTTATTTCTGTACTCAATCAGCTGTCTGAGAAATATTTGGTTACTTTTGTGATTATGTCTTTTAACAAACTACCATCAGAATTAGAAAAAGCGCGCCAGCTTGCTAAACGTCTTAAAGGAGATTCACTGATTTTGCCATATGATTGTTCTCCGGAGGAATATAAATCGATGTGTAGAGAGCTGGATTTAATGATTGCGATGCGGCTTCATGCCAGTATTTTTGCTTTGAGCGAAGGAGTGCCAAGCATCGGGTTATCCTATGATGACAAAGTAAGCGGTCTTTATCAAGAACTCGATTTAAAGCCATATTGCTTTCCTATTGAAAAGATCGATATATCCTCTCTCCGCATGATCATCGAGGACTGTCTGACCAACCCTCAAAATCATCGCCGGTTGATTCAAGATAACGTTACCGCTTTGCAAGAAAGAGAACGGATCAATCAAACCGTTCTTATGAAAATGCTTGGGGGGATGTAAGGATGGACAGCAGCCCGTTAAAAATCGTATTTATTGGCAGGTATACAGAGGGAGAAACAGGAATTGTCCGCAGCATTCAAATGGGGTTGCTTGAAAATGGCTATCAAGTGCATGAGATCAATTTAAAGCTAAGACCCCATCTCATTTATAATCCTTATCGTCGTTTTGGCGGCCATGGACCTGTGTATGTGAAATGGCCAGCTATTAAGGAAGAGATGGCTCGCTTTCAGCCAGATATCATTCTGTTTTGTGCCGGAGGATTGACATTTCAGCCGGAGGTTCTAGAAGAAGTCAAAAAATATTGCACGGTCATTGGAATAACATTAAGCGATCCGGATGTGTATCCGACTGTCAGGCAGTTCGTTGGAAAATTTGATTACCACACAACGAATTCAGTTTTATCCTATAAGCAATATAAGAAAGCAGGGATAACGAATACTTTTTATATGCCGTTTGGGATCGACTCGCGCTTTTTTATTCCACGAGAGCCTGTTGCCAAGTACCAATCAGATGTTTCAATCATTGGCCATTATCGGCCCAATCGATTAGAAATTGCCCAATCGCTTCAAGATATTTTTCAAGCAAAAATTTTTGGAAGAGGATGGCCTTTGAAATCGGAAGGTCCTGTATATGGCGAGGAATGGTTTCAAGCGATGCATTCGGCGAAAATGGTCGTCAATTTTCCAAAAACAGGTGCAGGGTATACGAATGTGAAAGTTGGTGTCTTTGAAGCGGTGGCTACGGGAAGGTTGTTATTTACAGAGTATTTCGATGAAATGCGTCAGTTTTTTGAATATGATAAAGAAATTGTCGGATATAAAAATAAAGAGGATTTAATTGGAAAAATTCGTTACTATTTAGATCACCCTGACGAGGCTGAAGCGATTGCCCGTGCCGGACAAGAACGATGTGCGAAATGCCATACATGGAAGCAGCGTCTCCATACATTTTTCAGTGAGATCACATTAAAGACACCAGAAAAATCGTGGAGTGACTTACTCCAATCATAATCATAGACAGAACTAACACCAGCAGGGGGGCCCTGCTGATTTTATTGAACGCCGGCCATATCATCTTGTAAAACCGAGTCATGGTCCGCTGTTTTGTGCCATAAGGGCGATGTCCCTACTTTCGGCCGCTGATGGGGCAGGAGAGCAATACAGACAGTTGATGCGGCAGCTCTTTAATGGAAAATAGAAGAGCTGCTAGAAAGCATCAAGGATATAGGAACGACGATGGAGAGTAAAGCCGTCAGCTTCTACAAACCTTATTTTCCTGCGCTTGCTTCTTGCCGCGCCGGATGAGAATGATAGAAAAATACACGGTAGTTGCATGTGCAAACGATGATGGAGGCGATAGCAGCGACAACCATAAGGGTAAAGACGATAAAAATTTGATATTTGACTGCAGCGATTGGTTCAGCCCCGGCTAAAATCATCCCTGTCATTGTGCCGGGAATTTGAACAAGCCCCATTGTTTTTAACGTGTCAACCGTCGGGATCATGGCGATTTTTATAGCGTTCCGTTTCATTTCCTTCTCATCTGTATTTTCTGATTTTTTCATCGTTTCTAGAACTACGCTAGCAGCCACCATGGCTGTTCCCGAAAACATTCCGCCGACCGGGATGATGTATTGAGCTTGGAAAGGAATGACGCCAACTATAAGCCATAAGCAAATAGAAAAGCCGACAGATGCAGAGATTCCCAACAATACAAAAGCAAATGTGCGTCTATATTCTATCCCTCTTTTAGAAACATTCAGCGAAGCAGCAATAATCATAGCCGATACATAACCTATGATGACATACCAGTGTTTAAAGGAGAAAATATAGGAAATAAAATACCCGAGCAGCAGGAGTTGAACGAATCCTCTTAACGAGGACCAAAGGATATCCTTTTCTAAGTTTAATGATTGTTTGTATGAAACAATGATAGGGATAAAAACAAAAAATAAAATGGCTAAAAGAGCCGTATTGTGAACATCTCGCAACGTAAAGCATCCTTTCTTCCTTAGTTGAGAATAGTTATCATTTATCTATTAGTATAAAGGAAAAACTTGTTTATTGTCCAATGTTAATCAGATCAAGGTGAGCTTCAGGGGGAGATCGTTTTTGCTGAGAATGACCTTTTCATGCGGAAGAAAAAAATGGTCTGTGTTAGTTTGTTCACACGGAGATAGGATACGTGAATGTGGCAAAAGGAGCAGAAGCATACAAAGCTGTGCTTCATGGAGATACCGTAGATGATGCTGAAGCGTTCAAAAAGATGCTTTCCATCATGATTCGTGGAATCGTTGCTTAAGCCAAAGCAGAGGGTTGCCTATTATGACGTGGATAAAACGTAACTTTTTACCATGTGTGTTATGATGCATAGAGATTTAGATTGACAAACTGGCGGGTATTTAGATAGATTAACAGCTTGATATATCAATATTTGTCCTCAAGTAAGCGGCGGTTGGAGACAAGTCACGCACTTGCTTTCGAGCGTTGCCAACATGGGATTCTGCTTATTGGATGATTCTATATCATTCGCAAATGGATTGAATGCTGAAATCATTCATCGTTTATATAGATAGCTCCCTATACTCTAAGCGGAAGTTTTTATTTGCTCAAAATGGGACATTCGCCCACGCTCTCCGCACTTGCCTGACATATGTATGAAGTGTGGGAATTTATGAAAGATGAGGAGGAAAATCAACATGAATGATTTTATTGGTCAAGACACGAGAGTTTGGGGACGTCCTTGGGGATGGGGAGTTCGTCCATGGGGATTTTTTGGTCCACGTCCATTTTTCGGTGGCGGTCCCTTTTTTGGAGGTTTTTTAGGAGGATTATTAGGCAGCGCATTGGTTCCTCCGTTTTATGGCGGATCTCCATTTTTCGGATACCCTTATTACTATTAAAAATAGGAAAGGGTGAATCAAGCGCTAATATGGACTGATGAGAGGAGAACCGTAATGATTCGGGCAAACCCTTATGAAACGAGATGGTTTTTCGGTGGCCCATTTTTAGGAGGACTGTTAGGAGGATTAGTCGGGAGCGCGTTAATTCCACCGCTTTTTTATGGATACCCAAGACCATATGGCCCGTTTCCTCCGTATGGTCCATATCCTTATGGAGGATATTGGTATTAATGAGTGTTTCCCCCGTACGTTTTATACGGGGGAAACATTTATTGAACATTTGGTTGATATGGAAATTGATTCGTATATCCTTGGAATTGCTGATAAGATTGTTGCAGCTTTTGCTGATCTGCCGCTTCAAGCTTATACCATCCTTTTTTAAACATAAGATTATACAGTTCACGCTGGCAATTTTGCGTTTCAGTAAAAATATGAAGCATATCCTGATATAATTGTTGGTGGCTTGCTTCGTGTAAAAATGTAGTATAGGAAGAGGTCATATACTTTTCAGTGGCTAATAAATCATTTAAAAAGTCGCGGTCGTTCATTTGTGGTGTTTTAGCCACTTGTGTTTCTGGATTTTGAATAGATGCTTGGTTCATTTATTTTCCCTCCTTATTGAAAAGATGATGTAATGGATGGATTTGGTTGCTGTTTCAAGTGTTGTAAAATTTGCTCATAATGACGTTGATGCATTTGTCCAGCTCTTTCGATAGCAGCTGCGACTTCTGGATCTTGGCACTGCGATGCAAAAAAGTGCGCTTTTTTCATAGCGAGCAAGTTCCAAGACATCATATCTGTGAAATACATGGCATCTTTTGATGAAATCATTTGCGGCGGCTGAGGCATAGCAGCCTGCTGTTGGATGGGTTGCTGTTGCATAAGGTTCCACTCCTTTTATAAATATGGTATCAATGACTCGGTTGTAGATTATCCGGTTTGTGGAATAATATACATAAAGGCGAATTTTGTCGAAAAAAGATATTCAATTATAAAAAAACATGCTAAAATCATCGTAGATAGTACATGAAGGCGTTTACGGAAATAAGGAGGTAGTAAGATGGAGCAATTGATGCGTGACTTTTTTTTGTTTTTATCAAAAAATAAAACATTGACAAAATTGGCGAAAAAATACGGGTTGCGCTTCGGGGCTTCTCGCTTTGTAGCTGGAGAAACGATTGAACGTGCTGTAGAAGTGATTAAAGATTTAAATAAAAAAGGGCTTGCAGTGACGATCGATTATTTAGGAGAGTTTGTTGATAACGCAAAAGAAGCGAATGAAATGGCTGACAATTCTATTGAAGCCATTCGCGCAATTGGAAGAGAGAAGTTGAACTCCCAGCTATCCTTAAAAATGACATCAATGGGACTAGACATTTCTGATGAGCTTGTGATGCAAAATATGCGCCGGATTCTAGATGCGGCAAAAGAAAACGGCGTATTTGTTACCATTGATATGGAGGACTATTCACGTTGCCAAAAAACATTGGATATTTTTAAGCAATTGAAAAAAGAATATGATAATGTGGGTACGGTATTGCAAGCGTATTTATATCGTACGGAATCCGATATTGAAGATTTAAAAGATTACCATCCGAATTTGCGCCTTGTTAAAGGAGCGTACAAGGAATCGCAGGAAGTAGCGTTTCCTGAGAAAAAAGATGTTGATGATAATTTCAAAAAAATTATTAAAATGCATCTGCTGAATGGAAACTATACGGCGGTAGCGACTCATGATGATGCGATTATTGAATATACGAAGCAGCTAGTAAAGGAATATAACATTCCAAATGATCAATTTGAGTTTCAAATGTTGTACGGAATTCGCCCAGAACGACAAGAACAGCTTGTTCGCGAAGGATACACCATGCGTGTCTATGTACCGTATGGAACGGACTGGTACGGCTATTTTATGCGCCGTCTTGCTGAACGCCCAGCGAATGTAGCATTTGTTATCAAAGGAATATTGCGTAAATAGTAAAGGCACAAATATCCATGGTTTATTGTTTTATAAAAATCACACATGATCTGGGTAAACACAAGCTTTTCTGCCCCTTCCCTTGAACAGAATGATAACGTTCGTTATTTGGGAAGGGCCGTACCTATCTCATGTGGTTAAGCTTTTAACAGTGAATGAAGAAAAAAATTCGCGATTTTGTTTCTTCGTTTGATTCCGCTTTTATTTTTCTGCTCGATCCAAAAGGGGCTGCCTATTATTAGAAGGCAGCCCCTTTATATCGTTCACTCGTGGTGCTAGATCCCATCGATTCGTTTATGGTCCTTACGCTATATCTACTGAATAAATGAATGGTGTCAATAAAACTTACGGTCGAAAGGCAAGTCGGTAACTTGCGGCCGTTACGCCAAAGCGCGACCGCCAGCCCAATCAACAGGCCGTTTTCAGACAAATCCGGTTGTCCGAAAGGGGGATGTTCGATCGCTCAACCATCGACTTCTCAAGTGGAAGTGAATGTTGAAGGATCAAGTTGTATGGATCATTGTTGCATGTATTGCCCAGCTATAGCAAGTATCGTTACTCTCCTTGCATGTTTGCTTTTTTATATTGCTGATTTTGACTTGTTTTTTTCCCGCTTCCATCCATCTCGACATTTGGTCCTGCGTTTCCCTTTACACTTGCGGCGCTGACGGCTGCTTTAGACGGGTTCTTCTGCATTTTTGCCATCCCTATCACCTCCGTTTTTAGCTTGGCTGAAAAAAATAATTTATACTCTAGACAAAAATTGTTAAGCATATATATTGCGAAAATTTAAAAGATACTTTATATTTAAATTATAAGAATAATAGTCAGCCAATATTTTTTTTGAGAAAAAATGAATGATTATTCATTCAATATATCGGAGGGGGAAGTTGCCATGGTCAAACGGATTAAACGGGCCGCGGTATTAGGTTCTGGAGTAATGGGCTCCGGCATTGCCGCACATTTAGCGAACGTCGGCATTCCAACCTTGCTTCTTGATATCGTGCCGCGTGAACGAACAAAGGAGGAGGAAGCAAGAGGTCTTACATTTGAACATACAGCTGTTCGTAACCGCTTGGCGAATCAGGCTCTGCAAAAGCTATTGAAGCAAAAACCGGCGCCGCTGATGACGAAAGAAAAGCTGGCGCTCATCGAGACCGGAAATTTTGAAGATGACTTACACCGTCTGGCGGAGGCTGATTGGATTATTGAAGTAGTGGTGGAGAATTTAGACATAAAAAAACAGCTGTTTGCTAAAATCGACGCAGTCAGAAGAGAAGGGAGCATTGTAAGTTCCAATACGTCTGGTATTTCAGTGGAAGCCATGTCTGAAGGACGTTCGGAAGATTTTAAAAAGCATTTTTTAGGGACTCACTTTTTTAATCCGCCCCGCTATTTAAAACTTCTGGAAATCATTCCGACGAAAGCCACTGATCCAGAGATTGTTGCCTTTATGAAGGAATTTGGCGAGGAAGTGCTTGGGAAAGGAGTCGTCATTGCTAAAGATACGCCTAATTTTATTGCTAATCGCATTGGAACGTATGGGCTGCTAGTAACAGTGCGAGAAATGATCAAAGGAGGCTATAGCGTTGGCGAGGTTGACTCTGTTACAGGGCCGTTAATCGGACGTCCGAAAAGCGCTACGTTTCGCACGCTGGATGTCGTTGGTTTAGATACATTTATTCATGTAGCGAACAATGTATTTGAAAAAGTGGACGGAGAGGAAAAAGAGGTTTTTCGCACTCCTGATTTTATGAAAGCAATGCTGGAAAAAGGATGGCTTGGCAGCAAAGCAGGACAAGGATTTTTCCTCAAAAAAGGAAAGGACATTTTAGAATTAAACTATGAAACCCTGGAATATGAACCAAGCAAAAAACTAAAAACACCAGCGGTCGAGATGAGCAAGCAGGCTAAAGGATTAAGCAATAAATTGAAAGCGCTTGTATATAGCGATGACCGTGCTGGAGAATTGCTTTGGAATATTTTAAGCCCGGTCCTTCTTTATTCGGCACAACTGCTAGGGGAAATTGCCGATGATATTGTCGCCATTGACCGGGCAATGAAATGGGGATTTGGATGGGAGTTTGGCCCGTTTGAAACATGGGATGCGATCGGTGTGGAAGCGTCTGTTCGCAAAATGCAAGAAGAAGGAAAGAACGTTCCTGATTGGGTTGCTCAAATGCTTGCTGCGGGGCATACATCCTTTTATAAGCGAGAAAACGGAAAAGTTTTAGTTTATGACAAGGGAGAATACAAGCCTGTTTCAGAGAATCCAAAAGTCATTCATCTTAAACGGTTAAAAGAAGAAAACAGGGTTATCAAAAAAAATAGCGGTGCCAGCTTGATTGATTTAGGGGATGATGTGGCGCTATTAGAGTTTCATTCACCAAATAATGCGATCGGCCTTGATATTGTCCAAATGATCAACGACTCGCTAGAGGAAGTCGATCGCAACTATAAAGGCCTTGTCATTGGAAACCAAGGGAAAAACTTCTGTGTTGGTGCCAATCTGGCTCTGATTTTAATGGAGGCCCAAGATGATAATTATTTTGAAATTGAGCTCGTTGTGAGACAGTTCCAGCAGGCGATGATGAATATTAAATATAGTCCAAAGCCAGTGGTTGCTGCTCCTTTTGCGATGACGCTTGGCGGCGGTACGGAAATTTGCTTGCCGGCCGCACGCATTCAAGCGGCAGGAGAAACGTATATGGGATTAGTTGAAGTTGGTGTTGGGTTGATTCCTGGCGGCGGTGGAAACAAGGAACTATATATTAAATATTTAAACAGCCTGCCGAATGGCGTGGACTTTGATTTGCAAAAAGTGGCGAATAACGTGTTTGAAACGATTGCGACGGCCAAAGTATCTACATCGGCGTTGGAAGCTCGCGAGCTGAATTTTTTAAATCGACAAGACGGAATTACGATGAATGGTGACCATTTGCTTTATGATGCCAAACAGGCTGTAATTTCTCTATACGACAGCGGTTATCAGCCGCCTGTGCGCAAAAAGATTCCGGTCGTAGGCGAGTCTGGATACGCAGCATTGCTTTTAGCTGCTCAATCCATGCACCTTTCCGGTTATGCTACAGAGCATGATGTAAAGATTGCCAAAAAGCTTGCCTATGTCATTGCTGGAGGAAAAGTGCCGTACGGTACGGAGGTAGATGAACAATATTTATTAGATTTAGAGAGAGAAGCGTTTTTAAGTTTAGTAGGAGAAAGAAAATCGCAGGAGCGGATGCAGCATATGCTTGTAAAAGGAAAGCCGCTGCGCAACTAAATAACAAACATAGATATGCGGCCGTATCAAATGAGCACAGGGGGCTTTCTCTTAACAATAGCAAGGGGATGGATTGACTGGCCTATGATCCGCTGCTCTCATCGAAGTTGCGTGGAATATGGTTTGGATGCTGTAAGGCATTCATGCTCGTAAAATCTTAAATAAAGCCTATATAGAAACAGGGGGGAAGATTGTGAGAGAAGCAGTCATCGTAGCGGGAGCGCGTACTCCGGTCGGAAAGGCGAAAAAAGGGACGCTTGCTCATATGCGTCCAGATGATTTAGGCGCGCTTGTTGTGAAAGAAACATTAAAGAGAGCGGAAAATTATGATGGAGACATCGATGATTTGATTTTTGGCTGCGCCATGCCGGAGGCGGAGCAGGGGCTAAATATAGCCCGCAACATAGGGGCATTGGCAGGTCTCCCTTACACTGTTCCAGCCATTACGATCAATCGCTATTGCTCATCAGGGCTGCAGGCGATTGCTTATGCAGCGGAACGCATTATGCTTGGCCACTCTGACACGATTATCGCTGGCGGCGTTGAATCAATGAGTCTTGTCCCCATGCTGGGGCATGTTGTGAGGCCGAATGCAAAAATTGCTGAAAACATTCCAGAATACTATATGTCAATGGGACATACAGCAGAGCAAGTGGCTATGAAGTATGGAATCAGCCGCGAAGAACAGGATGCGTTTGCTGTAGGCAGCCATCAGCGGGCAGCCCAAGCGATCCGTGACGGGAAGTTTGTGGATGAAATTGTTCCGGTGAATGTCACGATCCGTACGGTTGAAAATAACCGACTTGCGGAAAAACAGATCGTATTTGCTGAAGACGAAGGTGTTCGTCCGGAAACGAACAAAGAAATATTAGCAAAGCTGCGCCCGGCGTTTGCCGTTAATGGAACAGTCACTGCAGGAAATGCGTCGCAAACAAGCGATGGGGCAGCAGCGGTCATGGTGATGGATCGCGAAAAGGCAGAAGCGCTTGGCTTGAAGCCTCTTGGAAAATTCCGTTCATTCGCCGTAGCAGGCGTCCCTCCAGAAGTGATGGGAATCGGGCCGATTGCTGCTGTTCCAAAGGCGCTAAAGCTTGCTGGATTAGAGCTTTCCGATATCGGATTATTTGAGCTAAATGAGGCGTTCGCTTCACAAGCGATTCAAGTGATTCGGGAGCTCGGTCTAGATGAAGAAAAAGTCAATGTCAATGGCGGAGCGATTGCACTCGGGCATCCGCTCGGATGCACAGGGGCTAAATTAACGTTGACCTTGCTTCATGAGATGCGCCGCCGGCATGAGCAATTTGGTATTGTTACGATGTGCATCGGCGGCGGCATGGGAGCCGCTGGTGTATTTGAATTACTGGAGTAGTGTAAAGCAGATGATATCAAGGTTGTTCACATAAAAAACAAGGAGGAGAAACGCAATGGCAAAAGCGATGGATAATGTGGTGAAAGGTGGCAGCTTCTTAATTGAAGAGGTAGACTGCGGACGCGTGTTTACTCCGGAAGATTTTACAGATGAGCATAAAATGATCGCCAAAACAACAGAGGAATTTGTGATCAATGAGGTGTTGCCTCAGTTAGAGCACTTAGAAAATCATGAGTTTGATCGTTCTGTTAAACTGCTAAAGAAAGCGGGAGAAATTGGACTTTTAAGCGCGGATGTACCGGAAGAGTATGGAGGTTTGTCGCTTGATAAAATCAGCTCAGCATTAATTGCCGAAAAAATGGCGCGGGCCGGAGGGTTTTCGATTTCGCATGGCGCCCACGTAGGAATCGGCTCACTTCCTATTGTATTATTTGGAACAGAAGCGCAAAAACAAAAATATTTGCCGGCATTGGCCACAGGTGAAAAGATAGCGGCTTATGCTTTAACAGAGCCGGGCTCCGGTTCGGACGCTCTAGGGGCGAAAACGACAGCGAAGCTGAATGCAGAAGGCACTCACTATGTTTTGAATGGAGAGAAGCAATGGATTACCAATGCAGGGTTTGCGGATGTGTTTGTCGTTTATGCTAAAGTGGATGGCGAGCATTTCTCGGCTTTTATTGTAGAGCGTGATTTTCCTGGGGTGTCTACCGGAGCAGAAGAAAAGAAAATGGGAATTAAAAGCTCTTCCACTCGCACATTAATTTTACAAGATGCCCTTGTGCCGAAGGAGAATTTATTAGGGGAAATTGGAAAGGGGCATGTCATCGCTTTTAATATTTTAAATATTGGCCGTTATAAATTAGGTGTCGGAGCGGTTGGCGGCTCCAAACGGGCTCTAGAGGTGACGATTCAATATGCGAATCAGCGCCAGCAATTTAAAACGCCAATTTCCCAATTTTCATTAACACAAGAAAAATTTGCGACGATGGCATCAAAACTATACGCTGCGGAGAGCTCGGTATATCGCACAGTTGGATTATTTGAGGAGCGCATGAGCAAGCTGGATGCCGAACAAGCGAGAGAAGGAAAAGAAATTGCTAGATCTATTGCTGAATATGCCATTGAATGTTCATTGAATAAATTTTTTGCAACGGAAGTATTGGATTACATTGTGGATGAAGGGGTACAGATTCATGGCGGCTACGGTTTTATGCAGGAATATGAAATTGAACGGGCGTATCGCGACTCGCGCATTAACCGTATTTTTGAAGGAACGAATGAAATCAACCGCCTGTTAGTACCGGGAACGTATTTGCGGAAAGCGATGAAGGGAGAGCTTCCTCTTTTGCAAAAAGCGCAAAAGCTGCAAGAAGAACTCATGATGCTGATGCCGGAAGAAGTAGGAGATGGATTGCTAGAGCAAGAAAAATATTTGGTGCGGAACGCGAAAAAAATTGCTCTGTTGACAGCCGGCCTAGCCGTGCAGAAATTTGGCCCGAAACTAGAGAAAGAACAAGAAGTGCTAGTGAATATTGCCGACATTGTCAGCAATATTTATGCGATGGAATCAGCGCTTCTTCGCACAGAAAAGGCGATTCAAAAATTTGGAGCAGAGAAAAATAAACAAAAAATTTTATATACAGAAATTTTCTGCCAGGAAGCATTTAATGAAATCGAAGCACATGCAAAAGAAACGATTGTAGCGGTTGAGCAAGGAGATATGCTGCGAATGATGCTATCGGCATTGCGCAAGCTTACGCGCCATACTCCAATCAATGTCATTGCCAAAAAACGCGAAGCGGCGGCCGCGCTCATTGAAGCAGAACGTTATATTGTGTAATAATGAGAAGTACCAGACGAATCGTCTGGTACTTTGTTTATAGAGGGTGATGAACGATCATGTTAACTTTTTACTGGTATCCGAAATGCAGCACTTGCCGAAAAGCGAAAAAATGGTTAGAGGAGCGCGGCATCGCAGTGAATGATGTACATATTGCCGAACATCCACCAACAAAAGATGAATTAAGAGAGCTTTATCAACAAAGCGGGCTTCCGCTCAAAAAGTTTTTTAACACAAGCGGCATGAGGTATCGGGAGCTAGGATTAAAAGATCGCATCAGCACAGCGACTGACGACGAGCTGCTTGAACTATTGGCATCGGATGGCATGCTGATTAAACGGCCGATTGCAACAGATGGGACGCATGTGGTAGTAGGATTTGATGAGCAAGCTTATGAAAAAATTTTTGGACAAGTATAACGAATACAGTCGAGTTTTTCAAAAAAATCAGTTATTATTAAAAAGAATACATTGCTGTTGGAGGGACATAAATCATGAACACACCAAAAGAATTGCGCTATTCTGAAGAACATGAATGGGTACGTGTGGAAGATGGTAAAGTTCGAATTGGAATTACTGATTTTGCGCAATCCGAGTTAGGAGATATCGTATTTGTTGAGCTTCCAGAGGTAGGTGCGGAACTTACAGCAAACGAGCCGTTTGGCAGTGTTGAATCAGTGAAAACGGTTTCTGAGCTGTATGCCCCTATCAGTGGAAAAGTTGTTGAAATTAATGAAGAATTAAACGACAATCCTGAATTTGTCAATGAATCTCCATATGAGAAGGCATGGATGATTGTTGTTGAGCCGACTGATTTAAGCGAAATCGATCGTTTATTGACGGCTGAACAATATGAGCAAATGATTAACCAAGAATAAGATCGATTCTAGCACGCCGTGGCTAATAATGCCGCGGCGTTATATCTTTTATATGAATAGTGAATGGTTAAAGCAAGCATGGATTGTTTCTCCGATCTCAAGGCTGTTTTATTTTTGGAAGCAGGAAGGTAGAAAACAAAGAGCGAATGGAATACAATATACATAACTTCTTTTCATTAGGTGATGATCATGATGGATAAAGAAAAAGTAATTATTGTCGAGGGGCGCTCCGACAAAAAGAAAATAGAGGGCATGATTAAAGATTCCGTTGAAATCATTTGCACAAACGGGACGATCAGCCGTGCAAAATTAGATGAGTGGATTGATCAGCTGTATGATAAAGAAGTGTTTATCTTAGTGGATTCGGATGAAGCGGGAGAACGATTGCGAAAGCAGCTGCGCCGTGAATTTCCTGAGGCGGAGCATTTATATATCGATCGCATGTATCGAGAGGTGGCCGCAGCACCTAAAAAACATATTGCAACGGTGCTGCTGAGCGCTAATATTGATGTGTATGCAGATGATTGGTAAAAGGTGTGAAGAAGTGTGGAAGAAGTAACGATACAGCAATTAGATGAACTCATTCAGCAGGAGGAGTTTGTATGTTTGTATGTATATACACCGATGTGCGGCACATGCCAGCTAGCGAATCGCATGGTCAGCATTGTTCAAGAGCTAACTTCTCATGTAGCCTTTCGGAAGTCCGATATTAACTATATGCCGGATCGAGCGGTCAGCTGGGAAATTGAAAGTGTACCTTGCCTGCTGTTATTTAGAAACGGGGAAATGAAAAAGAAGTTATATGCATTTCAATCTGTCCCATATTTATATGAGGTGATTCAAGAATTGCAAAAGCCGTAATGCATGCATTTATGGATAAGAGAAGAACAAACAGTAGATAGGTCCATTTTAGATTGTGCAGAAGTGTTGGCATCCGTATAGATTGAAGCAAGCCTTTGGGGGCTTGCTTTTTTATTTAGAGTTTTTTTGACATATTTCTCGGGAAATATGAAAAATCGTGTACGTTTTCTTGATGATTTGTCGACAAGTTTATAAAGGAATTATGCCTTTTTCTATGGAAATAAATGAGAGAAAAGGATAATGGAGAGGCGGGAAAACGATGAAGATTTATGAATTAACTAAAAAATTTATGGAACGTGTACAGACGTTGCACCATCTGTTGCCGATTTTACCGGAGGAGGAACTCTACATTCGCTTTGAATGCGATGCAGAAACACTGATTTTCGCCATTTCAAAAACGGGAGTTCATCTGGCGCAGGAAGCTGATGAAAGGAAGATATTAACCATTAGAGGGTCGAAAGAGGCGCTTGTTAGTCTGTTGAAAGGTGAACTTAAATTGCAGCAGCAGCTCCGCTTAAAAGAATTAGTGGTTTCCGGTAGCTTTCGTCACATGCTTTTATTAGAATCGCTTCTTCATTTAGCTAAACCATATCGTTATGCCTCTTGAATATGAAATCACGAAATGTTATTGACATGATAAAAAAACAGTGTTATTATTCAGAAAAATAAAATAATAAACAAGTTCTTATCAAGAGTGGCGGAGGGACTGGCCCGATGAAGCCCGGCAACCGGTTTGACACGGTGCCAATTCCAGCAGAGTGTATCGCTCTGGCAGATAAGAAGAGTTAAAGGAAATTTCCCCCTCTTCTTATGATGAAGAGGGGGTTTTCATTTGATTATAAAAAGGAGAGGATGACAGTGGGCGAAAAATCATATCGTTTAGAAACGCTGGCGGTGCATGGGGGGGTAAGTCCAGATCCTGTGACAGGAGCAAGAGCCGTTCCGATTTATCAATCGAACGCTTATCAATTTGCCAATACGGAGCATGCAGCCAACTTATTCGCATTGAAAGAAGAAGGGTACATTTATACGCGCATTCATAACCCGACCGCCACAGTCTTTGAGGAAAGAGTGGCACAATTAGAAGGAGGAATTGGAAGTCTTGCAGTAGCAAGCGGCATGGCCGCAATCACGCTTGCGATCTTAAATATAGCGCAAGCAGGAGACGAGATTGTGTCAGCTTCAACGCTATATGGAGGTACCTATAACCTCTTTGCCACTACCCTTCCGAAATATGGGATTACAACGCATTTTGTTGATCCCGCTAATCCGGAAAATTTTCGTGCTGCCATTACGCCAAAAACGAAAGCGATCTTTGCAGAAACGATTGGTAATCCAAGTTTGCACGTACTAGATATTGAAGCGGTAGCCAACATTGCGCATGAAGCGGGTATTCCTCTCATTATTGATAATACGTTTGCCACTCCATATCTATGCCGTCCGATTGAGTATGGGGCGGATATCGTTGTTCATTCAGCTACTAAATGGCTGCTTGGAAACGGTACAACGCTTGGCGGCATTATTATAGACGGAGGAAAGTTTAATTGGGATTCTCCTAAATTTCCGGGATTTACAACTCCGGATCCAAGCTATCACAATCTTGTGTATGCAGAAGCTTTAGGTCCGGCTGCTTATATCATTAAGGCTCGTGTGCAATTGCTGCGGGATCTTGGACCAGCGATTAGCCCATTTAATGCGTTTCAATTTAATTTAGGGCTTGAGACGCTTCATGTACGCATGAAAGAGCATATTGCTAACACGCGTCGGATTGTAGACTATTTAGATCGCCATCCGGCAGTAGAATGGGTGCTGTATCCTGGACACGAAAAGCATCCAGCCAAGAATTTGGCCGAAAAATATTTGCCGAAAGGAGCGGGAGCCGTTGTGGTGTTCGGCATTAAAGGAGGAAGAGAAGCGGGAGCGGCTCTCATTAACAACGTGAAGCTTTGGTCGCACTTGGCCAATGTAGGAGACGCCAAAAGCTTAATTATTCATCCAGCCAGCACCACGCATCAGCAGTTGAGCCCAGAAGATTTGCAGGCCTCGGGAGTTACGGAAGATTTGATTCGTCTATCGGTCGGCATCGAAAATGTCGAAGACTTAATTGAGGATTTAGAGCAAGCCATCGCCATTGCCACAGGAATTCGTTCGCTGTATTCAGAGGTGTAGAAAATAGCCGTCAACAATTGAATCGGTCATGAAGTCCATTCATATTGATAAAACAATAGTTTCAACGAGAGGTTAGAACATATTAAAAACAGGCGTGGTGATGATCCAATAAAAACCGATTAACGCCGCCCGATTCCTCGTTTTTCCGTCATAATCTGTAAACCCTTTGCTTGTCCACTGTCAGCATGTCTTTGTCAAACAACGAACGCTTTGTGGGCAAGATGGGCCCGCTGGCGCTTTTGCTCGAGGGAGATGCCGAAAAGGTTGTGTTAAGCCAGAGCATTTTGAATGGATCATCGGCGCTTGTGTATTGATTCTATGATTAGGAATTATTTTTCTGTTGACACCTTCCTTTATAGAATGATAGAATCACTTTTGTAATTTGTATAATTCTTAGATGAATTAAAGCATTAACTGAATAAAGGAGCGTTGCTGCTCTTATCAAGAGAGGTGGAGGGATGTGCCCTATGAAACCCGGCAACCGTCAGCATTCGACTGAAATGGTGCCAATTCACACAAAGCGTTCGCTTTGAGAGATAAGAGACAGAAATGGGAGATATTAAAACCTTTCTGTTCTCTTGAGCAGAAAGGTTTTTTAGTTGCTGGAACAAGGAAGGTGAATCGCGTTTGATTACGCTAGAAAATGTAACAAAAGTATATTCGTCAAGCCAGGGAGCGGTAACAGCTGTCAATGATGTAAATTTGCACATTAAAGAAGGGGAGATTTTTGGCATTATTGGATATAGCGGTGCTGGAAAAAGCTCGCTGATCCGTCTTTTAAATGGCTTGGAAAAGCCTACAAATGGAAGAGTGATGGTTGCCGGTCAAGACATCGCAAGTATTAAAGGAAGAGAATTGCGCAAGGCGCGGCAAGAAATCGGAATGATTTTTCAGCATTTTAATTTGCTTTGGTCAAGGACGGTCCGAGACAATATTGCGTTTCCCTTAGAGATTGCTGGAGTTCCAAAGGAACAGCGGTTAAAGCGGGCGGATGAACTCATTCATCTTGTGGGTCTGCACGGAAGAGAAAATACCTATCCATCGCAGCTCAGCGGGGGGCAAAAGCAGCGTGTCGGTATTGCGCGGGCGCTCGCGAACAACCCGAAGGTGCTGTTATGCGACGAAGCGACTTCTGCTTTGGATCCGCAAACGACAGATTCGATTCTTGAGCTTTTAGTTGATATTAATCAGCGCCTCGGATTGACTATTGTATTAATTACTCATGAAATGCATGTAATCCGTAAAATATGTGATCGTGTGGCGGTAATGGAAAACGGAAAGATTGTCGAAGAAGGAAAGGTATTGGATGTATTTCAAAATCCGCAACAGATGATAACGAAACGGTTTGTTCAACAGATTACGGAACCTGAAGAAACGAAAGGGACGATTGCTCATTTGTTCAACCAATATCCTAACGGCAAAGTTGTCCAGCTTACTTTTGCTGGCCATGCGACTGAACGGCCGCTCATCGCAGAACTGATCCGAAATTTTGAAATAACCATTAATATTTTGCAAGGGAAGATTTCACAAACCCATCAGGGCTCGTATGGAGTGCTGTTTGTTCATATGAGTGGAACGGATGAGGAAGTAGCCAGAGCGCTTGACTACATTCGTCAGCAACAAGTCGGTGTGGAGGTGATGACGAATGAGTAGCATGTTTCCTAACGTTCAGTGGGAATCGATTTGGGCGGCAGCGTCGGAAACGCTGTATATGACAGGAGTTGCCGTGGCGTTTACATTTGTATTTGGACTCATTCTAGGATTGTTGCTGTTTTTAACATCCAAAGATAATATTTGGGAAAACAAAGCCATTCATACAATCGTTTCTGCTTTTGTTAATATTTTTCGTTCTATCCCATTTATTATTTTAATTATTCTGCTTATTCCTTTTACAAAGATGCTAGTCGGTACGATTCTTGGGGCAAACGCGGCCTTGCCGGCGTTGATTATTGGCGCTGCTCCATTTTATGCGCGCATGGTGGAGATCGCTTTGCGTGAAATTGACAAAGGTGTGATTGAAGCGGCGAAAGCCATGGGAGCGACAACGGCGACAATCATCTGGAAGGTATTGATTCCTGAATCGCTGCCGGCTCTTGTCTCAGGGATCACCGTAACCGCTATTGCGTTAGTTGGCTATACGGCGATGGCGGGAGTAGTGGGCGCTGGTGGCCTTGGGAATCTTGCTTATTTAGAAGGGTTCCAACGCAGTCATAACGATGTGACCTTTGTTGCTACAGTGCTCATTTTAATCATTGTATTTGCCATTCAGCTTATCGGTGACTTTGTCACTTCCAAAATAGATAAGAGATAACAATATAAAGGAGGAAAAACAGATGAAAAAATGGTGGGGTGCATTATTAGCGGTAGTGCTTGTGCTCGCGTTGGCGGCATGCGGCGGCAAAGACGGCGCACAAGGAGACCAAGAGAAAAAGGAATTAGTAGTAGGCGCATCGAATGTGCCGCATGCTGAGATTTTAGAAAAAGCGAAGCCAATTCTTAAAGAAAAAGGCGTCAACTTAAAGATTGTCACATTCCAGGATTATATTTTGCCGAATAAGGCGTTAGAGAATAAAGAAATCGACGCTAACTATTTCCAGCACATTCCTTACTTAGAGGCACAAATGAAAGAAAACGGCTATGATTTTGTCAATGCTGGCGGTATTCATATTGAACCAATCGGAATTTATTCTAAAAAATACAAAAGCCTTGAGGAGCTTCCAGAGGGAGCCACCATTATTATGAGCAACTCTGTCGCTGATCACGGGCGTATTTTGTCCATGCTTCAAGAGAAAGGACTTATTAAATTAAAAGACGGCATTGATAAAACAAAAGCCACGGTTAAGGATATTGTAGAAAATCCGAAGAAGTTAAAATTTAAAACCGATGTTGATGCCGGTTTGCTGCCACAAGTTTACCAAAACAATGAGGGCGATGCGGTCGTGATTAACGCCAACTACGCTTTAGATGCCGGATTGGATCCTGCGAAAGATCCAATTGCTGTCGAGTCGCCAAAAAACAATCCATATGTGAATATTATTGCGGTACGTAAAGGCGATGAGAATCGCAAAGACATTAAAACGCTTGTCGAAGTGCTTCAATCCAAAGAAATTCAAGATTTCATCAAAAAAGAATACAAAGGTGCTGTCATTCCAGCAACTGAGTAATACTATAAAGAAAGCGGAAGCTTCATAGCGGAGCTTCCGCTTTTTAATGTTCTCTTACTTTTGGTGTAATCAGCATGAGAAACCACGGGGCTTGATGATTATGCAACCATTTCTTCCAGATCGTTCAAGCCGATTTTTCTTTTCGATTCAGTTATATGATCTTCCCATTTTAGTCAATAATATAACCGCAGTTCTTATGATTTTGAAAGGAGCTTGAGGATGAATCAACCAACACATTCTTCAACAGAAGCGGCATTGCAGCATTATAAAGAAGGATTGGGCGCCTTCACACAGAAAATCCCCGCAGTGGCAGAGAAATTTAATGCCTTTACTAAAGCATGCTTTCAGAAGGGAGCTTTGTCGCAAAAAGAAAAGCAATTGATCGCTCTCGGGATTAGCCTAGCTACACAAGATGAATATTGTACGATTTATCATACGAAAGGCTGTATCGATCAAGGGGCGACAGAACAGGAAATCTTGGAAGCTTGCAGCGTTGCGGTAGCGTTTGCGGGAGGCGCAGCGATGAGCCAAGCGGTGACGCTTGTTCAAGAATGCATTGCCGAATTGACGACAAAACATTAGTGCAAAAGCCTCCAGAATAGGAGGCTTTTTTGATATGTTTACTTATTAAACTTTTTTATTTAAAAAGTATACTAATGGAGTTAAATGGTTGCTAATACCTTTCATTTGTTATAAGATTGTAATGAGAATAAAATGAGAATCACAATAACGATGAGATACACAAACTTCTTTTAGAAAATTGGAGGTATTTTTATGGCGGTATTGACAATCAAAGATCTTCACGTATCAGTGGAGGGGAAAGAAATTTTAAAGGGTGTAAATTTGGAGGTAAAAGGCGGAGAAATTCATGCCATTATGGGGCCGAACGGAACGGGAAAATCAACGCTATCTTCCGCAATTATGGGCCATCCAAAATATGAAGTAACAAAAGGAAGCATTACACTAGATGGACAAGACGTTCTTGAAATGGAAGTAGATGAGCGCGCGCGCGCCGGTTTATTTTTAGCTATGCAATATCCAAGCGAGATTAGCGGTGTGACGAATGCCGATTTCCTTCGTTCTGCCATTAATGCTCGTCTTGGAGAAGGGAACGAAATTTCGTTAATGAAGTTCATTCGCAAATTAGATGAAAAAATGGAGTTCCTTGAAATGAACTCTGATATGGCTCATCGTTACTTAAATGAAGGATTTTCCGGTGGAGAGAAAAAACGCAATGAAATTCTTCAGCTTATGATGCTAGAGCCGAAAATTGCGATTTTAGACGAGATCGACTCGGGTCTTGATATTGATGCTTTAAAAATCGTTTCAAAAGGTGTTAATGAAATGCGCAGCAGCGATTTTGGCTGTTTAATTATCACTCACTATCAACGATTGCTTAATTACATTACGCCAGATTATGTGCATGTGATGATGCAAGGACGCATTGTGAAATCCGGCGGTCCAGAATTAGCGCAGCGCTTAGAAGCTGAAGGATATGACTGGATCAAAAAAGAATTGGGCATTGAAGATGAAATGATTGAGCAAGAAGCGTAAGCGTTAGGAGGATTATTTATGGCAATCGAAACGAAACTACCATTCGATCAACAGTATGTGCGCACTTTTTCTGAAGGGCGCGGAGAACCAAGCTGGCTTTTAGATCTTCGCTTACAAGCTCTTGCCAAAGCAGAAGAGTTGTCATTGCCAAAGCCAGATAAAACAAAGATTGATAAATGGAATTTTACCGAGATCACACAACATTTTGTACAAAGTGCGCCGTTTGCATCTCTAGAAGAACTTCCGGAATCAGTAAAAACACTTGTTGATGCAGGCGAAGAAGCAAAAAATTTATACATTCAACGCGACCAGACACCAGCATATGTTTCATTATCGGATGACTTAAAGAAGCAAGGAGTTATTTTTACGGATATTTTCACGGCTGTGCGTGAACATGGAGAGCTTGTGAAAAAATATTTTATGCAGGATGGAGTCAAAATCGATGAGCACCGCTTGACGGCTCTTCATGCAGCGCTTCTCAATGGCGGCGTTTTTGTATATGTTCCTAAAAATGTGGAAATCAATACCCCGCTTCAAGCTGTTTATATTCATGAAACACAGGATGCGGCACTGTTTAATCACGTGATTGTCGTAGCGGAAGCGAATAGTAAACTTGCCTATGTTGAAAACTATGTTTCCATCCATGAAAATGCGAATGCAGTGGTTAATATTGTCGCTGAAGTATTTGCCCATGAAAATGCTCAAGTGATTTTTGCAGCGGTTGACCATTTGGCAAAGGGAACGACCACATATGTCAATCGCCGCGGGATCGCAGGACGCAATGGCCGCATTGAGTGGGCATTAGGATTGATGAATGATGGAAATACCGTTTCTGAAAATATTACGCGATTAATCGGCGACGGTTCTTATGGCGACACAAAAACCGTGGTGGTTGGACGCGGCGAGCAAACGCAAAACTTCACGACAAGCGTTGTGCATTACGGCAAGAATACAGAAGGCCGCATTTTAAAGCACGGCGTCATGAAGGATAGCGCGACTTCCATTTTTAATGGTATTGGCAAAATTGAGCACGGTGCTGCGAAATCAAATGCTGAGCAAGAATCGCGTGTGCTTATGCTCAGCGACAAAGCGCGCGGCGACGCCAATCCGATCCTTTTAATTGATGAAGATGATGTAATAGCGGGCCATGCTGCTTCTGTTGGACGGGTGGATCCCATTCAGCTTTATTATTTAATGAGCCGAGGTATTCCAAAGGTGGAGGCAGAGCGTTTAATTATTCATGGATTCTTAGCACCTGTTGTCAAAGAAATCCCGCTGGAGAACGTGAAAAAGCAACTTATTGAAATCATTGAAAGGAAAGTTAAATAATGAACGTAAAAGAGGTTCGTCAGCTGTTTCCAATTTTAGACCAAGAAGTTAATGGGAAGCCATTAGTGTATCTTGACAGCGCAGCTACTTCTCAGAAGCCTCTTCCGGTAATTGAAGCGCTTAATCAATATTATCGCGGATATAACTCAAACGTTCATCGCGGCGTGCACACGCTTGGAACGAAAGCGACGGATGCGTATGAAGGAGCGCGTGAAAAAGTACGCAAATTTATTAATGCAAAATCAACACAGGAAATTATATTTACACGCGGGACGACGACCGCATTAAATACCGTGGCGGCGAGTTACGGACGCGCCAATCTGCGCGAAGGAGACGAAATTGTCATCACGTATATGGAACATCATAGCAATATCATTCCTTGGCAGCAGGTGGCTAAATATACAGGCGCTACGTTGAAATATATTCCGCTTCAAGAAGACGGATCCATCAGTCTAGAAGATGTTGAAAAAACGGTGACGCCGAATACAAAAATTGTTTCTGTTATGCAAGTATCGAACGTTTTAGGTGCGATAAATCCAATTAAGCAAATTGCGCAAATTGCTCATCAAAATGGTGCTGTCATGGTTGTGGATGCTGCACAAAGCGCACCGCATATGAAAGTCGATGTGCAAGATTTGGATTGTGATTTTCTTGCATTTTCTGGGCATAAGATGTGCGGTCCGACAGGCATTGGCGTATTATATGGTAAACGTTCGCTTTTGGAGCAAATGGAACCCGTTGAGTTCGGCGGAGAAATGATTGACTTTGTCGGTTTGTATGAATCGACATGGAAGGAACTCCCGTGGAAATTCGAAGGGGGAACGCCGATTATTGCTGGTGCGATTGGGCTAGGAGCCGCTATTGATTTTCTTGAGCAAATCGGTTTAGAAAATATCATGGCTTATGAACACCAATTGGCGCAATACGCGCTAGAGCAGCTTTCCGCTATTGGAGGCTTGACGATCTATGGACCAAAGGAACGTGCAGGTCTTGTCACATTCAATATCGACAATGTTCATCCTCATGATGTGGCCACGGTGCTTGATGCGGAAGGAATTGCCGTCCGTGCCGGACATCATTGCGCGCAGCCTTTAATGAAATGGCTCCATGTTTCCGCGACTGCGCGAGCAAGCTTTTATTTATATAATACCGAGGAAGACATTGATCGGTTAGTAGCGGCATTAAAGAAAACGAAGGAGTATTTCAGCCATGTCTTTTAATAACCCTTTAGATACATTGTATCGCCAAGTCATCATGGATCATTACAAAAATCCGAGAAACCGCGGCGTGCTTGAGGGCGAAAATATTGATATTAATATGAACAATCCGACATGCGGCGATCGTGTCCATTTAACGATGAAGGTAGAAGACGGAAAGGTGATGGATGCGAAATTTGAAGGGGAAGGCTGTTCGATTTCGATGTCGTCTGCTTCGATGATGACGCAAGCAATTAAGGGAAAAACGATCGAAGAAGCACTAGAGTTAGCCCATGTCTTCTCTGATATGATGCAGGGAAAGGAATACGATGAATCGCTTGATTTAGGAGATATTGAAGCGCTTCAGGGCGTTTCTAAATTTCCTGCTCGCATTAAATGTGCGACGCTTGCATGGAAGGCGATGGAGAAAGGCTTACGCTCACAGCAATGAAAGGCTTGTAAAAAAGGAGGCGAATCATAATGGCGAAAAAAATGCCAGAAATCGGCGAATATAAATATGGCTTCGTCGATAAGGATGTTTCGGTGTTTCGTGCGAAACGCGGATTGACGAAAGAGATTGTAGAAGAAATTTCGCGAATGAAAAATGAGCCGCAATGGATGCTGGAATTTCGCTTAAAAGCGTTAGATATTTTTTATAGCTTACCAATGCCACAATGGGGTGGCGATTTATCAAGTTTAAATTTTGATGAAATTACGTATTATGTAAAGCCATCAGAAAAATCAGGGCGTTCATGGGATGAAGTGCCTGCGGAAATTAAAGCGACATTTGATAAATTAGGCATTCCAGAAGCGGAGCAAAAATATTTGGCAGGGGTATCAGCGCAATACGAATCCGAAGTGGTGTACCACAACATGAAAGAAGACCTTGAAAAGCTCGGTGTGATTTTTAAGGATACGGATTCCGCTCTTAAAGAAAATGAAGATATTTTCCGAGAGCATTGGGCAAAAGTGGTGCCGCCAACAGACAACAAGTTTGCAGCGCTTAACTCGGCAGTGTGGTCGGGCGGCTCGTTCATTTATGTTCCGAAAGGAGTGAAAGTGGAAACTCCGTTGCAAGCATATTTCCGGATTAACTCGGAAAACATGGGACAATTTGAGCGTACATTGATTATTGTCGATGAAGGCGCACATGTGCATTATGTGGAAGGCTGTACCGCTCCGGTGTATACCACAAACTCGCTTCACAGCGCCGTTGTGGAAATTATTGTGAAGAAGGGTGCGTACTGCCGCTATACAACAATCCAAAACTGGGCCAACAACGTCTTTAACCTTGTAACGAAGCGTGCGGTTTGCGAAGAAAACGCAACAATGGAGTGGATTGACGGAAATATTGGCTCTAAATTAACGATGAAATATCCGGCTGTGATTTTAAAAGGAGAGGGCGCGCGCGGTTTGACGCTTTCCATTGCGATCGCTGGAAAAGGCCAGCATCAAGATGCTGGGGCGAAAATGATCCACTTGGCGCCAAACACATCTTCGACCATTGTTTCTAAATCTATTTCTAAGCAGGGCGGAAAAGTAACCTATCGCGGAATCGTCCACTTTGGTCGAAAAGCATCAGGCTCTCGCTCCAATATTGAATGTGACACGCTCATTATGGATAATCAGTCTACTTCTGATACCATCCCATACAATGAAATTTTAAATGATAACATTTCATTAGAGCACGAAGCAAAAGTATCAAAGGTATCAGAAGAGCAACTGTTCTATCTCATGAGCCGAGGCATTTCGGAGCAAGAAGCGACGGAAATGATCGTGATGGGCTTCATTGAGCCATTTACAAGAGAGCTTCCGATGGAATATGCGGTAGAGATGAACCGTCTCATTAAATTCGAGATGGAAGGAAGTATTGGTTAATCCTTATCCTATCAAGGTGTAGTGTTTCCTTGGGGACGCTGCGCCCACCATTGATCCATGATTGCATCTGATCAGCTCTATTGATTTAGCTTCATCCCCACACTGTTGATTAAATATCCAGCAGTGTGGGGTGTTTTTATAGTCGAACATTCTAGTTTGGACGAACAAAGAAGCCAACATGTTTTGCTTCATCCCTGTTTCTAGCCAATGTATCAATAAAGCTGCGTTGTTTTCATGGAAGTTCAGGCCGATTTGCTACATTATTTTTCCACATAATTGTGTTATGATGAGGTTAAGGTGATGCGGATGATTTATATCGGATTAACTGGCTGGGGAGATCACGACAGCCTTTATCCACCCGGTCTTGCTTCTAAGGATAAACTGCAAGAATATGCGGCTCATTTCCCAACTGTCGAGGTCGATTCCTATTTTTATGCGATTCAGCCGCAGCAAAATGTAGAGAAATGGATTCGTGAAACTCCTGACGCTTTTCGTTTTATTGTAAAAGCGTATCAAGGAATGACAGGCCATGAACGTGGAGAAATCCCCTATTCAAGCAAGGAAGAAATGTTTGCTGCTTTTTTATTGTCCATTGCTCCGTTTTTAGAAGCGAAGAAGCTGGCCATGGTGTTGTTTCAATTTCCGCCTTGGTTTGATTGCCGGCGTGAGCATGTCGCTTACTTGCGCTGGTGTCGAGAGAAAATGGGGGATGTTCCAGTGGCCTTAGAGTTTCGGCATCAGTCATGGTTTTGGCCCCGTTTTTATGAAAAGACATTGAAGTTTATGGAGACGGAAGGATGGATTCATAGCATTTGCGATGAACCGCAGGCAGGGGAAGGATCGATTCCGGCTGTTTTACATCCAACAAACCGCGAAAAAACACTGATTCGTTTTCATGGCCGCAACGTGCACGGATGGAATAAAGCAACGAGCGGAGAAAATTGGCGTGCGGTCCGTTATTTGTATCGCTATCGTGAAGACGAGTTACGCGAATGGGTGCATCATATTCGGCGTCTTCAGAAGCAGACACATGAGCTTTACATATTATTTAATAATAATTCTGGCGGAGATGCGGCAGATAACGCCAAACAGCTGCTTCAAATGCTTGGTATCGAGTATACGGATTTAGCGCCAAGGCAGTTAGATTTATTTTAACGGAGAGGGATATAATGGAGTACGTGTTATTGATTTTGGTCGGTTTTTTGGCCGGCACGATCGGCAGCTTAGTAGGGTTAGGTGGAGGAATTATTATTGTACCTTCATTATTGTTTTTAGGAGCCATCCATTTTTTGCCCGACGTTTCTCCGCAAGTAGCAGTAGGCACATCACTAGTGGTCATTATTTTTAACGGTCTTTCCTCGACGCTGTCTTATATGAAAGAACGCATGGTGGACTATCAGAGCGGATGGCTTTTTTTTATCGGAAGCGGACCGGGGGCCATGCTTGGTGCGTGGACCAATCAAATGCTAAGCTTGAAACATTTTTCGCTTTACTTTGGCTTGTTCTTAGTTTTCGTTTCGTTTTTGTTGATGCTGACCAAACGTTCCACCCATTTGCCTAAACAAAAGCATTTTGTTGTCACGCGCACATATATAACAAATGAGGGAGAAACGGTCATCTATGGATACCATCCGGCAATCGCGATTGCGATTGCCTTTGCCGTCGGCTTCTTCGGCGGATTGTTTGGGATTGGCGGAGGATCGCTGATGGTTCCAGCGATGATCCTGCTGTTTTTCTTTCCGCCGCACGTGGCTGTGGCCACATCCATGTTTATGATCTTTGTGTCTTCCGTTGTGAGCTCTATTACCCATATCGTGCTGGGAAATGTGGAATGGCTGTTTGCGATTGCTTTGATCCCAGGCATTTGGATTGGCGCAAAGATAGGGGCATGGATGAATAAAAAACTTAAAAGCCAAACGCTTGTTTTGATGCTGCGGCTTGTCCTGATTCTGCTTGGAGTGCGCCTTATTATTCAAGGCATTTCATAAAAGAGGTGTTTTTGGTTGAAGCAAAATCTTTATATTTATCATACAAACGATGTGCATAGCCATTTTGAAAATTGGCCAAGAATTGCTAAATTTTTGCAGGATAAACGACGCGAACATGAACGGCAAAACGAAAAAATGCTTTTGTTCGACATCGGTGATTTTATCGATCGATTTCATCCCATTACAGAAGCAACAAGGGGAAAAGCGAATGTGCAGCTATTAAATCAATTGCAGTATGATGCGGTGACGATTGGCAATAATGAAGGAATCACGCTTAATTATGAGGAGCTGAGTCAATTATATGAAAACGCCCGTTTTTCCGTTTTAGTAGCGAATTTGTTTGGAAAAGATGGGAAACGTCCGCCGTGGCTTCAGCCGTATCGCATCATTTCCGTGTCTGACACCCTTCGTATTGGCGTAATTGGAGTCACCGTTTATTTTAAAAAATTTTATGAGCTGCTAGGATGGAACATTACTCCACCATTAGAATGGCTGAATGACATTGTACACGATGTGCGAAAACAGGCCGACGTCGTGATTTTGCTGTCACACTTGGGAATTAACGATGACGAGTTCATTGCGCAAACGGTATCAGGGATTGATCTGATTCTCGGTGCACATACGCATCATGTGCTTTCAAAGGGGAAATGGGTGAACGATACGCTTCTATGTGGCGCTGGAAAGTATGGACAACACATTGGAGTGGTGAAGCTGTCCATGCCGGAAAAGAAATGGGAAGCGGAAGTAGTAGATATAGCTGCGCTTTCGGAATGCGAAGACACAAAGCAGATGCTTATGGGGCTGGAGAAGGAAAGCTTACAGCAGCTTGACAAAGAAGCAGTGGCTGAACTCCATCAAGAACTGCCTTTACAATGGTTTTCTCCATCACCTTTCGCCCAGCTGCTAGCCTCAGCCTTAAAAGAATGGTGTAGCGGCGATATAGGTATGGTGAACGCAGGAGTGCTGCTCGAACCGTTGCCAAAAGGCATTGTCACAAAAAAGGATTTGCATCGAATTTGCCCTCACCCGATTAATCCATGCAAAGTGTATTTACGGGGAGACGAACTAAAAGAAGTGATTTTACAAGCGCATACAGAAACGATGAAGCGGCTCTCCATAAGAGGATTCGGATTTCGCGGCAAAATAATGGGACAAATGGCGTATGATGGCGTGAAACTGCAAACAGAGAAGACAAGTGATGGCTCAGAACATGTTCGCCATATTTTTATTAATGGTAAGGAGCTGAGGGCTGATCAAACGTATGCTGTCGCTACGATTGATATGTTTACTTTCGGGCATTTTTATCCGCAAATTCATCGCGCTCCGCAAAAAATCTATTATATGCCTGAATTTCTGCGGGATTTGCTGGCATGGAAATTAGCCCAGCCATCGTAAGCACACTTTTTTCTCTTTTTCATACATTGAATTAGAGAAAGGAGTGTGTTCGGTATGATCGATGTTAAACCTGTTATGATTGACAATTATCCATTTATCGCAATTTCTGTGCAGCTTCCTAAAACGAATTTATTAGCGGTCGCAAGCGATCAAGGGTACATTATGTGCGGAGCTCTAGATGTGGGATTATTGAATGAAAAATTGAAAGATAGAGGGATTATTGCAGGCAGGGCGGTAGGTGTCCGCACCATTGAACAGTTGCTAGAGGCGCCATTAGAGTCGGTAACGGTGGCAGCTGAAGAAAGAGGAATTACGGTTGGAATGACAGGAAGGGAAGCTTTGCTTAAAATGAAATAAAGGTTCTATAAATAGAAAAACAATCGTTTGATTTATAGAGAGGCAACTTGGGATGTCAACACATTGTCGCTTTCTCAATGAAGCGGCGGTTTTATTGCGACTGTCGGGATGTCTAACGCCGCTTTCATCGTTCTGGGAGGCGGCGTTATTTGATTGCCAGGTTCGTTAGTTTAAGCCTTTATATCGAGGCAAATATCGAGTTACATCTATAATTGGGATAAAAAAATAACAAATGTCCTCTCTTTCAAGCATACATATAGCTTGTAAAGGGGGGATTTTCCGTTGGCTGCATTTCCCGGACGTTTACCAAAAAAAGGGCCTCTTCCTTTTCGTTATTTATTTTTGCTCACTTTTGTTTTTTTTATTTTATCTACAGTAGTCAGTCTTTGGATTATTAATAAAGGAATCGAACCGGTGTTAATGGATATTGCCGAGAGTGAAACGAAGCGAGTCGCTAATCTGGTCATCAACAGCGCGATTAAGCAGCAAATTGAAGAAGAAGAAATAAACATGAATGATGTAATTGTGATCCAGCATGATACAAACGGCAATATCGCTTCCATTAATTATAATAATGCGATTGTCAATCGGGTTGTTACCAAGCTTGTTGATCGCGTGGAAAAGAATTTAAAAGCAGCATCTCGAGGAAAATTTCAGGAGCTTGAAATTTCTAGTGTGGGCGTTGAAGATTCGGAATCGAATGAGGATGGAATTATCTATTATATACCTGTTGGTCAAGCGACAAATAATGTGTTGCTTGGAAGTTTGGGACCTCGCGTTCCTGTTCGGTTTGACATCATCGGTGATGTGACGCCAGAAGTGAAAAAAAGCATCCAGCCGTTTGGAATTAATAATGCCCTTGTAGAAATTTCCGTCCGTGTCGAAGTGAATGTTCAAGTGATTATTCCATTTTCAACAAAACCGATTGTTGTGGCTCGGGACTTTCCGGTTGCAATGCAAGTCATTGAAGGAGAGGTTCCGAACTTTTATAACAACGGAAATAACGTGAATCCATCTTTTGAAGTACCGACTCATTAATATGAAGCAGATGGATTTCCGTCTTTTTATAGAATCGGTACGATGAGAAGCTGGGATGTATAACTGATGCAAAGCAAAATCTCCATTTTGTCGATGGTTGGAGGCAAGCTGCCGACTTCTTGCCAAGCATCCGCTTTTAGGCCCATTCATCATTCTGTGACGCGGCTTTGTTCGGCCACCTGACTGTGTGTGGCGGAAAAGGTCAAATTTCAGTTACTGTTCTCTATTATGCAGGGTAAGAAGAGATCGGATCATTTCCGATCTCTTTGTTTTCGTTTTATTTTCTCCATTCTTTCCCATATTTTTAAATGCGGATACGGATCAAATGACCACTCTGCATAGCCGTTATCTTTATACATGCCATAATGAAGATGCGGTGGAAATTTGCCAGCAGTGCCGGGAGGGCCATAGCCTGAGCTGCCAACAGCGCCGATAATCATTCCCGGTTCAACAATTTGTCCTTGATGCAAGCTTCCAGCAAATCCGTTTAAATGGGCAAAATAATGATACGTATTATTAATATCGCGTATGCCAACACGCCATCCTCCGTACTGGTTCCATCCTTTTAATTCAACGATGCCGTAACAAGTGGAGCGTACAGGAACTCCATAATCAGCGAAAATATCTGTTCCTTCATGAATTCTTCTTCCCCCCCAGCCTCTTGCATCGCCCCACGTATCTTTATAGGTGTAGTTAGCGTGAAGAGGAAGAGGAAATACGTGAGTATCAAGACGAAGAGTGCCATATTTTTTATAAATTTTCACTTTTCCTAAAATCATATCGACGGTTTTACTGCGATGATAATACTGCCATAGAGCCATTTTTAAATGCTCATGATCGGTGCCGTATGATTGGAGAAACCGCGCCATGGAAAAAATAATATCCTCATCATTTGTCGAATCAGCTACACCATCTCCATTTCCATCCATTCCAAAACCGCCAAATTGTGAGATCGTGAACGGATTCGTATCATTTTGATTTTTATTAAGAGGGCCAGACCATATTTCCGGTTTAATATAAATACCAAGAACGCCTTTCGCTTTCGGTAAATCGCGGCGCACAAGGCGGACATTTCGTTCATATTGATCAATTGCGGCAAAATAATACCAAGGAATGAGCGAGACTGCTTCCGCTTGTTTGTACAGCTCCATTCGCCGTTCATAAATATCTTCATCATGCATGGTTTCTTTTGCAAAGACGGACAGGGGAAACGAAACCATGCATAAAACGGCCAATGCCAGAGAGATTAGTTTATACACATCTTCCTACTCCTTTCAGAAAATCTGATATCATTAGTTTGAGGAGATTGGCGGTTTTCATAAATATTAAAAATTGGAAGCTGCAAGCGGTTACGACAATTTCCTTTGTGTTCAACCTTGCTTTTTTTTATAATAAAAATGTGTAAATAAATTATTGGAGTGTGAAAAATGGCTACAAACGAAGAACGCATTCGCAAACCCGATTGGTTGAAGATAAAGCTGAATACGAACGAAAATTACATCGGCCTGAAAAAAATGATGCGCGAAAAGCAATTGCATACCGTTTGTGAGGAAGCAAAATGCCCGAATATCCATGAATGCTGGGCTGTAAGAAGAACGGCCACCTTTATGATTTTAGGGGATGTTTGTACGCGTGCATGCCGTTTCTGTGCGGTCAAAACAGGCTTGCCGACTGAGTTGGATTGGAAGGAACCGGAAAGAGTGGCCGATTCCGTGCGCATTATGAACTTAAAGCATGTTGTTGTAACAGCTGTAGCGCGTGATGATTTAAAAGACGGAGGAGCGGCTGTGTTTGCGGAAACGGTCCGTGCGGTTCGCCGCAAAAATCCGTTTACGACCATTGAGGTGCTTCCGTCTGATATGGGTGGAGTATATGAAAATTTAAAAACATTAATGGATGCTCGGCCTGACATTTTAAATCATAATATCGAAACCGTCCGCCGTCTCACTCCAAGAGTTCGTGCCCGCGCTACGTATGAGCGCTCCCTTGAATTTTTACGGCGTGCTAAAGAATTGCAGCCGGATATTCCAACTAAATCCAGCATTATGATTGGACTTGGAGAAACCAAAGAAGAAATTATTGAAGCGATGGATGACCTAAGGGCTCATCATGTTGATATTTTAACGATTGGACAATATTTGCAGCCGACAAAAAAACATCTTAAAGTGCAAAAATATTATCATCCGCATGAATTTATGGAATTAAAAGAAATAGCGCTAAGTAAAGGATTCAGCCATTGCGAAGCTGGACCGCTTGTGCGCTCTTCTTACCATGCGGACGAGCAGGTTAATGCGGCTGCGCGCCAAATGAACCAGCAAGTATAAATGTCAAAAGGTCCTGTTTTTTGTAAACAGGATCTTTCAGCTTGTCGACTTTGTCGACAAGCTTTTTTATTATAGTTGAGGAATAGTAAGGTGTATGGAGGTGAGAAATATGCTTCAACGACAAAATACGGACAAACGTCATTCGATGATGGCTGTTACTCTCGATGAGTTAGTACCCCAAGACCATCTTGTTCGAAAAATCGATGCAGCGATTGATTTTTCGTTTATCTATGATTGATGAAAGATTTGTATTCGGAAGATAAAGGTCGTCCAAGTATTGATTCTGTCGTTCTGATTAAAATTCCATTGATTCAGTACTTATTTGGGATTCGACTTTCATGATCCGATCAACGTCAATTATAAATTATCTCGCATTATCTCACAATTATGTCTCGTTATTTCATAATTTATCATCATCACGATTAGTATTATTTAATATTCTCCGTGCGAAGCCGTTTGCGCGCAGCCTCGAACCGAACGATACCCGCCTCGTCACGATGGGACAGGAGCGTTACCGCGTGTATCGTTACAAAGGCATCCTAAACGGTCTTGAGAATGCGGTGGTGCTGCTGGCTTGGAAGGCGGATCAGCTGACGACACCGGAACCTCTCCATTGCGTCTTGAGCACCGACCGGGAATTGAGCGACTGCGTTACTACGCCCAGCGTTGGACAATCGAATGCTTTTTCCGTCAGGCGAAAGATCAACTGAAGCTGGATGGATACCGCGTTCGCCACATGCAGGCAGTGAAACGGTATTGGGCGGTGGTGCTCTTGGCCTGCGTGTACAGCATCGCCGAATCCCGACAAAACCTCTCCGCCGGACTGGAGCTTCTTCGATCGCGGAAAGGCCACCGCGTCGTAGAGTTCATTTATGACGCCGCGAAGCAAGATATTCCCATTGATGTGATCAAAAAACAGCTCCGTATCGCGTAAGGGGTACCCTGTTTGTCTCTCTAACCATGGAAATTATTGTGATTAAAAATGCTCATCTACAGATACATAAAAGTAAAAGGTCAATGGATGGATTTGTATCGTGCAGTTAATTTTGAAGGAAGTACCATTGATTTTTATTTAAGCAAAACAAGTGATCAAAAGGCTGCAAAGCGCTTCCTAAAGAAGCTTTGCGGTCTTTTTATGTTTCTAAGCCTCGTGTCATAACCGGCGATAAAAATCCAGCGTATTCAGTAGCCAGTCAACAGCTAAATATAATGCTCCCCAATGTCAAGACACACGAAGTGGAGTTCTAAGTTCATTCTCCTTTCGAGTATTGGGTCATTAGGCTGCACAAAATTCTCTACCGTTGTAAGTCTCCAGTGGACACAGATCGCCAATCGCGGAATGGGGTCTGTAGGTGTTGTATTCATGAATATACTCGGTAATGCCTTTTCTCAATTGACGTGGTGTCTCAAATTCTTGGGGGTAGATCAGGTCATATTTCAAAGTTCTAAAGAAACGCTCTGTTCTCACATTATCCAGAGCTTGTCCTTTTCCATCCATGGAGACTTTGATCTCGGCTCGATCCAGTAAACCTAAGTAATCCGGGTTTGTAAAGTGCGACCCTTGGTCCCTATTCATTATTTCAGGCTTGCGGCTTTTCAGTGCCCGTTCCAGACAGTTCATAACAAAGGTTTTCTCTAAGGTGCTGGAAAGCTCGTAATCGACGATACACCGACTGCACCAATCTATGATGACAAAGAGGTACATAACGCCCTTCTCCATCCGGAGATAGGTAATATCGATCCCCCAGACCTGATCAGGACGACAGCTATTTAGCTTTCTAAGTAGATAGGGACGAATATACTGAGCATGGTAACGCTTGCTGAGGTGGGGCTTCGGGTAAATGGTGTGCATGCCCATCTCACGCATCAATCTCCGGATCTTCTGACGATTCACGAGGATATGGTCATCGCGGCGGATGACTTTTGTGATGGTCCGGTAACTCCACGTAGGGTGGACCGTGTGCAGTTCATCGATTCTGCGCATGATAAATAAGTCGTCGTCAGAGATCACCGTCTCCTTGGGCGGCTGACGATAAACGCTGCTTCGATTGATGCTTAACAATTCAGCCTGCCGGCTAATCGTAATCTGAGAATCACTAAAATCAATATTATTTTTTCTTCCAGCCTGGCCCGAGGATTTCTGTAGATTTTTTTTCCAACCCGTCTACCCCATAGGTAAGCTGGCCAACCTTTTGCTCCAGTCCTGCGATATGTTGTTTACTTTGTTCGAGTTCCTTTTCGGCTTCGGAAGGCCCTTTCTTAAACACTTCCGAGGCCCGTTCGATGAACTCCTTTTTCCAACGAGAGAGTACAACTGGGCTGACATCATATTTGGCTGCAATTTGATTCACAGTAGATTCTTCTGACAAGATTTCAAGGACGACTTTCGTTTTAAATTCTGGCGTATAATTCGTTCTCTTCTTCATAGTTACAGTATAACTTAGATTTCGGATTTTGTGTTTCACCCCCTGGGGACATTATAGTCCTTGCGCTTCTAACTCGATGACACGGTTCAAAAAAGGGGAAATCGGTGTTTTTCTTTTTCGTCGATGAATCGGTGGCGGAGTTGTCGTCTGAAGGTATTTTTTCACCGTTTTCCGATCTAGCTCATATTCCTTCGCAAGCCCAGAAATGTTCTTCCCTGATGGATGAGCCGTTTGGATTTCTTGAATAAGTGCCCATTTTTGTTCCTGGCGCTCCTTTTTCCTCTTTTCTGCCTTTGTCCTTTCGATTTCACGAACAGATGGGAGAGATTTACTCCATGTCATCACAGAAGGAACGAGGAATAAAAGAAGAAAATCCAGTCTCTTCTTCGCATTCCCGATCAAATGCCATCGATCATACACATGAAGGATGGAAGGATTGGCATTGGCCATCCCTTGACGGAATGCTGTCAATCCATTTGAATTTTCCATCAAAAGAAGAATTGTTGTTCGGTAATCTGTCACTAATTCGCTTGATGAAGGAAATTCTTGACTTACCTCCGACAGCCGAAAAAATTTGTAACAGAATTTCTGATTATTTAGAACTCTAATCTTCAAGTTAAACTGATATAGATGTTTTACTATCCCCCACTTTGTACTTTTTGTAAAAAATAAACAAATAAATAAATAAGGGGATGGACAAAATTGACATTCCAAAGATCATGCCCTTGTATCCAGATTGTTCTCCAACTATTCCATATAGTGGGTACATAATAAGAGTTACAAAGTTTAAGGCTGTTCCGAAAAAAGAAAGAACAGTTGCTCGAACTTCTTCCTTAACATATTTATTTAAAAAGAAATACACAGAAGGCTCTAGAAAATCTAATTTAAGATAAATAAGGAAAAATCCAAAGATTACTAAAGGTATATATTCTGTAAGCAAACATATAATACCCACAAAGAACATACTGGTTGTAATAATTAATATTGTCTTTAATGTTAGTTTTGTCAGATGATAGGAATTTATAGCTGCTAGCGCACTCAGGACCGTACAAATACCATAAATGATTCCAATAGAATTAGTACTAATATTTAACTCATTAAAATATCCCTGAATAAATATAGTTACGGTGTTAGTGCTGGCAGCTAAAGTAGTCATAAATAAAACTAAAAATTGGATAGTAGGAATCCTTTTAATAACATTTAATCCTTCTGATGCAATTTTTAGAGGAGTTGTCCTAGATACTCTTTCTTTTATTGTTACAGATTTATTTTCTGGGAAGAATAGGATTACTAGTGTGGCAAGTAAAAACAAAATTCCTTGCCATAAAAAAGGTAAATTTATTGATTTAGAAGCTAAGAATCCTCCAATTATTGTTGTTGTTCCCAATGAAATTGCCGCGATTGCTTCTCTCCAACCTAAAAATTTTGGATATTTACTTTCCAAACCTTTTCTTTTTAAGTAATCATACAACATGGCTTGATCTGAACCACTAAGAAAAGAGGAAGCCATCGCATCTAAGCTAAATAATATTAAAAACACCCAAAAATATCCATATATATCCAAAAAGCTAGTACTATAGAGTAGAATTCCAGACAAACTGGCTAGTAGACTACCAATAGCCATAGAGTATTTTCTTTTTATATAGTCTGCTAGAACACCACTTGGAAATTCGCTCAAAAAGCGAATACTATAATAAGAAAGCTGGATTAAACCAAATTGAAAAAGTGTAATTTTATTATTGATCATAAATATCAGTAATATAGATCTTGAAAATCTCGAGTTAGATAAAATTATAAATAAAAAATAAGATAGATATCCCATTAATACTTCAGTCCCTTTTTGATGAATAAAATATATAAGTTAAGGATTGAAAAAACGGTAGGAAAGTTGGAACATTGCTTGATCCGACGAAAAAAACACTTCAATCGACCAACGCTTTTGATACATGCCAGCGATTATGTCTGCCGAAACATGAGATTGATGACGACACGAATCTCAAACCTTCACAAAATGAAGATATTAGTAAATCTCAATAACGCTGAGAGAATTAGGTTGACTACAGTAAAGCCTCTGAATTATTTTTTTATGAATTTGCACACAAAAAATAAAATTGTAACTAGGGTACCGTCAAGAATTTTGTGTAATGTAAAATAGATAGGGTATCTCTGAAATGGATTTGGAATAGAGGGGGGCTGTTTCCTCCACACATAAGACTGAATATTCAGTCTTATGTGTGGAAAGGGAGAATCCCCTTATCTCATTGATTTACATTATTTGGTTAATTGTAACGTTCTTCAAACATTCGTTGAAGAGCTTCATGTGCTTCGGCAAATCCTCGCAACTTTCGTCCTGCCCATTTCTCATTAAAATCTTGGATGGTCAAATACACGACTTTTTCCGCGGCTTCTAAACTACTCAAACTGTTCATCGGCTTGAGACGTTTCCGAATCTCCTTGATCGTTCGTTCGATGGCATTCGTCGTGTAAATCACACTTCGAATACTGCTTGGATAATCCATAAATGTTAGGAGGACATCCCACTCATGGGCCCAAGATTGAACTTCTCTCGGATACTTGCTGGACCATTTCGACTCAAACTGTTGAAACATCTGTAACGCCATCTCCTTATTCGGCGAGCGATAAATTAGCTTGAGATCCTCTGCCACTTCAAATTGATCTTTTTCCGAACACGATTTAAGGTATTACGTACTTTGTGAACGACACAACGCTGCACATCGGCTTTCGGATAAACCGCCTTAAAGGCTTCCTCCAATCCCGGTAGTCCATCGAATACGCCCAGAAGCACTTCCTTTACGCCCCTGTTGTATAGTTGTTGAAGAATCTCCTGCCATACATAGGCGCTTTCCTGTCCTCCCACAAAGAAATCAAGAATTTCACGATACCCTTCTTCGTTTACCCCTAACACGACATAAATGACCTCTTTTTCTACCGTATCTCGACGAAGTTTCACGTACAACCCATCCAGATATAAGACCGAATATCGCTTTTGTAGAGGACGTGTGTGCCATTTCGCAATGTCTTCCTTTACCACATCCGTGATATGACTAATCGTTGTTGGTGAGTAGGCATTTCCTAAAATTCGTTCAATAAACTTGCCAATCTCACGTGTACTCATGCCACTTTGATACATCTTGATGATGGCTTCCTCGAGCCAGCCGGTATGGCGTTGGTAAGGGGGAACAACTGCGTTTGAAATTCCCCGTTTCGGTCTCTTGGGATCAAAAGACCTTCAATCCGGCCATATTGCGTATCTAGATTTCGTTGATAGTAGCCGTTTCTCATATTCGATGTTCCGGCTTGTTCTATTTCGAGGAAATTTTTTATTTCTTCCCGCATGATCCGTTCTAGTTTTTCCTTTACAAACTGACGAATGGCGTTTTCCAGTTGATTGACCCAGTCTACATTCGGTATACTTTTAGACATAGGTAGGGTTCTCCTTTCTCTAAGATTTTTGGCCAAATCAGAGAATACCCTACCTTTTTCTTTTGGTCTAGTAAAATGCTTTACACAAAATTTTATGCATCATCAGCATGGGGCTGTCCAAAAAGTCAGGGTAACTGACTTTTTGAAGCCCCTCTTATTTTTTTTATTTTTTAAAAAAGTACACAAAAAAAATCGTCCTATCCTGTAAAATGAAGGTACCACCACAACATTCCAGAAAGGACGATTTTTATGAGCAATCAAATGATTACTACTGAAAATTATAACACGCAAATGACACTTTTTCCAGAGACAGAGGAAAAAAAGCCCTCTAAAAGACAATTAGCCCCTACTTTTAAACCCTATGACAACCGTCAAATTCAAGTGATTTTTGATATTGAAGCCCTTATACCAGAACATCACGTCGCACGAGTAGTGGACGAAATGGTGGAATCTGTACCAGATGAGCTATTG